>JBKKAL010000183.1:0-36176 GCA_046714695.1 Pyrinomonadaceae bacterium
CAGGATGATTATGAATCGGCGCGTGAAGCACAAGCGCACGAGGCGGCGTCCTTTCTTCCATTATCGCGGCAAATGCGACTCCGTCTCGATCAAACTCTTGCAGCTCGGTCGCGCGCGAAACGACGCGCCAGACATCCAATACACCTGAGAGCGTCAAGGCGACGATCAAAGCAGTCGCCACGATTCGCAGCCCCTTGGATGCGCGCCAGAGTCTTGCGAGCAGCAACGCGACGAGCGGCACTGAGGCGACGTACCAGTAAAAGAGAACCTTGATATTGTCCCACACCCACGGCGCTAATTTGAACAGGTTCGGGATCAGGAAACAAAGTGTGAAGGGCAAATAAAAAAGGAGCAGCCTTTTCGAGACAACCGGTTTTACACCGCGCCAGGACGCGCTCGCGATGAGCAGCGGAATAAACAGTCCGGTATTGATGAGCCAGAACCATAAAACATTTGTCTCGCCGTGATCCCAGCCGATCTGGCGGGCGAAAAATGTTCCGGCCTGCACAGAACTGCCGTGTGTTGCCCACCACATCTGCGGGGCAGCGAGCACAAGCGCGGCGGCGAAAAAGACGGCCCACGCACGAAGGCGTCGCGGGCCTTGAATAAGGGCCAGCGCAGCGCCCACTATCATTACGACAACAAAACTGTGCGCGTGCGCGAGCGGCAGCAAGCCCGCGATGGCCCACGCCGCGATCATCCGCCGCACGCCGGGAAAGTCTAGAAAAGAGAAGAAAGCGGGTGACGAGACCTGGTTCTCTGGCCTCACCCTCTTAGCTTTTTTGGTCTTTCGCTTTCCCTCTTTACCCTTCTCGTTTTGATTCTCTATCTCGAAAGCTTGCCACCACTGTGTGAAGACTAAAATGGCGAGCGGCAGACCGAGCAGCATGCCGCGCTGTGGAACCAGGAGCGTCGTCAAAGCATTACCCCAGCGATACACACTGTCTGGAATGATCGTGTAATCGTGCGGCAACTGTTTGAGCAAGGCAACGATGCCTTGATCATTCTGGCGCGCGTCATTGAATAAGAGCCACCAGCCGAAGCCCCCACTAAAGAACACCAGAACAATCGAGAGGTGTGCTGCCGCGCGGTCGCGCGTCCAGACGAGCGTCAAGCGATAAAGAAGTCCCGTGAAAGCCAGCGCCAGCACAAAATTTTCCAGCAGCATGGCCTCGCGCAAGGTCGCTCCGGCCCGCACAAAACAGGCCGCAATAAAGTCCGCCAGAAACGGATATGTAAAGGATGCGCCCGCATAGGTCGGGTCTTCGGGCGGAAAGTTTGCGCCTTTGACAAAACTCGTGATGACGCTCAGATGAAACGGCAGATCGCCATAGTTATTGACGAGGCCCGTGTAGAGACCTTCGCCCTGCTCGAACATCGCGCGATCAAAGACGAGCCATAACAGGAGCGCAACGCTTGCGTAAAATATAAAGCTCAAGGTCGTGTGCAGGCTCGGATGCCTTGCGGCACGTCGCAAGTCGCGTATCGCCGTTTCTATATCTTCAAAAACCTGAGCCCGAAGCTTCGGCTCCCGGAGCAACACGAGCGGGAGCGCAACCGAGATGGCGGCGAGGATGAGCGTGATCCATGTGAGACCCAGAAAGGAGGCGTAGAGAAAGGCCAGCAGGCCGAACGCGCTGAACCCTAGCACCGCGCCCGCCGAGAGACGCGAAACGAGCGGCACGCCCTCATCATAGAGATAAGTCAGGAGCGTGCCGCCCGCAATCGCAATCAACCCCAGCGCAAGAGCACTACCCATTTTAGATATTGGATTTTGGATTTTAGATTAACGTTTCAGGTATCTTGAATGTTGGAATCAAGGCGTTGAACCTAGGGTTGCTCACCAATCCAAAATCCAATATCTAAAATCCAAAATCGTCAGACTGCGTCGGACAGACTCGTGAATGAAAAGTCGCGCACTTTGAGAGCGGGCGCGAGCACCGGCAGTTGCTCGCCGACGCGTTCCGAGCCCGTGATGCGTACAGAGGGCGACATCATCTCGATATTGTTCAGCATCTTGACCGGCGTCTCGTTGAAGCGGAAGTTTTTGATCGCGCTCTTGAGCCTTCCCTGCTCGATGAGGAACGTGCCGTCGCGCGTCAGTCCCGTCAGCAGCACACTTTGCGGATCAACGAGGCGGATGTACCACAGGCGCGTTACCAGAATGCCGCGCTCCGTGCTCTTGATCATATCCTCGATAGAACTCTTGCCACCCTCGATAATGATATTGGCTGGCCCCGGCGTCGGCTCTTTGCCCTGCTTCTTGGCCCAGAAGCGCGAATAGTTCATCGTCTTGACGACGCCGCCACGCACGAAGTCCATGCGAACGGCCGGTAAGCCTTCATTGTCGAAGGGATCGCCGGGCGCGTTTGCGTAGTTCGGGTCGGTGTAAATATTGACCTGATCGCCGAAGAGCTTTTCGCCGACGAGATTCCCGCCGCCCTTTTTAGAGAGAAAGGAGCGACCCTCGTCAGCTTGGCGCGCGCCGAAGAAGAAGGTCATGAAGGAGACCAGATCGCCGACGGCGTTCGGCTCAAGAATGACAGTGTAATTGCCGGGCTCAATGGCGACAGGGTTTTTCGACAGCTCCGCCTTCTCGACGGCGCGCGCGCCGACGGCACGGGCGTTAACGTCCCCTATGCGGTGCGACATGGCAGAGCCCCAGCCGGAGCCCGTGCCGTCCGCCGTCCGCACTGTCGTCGTGAAGGAAGCCAGAGTGCTGCGCGTGTAGGCGAAGTTGCCGCGCGTGTTCGCAATCGCCTGAAAGCCGCCGTTATTATCAAAGAGACCGGCGGCGATCAGATTTTTCGCGCGCGATGGGTCAATAGTGGCGGCGATCCCTGCGGCGCGCACATCCGCTCCCGCGTTGTAGGTCGCTTCGTCAAACCCGCCGCTTATGTCTTCATACTTTTGCTTCCCGATGAAGGGCATCTGCTCTGGATCTTCGGGCCTGAGGCGCGCGATCTCTTCGGCGGCGCGCACGACCCTTTCAAGTCCTTTATCGTCGAGCGTATTGGAGGTTGCGACGCCGCTGCGCTGGCCGAAGTGAGAGTTGACGGCGAGCGAGAGATCATCCGTATCGCCGCTGGTCGAGGCGGAGTTAACGCCGAAGCGCGTCCAGGCACGACGACCGCCTTGCAGCGTCGCCTCCATCTCGTCCGATTTCGAGAGCGCCAGCACTTTCTGTAACAGCGTTTCCGCTTCTTTGGCAGAGAGTAGAGCCATCTTAGATTTTCCTCCCTGTATTAATGATGTTGATATTGCGGAAGCGCGCGGGCGGGCAACCGTGCGAGACGGCATTGATCTGCGAGGGCTCGCCCTTGCCGTCGAAGTAAGAGCCGCCGAGCCCGTAGAACTCTTTCGAGCCGAGGCCGTCGCAGGCCGCCCAGAAATCCGGCGTGCGCGATTGATATGCGACATCACGAAGCAATCCAGTCTTCTTACCGTTTTTGATCTCCCAGAAGACCTGCCCGCCAAACTGGAAATTGTACCGCTGCTGATCTATCGAAAAAGACCCGTCGCCCTCTATGTAAATGCCGTCTTTGACATCCGCTATCAGATCATCGGCGCTGATTTTTTGATTGCCGGCGGCGGGCAGCAAGCTTACGTTCGGCATTCTTTGAAACTGCACGGAGCGCCAGCTATCGGCATAGGACGCGCCGTTGGAGCGCGCCAGCCCGATCACAGCCGCGTTATCGCGCACCGTTTGATAGCCCACCAGAACGCCGTCCTTGATGATGTCCCATTCGGTTGTCTTCACGCCGTCGTCATCCCAGCCGCAGGTTGCCAGCCCGTTCGATTGAGTCTTATCGGCCTTGATGTTGACGATCTTCGAGCCGTACTGAAATTTTCCAAGTTTCTCGCGCGTGGCAAAAGATGTGCCCGCGTAGTTGGCTTCATAGCCGAGCACGCGATCAAGCTCCGTGGGATGCCCGACGGATTCGTGAATCGTCAGCCATAGATGGGTCGGGTGAAGCACTAGGTCACGGCGTCCGGGCTCGACCGGCTTGGCCGTGTGTTTTTGAATCGCCTGCTCGGCGGCGCGCGGCGCTTCATTCAGGAGATCATACTCGGCGACGACCTCGTAACCCTTACCGACCGGCGTGCCCAGAGAGTTGCGCTGCTCGAACTTTCCCGTCTTGGTATTAACGCTGGTGACTGTAAAGCTGGGCCATCCGCGAACGAGCGTCTGCTCTATGTAAGAGCCCTCGGTCGAGGCGAAGTACTTCTCTTCCTTGGTAAAGAACATGATGGAATTGACGAACATGGGCCCCGGTGCTCCCGTGACCTTCGCCGCCGCCGCGTTGACCTTCAGCAGATAATCCGCCTTCTCCGTGAGCGAGACGGTGAAGGGGTCTTGCTTGAAGGGCGTGTTGTATTTAGCGTCCGGGTATTTCTCTACGGGGACGAGCGTAATCGGCGTTTTCTGAATCGCCTTGTTGGCGCGCGCGACACTGACGGCGCGTTCTGCTGCGCGCACTATCTCCTCTTTTTCCAGGATGCTCGAAGCGGAGAAGCCCCAGGACCCGTCCACCAGCACGCGAACGCCGAAGCCGAACGTTTCCGTGTTCGTGACATTCTGGACTCGCTGCTCGCGCGTCACGACGAACTGGTTGAGAAAACGGCTGATACGTATGTCGGCATAGGAAGCGCCCTTCCCTCTGGCGGCATTCAATGCGACATCGGCCAAATCTTTCATCTTTTGGTCTCCCGAATAAAAAGACTTTTGCGGTTTTGTGATTACGAAACTTTGCCGGACAAGTTGATTATACGCGAAAGCAGGCCAATAGTTGCAAAAGCAAAAGCGCTCCCGGCATCTTCAGGGTAAATGCTTCCACGCATATTCACGCAACATTAAATATATCTTGAGCGACTGGACAGGCGCGCGCGCGGCAGTGTAAAAGAGTTGGTTTGGTTTCGACTCGCTGATCCGTTTCCGTTGAGGTGTCTTTATGCTTCGGGCAGGTATCGTCGGGCTTCCGAATGTCGGCAAGTCCACGCTCTTTAACGCGCTGACGGCGCAATCGTCGGCGCTCGCGGCCAACTATCCGTTCGCCACTATAGAGCCCAACGTCGGGGTGGTCGCCGTGCCGGACGAGAGGTTGGAGCCGCTGGCGAAGCTGGTCAAGACCAGTGTCATTGTTCCCGCGACCGTAGAGTTTCTGGACATCGCTGGCCTTGTGCGCGGCGCGTCGAAGGGCGAAGGGCTCGGCAACCAGTTTCTCGCCAACATACGCGAGACGGATACGGTCGTACAGGTCGTGCGCTGCTTTGAGGACGAAAATATCGTCCACGTCGAAGGCTCGATTGACCCGCGACGTGATATTGAGACGATCCAGATAGAGCTTGCACTGGCAGACCTCGCGAGCGTAGAGCGGCGGCGCGAGCGCGCACAGAAGACGGTCAAGAGCGGCGACAAGACGGCGCGCGCAGAGCTTGCTGTGCTGGACAAATTGCAGCCCGCGCTCGAAGAGGGAAGCTCCGCCCGCACCGTCGCTCTCACTCAGGATGAACGCGTCATCGCTCGCGGCTTCTTTCTGTTAACGCTCAAGCCGACCATCTATGCCGCCAATGTTGACGAAGCGACGCTCGCTGACCGTGAAGAGAATGCTCACGTCCGCACAGTGCGCGAAGTAGCGGAAAGCGAGGCCGCCGAGTGTGTCGTGATCTGCGCGCAGCTTGAAGCAGAGTTGGTCGAGCTGCCGCCGGACGAGCGCAAAGATTATCTGGAATCGCTCGGCGTCGTGGGCAGCGGCGTTGACCGCCTGATCAAGAGCGCCTATCACCTGCTCGGCCTGATGTCGTTTTTGACGGCGGGCGAAAAGGAGGTGCGCGCCTGGACCATCCAGCAGGGCACGCGCGCGCCGCAGGCCGCGGGCACAATTCACTCCGATATTGAACGCGGCTTTATCCGCGCCGAAATAGTCAGCTACGACCAACTGCTGCGCGCCGGTTCATACGCGGCGGCGCGCGAACAGGGATTACTCAGACTCGAAGGCAAAGAGTATGTCATGCAGGAAGGCGACGTGGTTAATTTTCGGTTCAATGTCTAAAGTGTACCTTTTTCCGCTATTATCCCACCTTCTCATAATCAATTAAAAACCCGCCTATTTTGGGTAAAATTTCCCTATTGCTCTACCTCACATTATCAGAATAATCCCTGATTAGCATAAAGATTGTGTGTGAATGCGTAATGCGTGTAGCATGCACTTTTCTATCTTTGTACACAAATCCGGCACACACATCGGAGGCCAAAACGCATCGCAGGCCCCGGAGGCCGAAGGTCTTCTGATGTAATCAAAGCTTTCGCACATAACACACCGGGACAGCTAGCTCTTCTGTGAGCTGCTTTGGCCTCTCTCCTATGAATTTCACAAAGACCAGGCTTCCCTGCTCTCGCTGAATAATGCAGGGGTATTCCTGGCCGTCGAGGTGTATATAGATTGCTCTCATAGTTTCTTTATACAGGCTGCCACGGGTAAATGAAGTGCTGTGTTATTCAGCCAATGTATGAGCTTGGCATTGACGTTGACTTCTGCGCTCCGGTTGACTGAGTTGTTAGATGCTGCGTGGTATCAAACCTTCTGATATGGAACTATGACATTCGCCAACATTGGAAAATGCTTACTGTTTAGCGTCACTAACGCGGCCTGCCGAAATTCAGCCGTCGCCGCAAACAGCGCATCGGCTAAACCAACGTTATGACTTTCATGTAATCACGACGATACAGACCACCACGCCATCTCATGAGTGGTAGATCAGACAGCAGCAGCAGCAATCGCAGCCGTTCCAGGATGGGGGGGCGATTTGCCCTCCGGCACCTCGCCGTCCAGCAAACAGCTTACGTTCATGTCGCCCATGACGTTGACCGTCGTGCGGCAACGATCCAGAAACCAATCTACGGTGAGCAGCACGGCGATGTATTGGACGGGTAGTCCGACGGCGCTGAACACCAGCGTCATCGTGACCAGACCTGCTTCGGGGATGCCTGCCGCGCCCACAGACGCCACCACCGATGTGAGCACCACCAGCAACTGCTGCGTCAGCGTGAGCTGCATGCCCAGCATCTGTGAGATGAAAAGGGCTGACATGGCCTCGTACAGAGCAGTGCCGTCATTGTTGAAGTTTGCGCCCACCAGTGCGCCCATGCTCGCCGACTGCTCGCGCAACCCAACCCTGTAGCGCAGGCATTGGTAAGTGACTGGCATGGTCACGGTGGAGCTAGCTGTGGAAAAGGCCATCAGCAGCGCATCACTCGTCTTACGAATTAAATCGAAAGGGCGCACCCAGGAGCCGACACGTATCCGCACGAGGTAATAGCAGGCTTGCAAAAAGAGCGCCAGCAAGACCGCCAGCACGAAAGCTCCCAGCGCCAGGAAGTCGCTGAAGCCCCTCGTGCCAATGATGCTCGCCACGATGGCGAACACGGCCAGCGGAACTATATCAATGATCCAGTGCAGGATGACGATCAACGAGTCGAAGACAAGCTCGACGAGATCCGCCACTGTGCGGATTTCTTCATCGCGCACACGTCGCAATGCGATCCCGAACGCGACGGCGATGAAGATCACGCCGATCACTTTTCCGTTATCGCCGAGCGGCCCCAGCAGGCTACGGGGCACGTTGTCCAGAAACTGCGTCAGAGGGTCGTTCGAGGCCTTCGCATCTTCTTGAGTGGTCGGCGGCGTGAGTTGCGCCCAGCGTCCGGGCCGCACGACGTTTGCTACCGCGATGCCGATAGTGATAGCGACCAGTGTGTTCAATGTCAACAGCCAGATGAGCCGCGCTCCTGTACGCCCCTTGATCCTGGCGGACATCAAAGCATGAATAATAGCGAACAGAATAAGCGGCGGCGCGAGCGCCCCAAGAAGCCGCAAGACCAAGCGACTCGGAACAGCTAAACCTTCAGCTATGCGGACGCCTCTTTCTCCCAGCGCGCCGAGAATGACCCCGGTGATCGAACCGAGGATGAGCGCACCGATGATGCGCAAGTAAAGAGGCGTCTTGTGCCACCTGGCAAGCCATCCGTGTGCCGGTTCATCTGGCGGCTCAGGTGTTAATACCTTATCGGAGTCAGTGCTCGTCATGGTTGCCCGTCCATTCGCTACCGTAGTGGCTTGAATGGCGCTTTGGAATATCTCTTTTACATGCGAGAGTCAAGCTTTTTCTTGAGATATTAAAGCGGCGTGGACGTGCAATTTGGTTAAGCAGGCTTGGATTATTTAGAGCAGCAAGGCTTCAGGGCACAAATCGGCAGGGCGAATATGAATTAAGGTGAATAGCGATGTTGACCGAGCCGAGAGCGCGTCTCAAAAGCTTCAGGACGAGGCGGGATCAAGCGCACCTTCGGTCGAAGCTGCTTCTTGCCCGTGAAGCGCCGCGCGCATCGTGTGCCAAGAGAGGCTGGCACATTTGACGCGCGCCGGAAAACCACGCACGCCGGAGAAGTTCGTCAGGCGCCCCAGATGATTAGGCGTCGCCTCAAAGTCCATCTCGCCCGTCACCATGCGATGAAATTCATCGAAGAGGACTGCGGCCTCCTGCTTACTCTTGCCCTTGACGCCCTGCGTCATCATGCTCGCTGCCGCTTTCAAGATGGCGCACCCTGAACCTTAAAAGATAATGTCTTTGACGACTTCATCATCAAGCTGCATGTATACGGTCAACTGATCGCCGCACAGAGGATTGTAGCCTTCGGCGCTCCGGTTAGCCGTCTCCAGCTTATGAAAATTGCGCGGCTTCTTGTTGTGGTCGAGGATAACCTGTTGATAAAGCTCACTTAATTCTGACATCGTAAACCTAACGGCGGAATTGACGCGGGCGGAAACAGGCAACCACGCAAGCTAAGGTTCGACGGACGACGCGATAACAAAGTCGCTGTTTCCGCCTCGCGTCCAATGACTTGTTATGCTCGCCGTTGTTTTCAAGAGTTCTTGATTAGAAAAAACCAAAAACCAGCAAAAGCAATTTCAACGCTTAGGGCGTTTGCCAGACAAAGCCATCTAAAGCTCGCTTCATTCTTTTCTAGCTTAAATTTAACGGCAAACAAATCATTCCGTCTGGAATACTTTGGCTTCATCCTTGTCGTCGTAAGCGTTATGCAGATGTACCGGCTTGGTTTTCACTTTACGAAGGCGCAGATTCAAAATTTCGACGAGAACTGAAAACGCCATCGCAAAATAGATGTAACCCTTCGGAATGTGATGGCCTAAACCTTCAGCAACCAGCGTGACCCCGATTAGAATCAAGAACGACAAGGCAAGCATCTTGATAGTCGGATGTTTTTGGACAAACGCGCCGATGCTACCCGCAAAAGCCATCATAAAAACAATGGAAACGACCACCGCCGCAATCATAATCCAGAGATTATCAACCATTCCGACCGCCGTAATCACCGAATCGAGCGAGAAAACCATGTCGAGAAGTGTGATTTGGATAAGAACACCGACAAAGGACGGATAAATTTTCGCGGACTTATGACCTTCTTCGCCTTCGAGTGAGCCGTGAATTTCGTGCGTGCTTTTCGCCAGCAAAAACAAACCGCCGATGAGCAAAACCAAATCGCGCCCCGATATGTCCTGTCTGAAAACGGTAAATAAAGGCGCGGTCAAACCAATTACCCACGTCAAAGAAAAAAGCAAAATCACGCGCATCCCAAGTGCCAATGCCAATCCGATATACCGCGCTTTTGATTGTTGTTCGGGGGGCAATTTGCCTGCCAAAATCGAGATAAAAACGATGTTGTCAATGCCGAGAACGAGTTCTAAAAGCGTTAAAGTTAAAAACGCAATCCAAATTTGCGGGTCAGCCAGCCATTCCATAATTTATACAATCTCTCTTACTCAGTTGTTTAGAAACTCTCTCCAACTCATGTTTGCAAATACGGGAGTCAGGTATTTCATACATTGCTAGAAGAGCATAACGCCCGAATTAACCGGGCGCGCAGACAACGCCAATAGATTCAAGTTCTCGATAAAAGCAATGCTATTCGCGCTCCGGTTGAATGAGTTGTTAGGCGCGTGGCTGCTATTAACTCGGTGCTGAATTTCACTGAGCTTTAACACACTTACATTGGTTATTCACTATCTTCCCCTGATAGCCTGACGCGCAAGTAACAAATGCTGAGTTCTCTGGTATGCACTTAGTCCTTCCGCATGCATCCGTCGCTTTCTTATAGCCGGATTTACATTTAACGGGAACAGTATTAGGCACGCACTGACACTTGTTATTCACCAGTTTCCAGTGGTAACCGTTAACGCATGTTTTGAAAGTCGCGTTCGGAGATAATGATACGCACCTCCCACAGGGGTCTTTCTTGAGATTTCCCCTACATTGAGCCAGCAGACTGCTATCCGCAGAAGTGGATGTGAACAGTAGCAAAAATATCATACAGAGAGCGAGAGCCGTGGTGTTTATCACTTGAACTCTATTCATCTGACCATCCTTCCTACGGTATATTGAGCGCCTAACTACAATTAGACGTACTAATAGCCGTTATAAATTACGCTCATTTCGCGGCCTAACAGACTGCGCTAAGCGGTTCAGACTCTTGCGTCAGAATCCCCGCTTGATGCAGAAGTCATGTAACTTTTGCACTTCTGCACGCAAGCCAGTGTTACCTGCTTATAGTTTCTTAACGTAAGCATCGAGATCGTCGCTATTCCTTCATGCTTACCCTGCAAGTTATTTCAATTGCACTACAACTTATGCGGGTGTGTCTGATCACCTAAAAACTTCTCGAAAGCCTTAATTATAGATTCCGGGGTAAGGTCTTCCCATGTGCGTAGCTGGGCTGAACTGTTTTGGCCGATAGGTATAGCGGTGCCGATTTCTCTTTGCGAATGGGCACGCCTCTCTTCCTTGCTTTTGAGAGTACTCAGGTATTTGGTGTAACGAGCACGCTCACTATTCTCCATTCTGACGATGCGCACACCGAGAAGATAAGCGCACTCGACTTCCTTTTTGGGAAGTTGTTCAAAGCGGACTGAAACAGTTAGC
Source organism: Pyrinomonadaceae bacterium (assembly GCA_046714695.1). GTDB lineage: Bacteria > Acidobacteriota > Blastocatellia > Pyrinomonadales > Pyrinomonadaceae > DASQYE01. The sequence goes on from JBKKAL010000183.1 coordinate 10,999, forward strand.
ATCGTCACCTGTCCGCTTGGGAGTTCGAGCCTGACGCCTAAATAGCTCTCTCCATCGGTGAGATACTTGCCTTTGATTCGCACCGAAGGCAGCAACAGAGTCAAGCCCGTCTCGCTGACGTCACGCGTATAGCCTTCAATCGCCATCACATCCGACAGGCTCTCCATTGAACCTTTATCTGTGCCGAGTAGGGAAACGAGGAGATGGAGACGTGCCTCAAAGCGCGCGTCACGCCTCAGAGTTTGACGGCGGTCATTCGCATACTGGCGCAGACGCGCGGTAAAGGAGCGGAGCAAGTTCATCATCTTTTCCCCCATGAAAATTGTGCCCAAAACGGATTATGGCTTGGTATCACTCACCTGTGGTCGCCCCGGCGATCCCTCTTCACTTGCCCACAATCCTTGCACCGCTTATGCGGATTAGATAAGCCGAGGCCGTGGAAGCTCTCTTGCTCGCTCGCGCTCCAAACGAACGGCGCTCCACAATCAGCGCGCATCCTATTTTGATCTTGATATATATCAACTGCACTCATTTATTTCCTCACTCTTACTGCCTTCCCCGGATAACGGCGCTGAATTATTATTCGGAGGAGCATCTTCTACCTTCTCTAGATTGCTCATATAGCAGGCATTGTTACCCCCCTTTACGAACCTGACCATCACCAGTGCGTCCGATAGGCCCTGATCCTTGTTATATGGATATACCCTCATTACGGTACCTGTTTTACCAGCATAAGCACCGAAGAGGAGACGAACGTTGTCTCCTATATCGTAGATAGTATTTTCAGCCAATTTGTTTACCATGGTATGTCGTCGCCAAACCCGAGATCACCGACGCGAGTGGCGGTTGGATTATTCAGTGCAGCTTTAGTCACTTGTTGAATGAGATTGAGAGCGCTTTCTATGAGGTCTGCCGGGCTCACGTCAGCAACACAGGGGAGATTGACGCCACGGCCCTGCTCGTCAGTGTTAACGACAACCTCGACGCCAGGGTGCGCGGCCACGTCGCCTGAGTTCCTTTTCCAGACAGGTGATCTGTTCTTCGTGGTCTGTCACTTCTTGCCTCTCTACTTACTCACCGAGGGATGCTTGCGGCTTACACTTGCTCAAGCATTTGCGGTTATCGTAGTTACACCTTTCCCTGTCTTTCGGCCTCGGATTGTCTCCCAACCGCCTAAGGCATATTTGAAACTCATGAGAGCAATGAGAGCGACACTTCTGGTATGCGCTCTGCGGTGCAGCCAGAATCGTTAAGGTCGCGGAAATTGCCGCGACGAAGATGAATGTTGCAAACAACGAGACAATGCGAATAACAATTCTCTTCATAATCACTTCTTACCTCTCTTCTTACTCGCCTTCACTGTGACCTTGCCATCTGTGCCGCTGGCCTTTGCCTTTGGCGGTCTCCCCATCGGCTTCTCTTCAATATTGGAGATAGCCTCGCGCCGAATCATATAAACGTTAGCGAACTTCTCAGCCTTTACACGGCCATCCTTTATCAACTGAAGGACCCGCTGCCGTGTGACGCCAAGCTCTGCGGCGGCATCATTCGTGGTGATGTAATCGTTAGTACTCATCATGATCCCATTAAACCATAAAATGTCCTTTTCACAAAACAAATATTTCTATCTGAATAAATACTTTTCTTTTGACAAGTACTCTATTCTTAATAGAATACACGGCAACTAAAGCATTGAGGCTGAAGGTCTCCGCTTTCAGAGGCCGCTGGCGGGGTGATGACGTTGGCGGCTTCGCCTTTTTTGTTTAGGTTATCTGAAAACATTGACATTCCTTTTTGTCGGCTATATTGTCCATACGCTTTTCCAATAATGGGCCCATGCTGCTGGTGAATACCAGTCACTTTACTACGGCCTGTTTTTTTGCTCCACTTTGCCACTCTGAGATGTAATATCCCGTCAATCAACCAACCCGATAACTCAAGGAGACTTCGCAAATGACCAGATCAATAGTTCGCCTCGTTACCCTCTTAGTGTGTGTTGCCTTCGGTAGCTCGCTATCCTTTGCACAAAACCAACAATCCTGGGTTTCAGGCGTCGGCGACGATACCAACCCATGCACCCGCACCGCTCCCTGTCTGACCTTTTCGGGGGCGTTCGCCAAGACTAATCAGAATGGTGAGATTGATGTCCTCGACCCGGGCCATTATGGGACATTATCGATCAGTAAATCTATTACCATCGACGGCACTGGAACGTTTGCTGGTGTTCTCGCCAATCTCAACAGCACTGCAATTATCATCAGCATTGATCCCATAGGTACGGACATCGTTCACACCGTGCGCCTGCGCGGCTTATCAATCAGCGGAGCTGGCATTAACTCCAAGACTGGCAACCGAGGCATACGGATTCTCAGCCCCAACCCAACTGATCTGAAAGTCTTCATTGAAGACATAGTCATTGACGGCTTCTCGCAGGAGGGCATTCTCTACAACGCCAATGGTGGAGATTTAGTCGTCAAAAACTCTACCATCAGAAACAATAATGGCCCTGGCATCATGGTTGACAGCGCTGGCGCTAACCTCGTTCACGTGACAGTCGAGAAGACATCTCTGGTTCTCAATGGAGAAGGCATCCGCTTTGAAGACAACGTGCGCGGGGGTGTGTTCGATAGCACGATCTCTAACAACACGACCAATGGTGTGGCAGTCGTCAATGTCACGCGGCCATCTGTCATGCAACTCGACCATACGAGAATTTCGGAGAACCGACAGGTGGGAGTGCTGACGGGCGGCGCTGTGACATTCGGAACCGCGACGCTTTCCGAATGTATGATCATCCACAACAATATAGGGTTACAGAGTAATGCAGGCGGACAGATCAAATCCTTCGGCCAAAACCGCATCGCCTACAATATAACTTCCGACGGTGCGTTCACTCCTCCTATCATCCCCGAACAGTAACCACCCTGCATGGATTCTCCCTACTCCCGCCGATTTCCAGAGAGGTTGGCGGGAGTTGATTTAATTAATGTGGATTTTCCGGCCAGTATCGGCGCGGCGACGACGGTGATCAATAAAATTCTTTTGATGGATGAACCTCCAGTGTCAGAGAGCATGGCCATTACCGGCGAATTCCATCACTTCAATATTTAGTAAAAGCGATGATAAAGATGCCCTCTAGCTTCAATGTCTGAAGCGCATTCCCTGACCTGCTCGCCTTCTCACAATCCATGAGGTTCACTTCTTACTGCCTTTTTGGTTGTCTATACCGGGAGAGGATTGAGGGATTTTCCTGGATACACGTTCGATCTCGTCTATCCAGACTCCATGTTCCTGGTAGAAATCTGTTATCTCACCTTTCGGGTCATGGCGGAAGACCAGTGATCCACGGAAAATGATGTCTATAACGCCGTTCTCTTTGCCGATATTCAGATCATCCTCGGTATAAATAATACGTGACGAATCTGCGGTCTCATGGCGGCCATAAACATCAACAATGCGCCGGGCAATGGATAAGATAGATTTGAACTCTTCCTCTTCAATCACTTCCTTCTCGTCCTCCTTCAATAATTCCATGATCCATCAGCGTTCCATCTACTGGGAAGAGGCGCAAGCACCCCTAAACGCTGTAGCAGATCGCCAGATAAACTGCGACCCTTCTGTGTAAACCAGCCTTTATTTTCGCAATCAGGGTTGGGTTCGTAGCCCATGAAATGCGCTTCGCTTGCTGTCACACCGCGTAGCGCCGTGTCTCGCCCGACGCATGGTGGAGCGAAATATGTTTTGGCCTCACCATCAAGATAGACGGTCGCGCTATTGGGCATTGTTTTGCTCATCTCTACCGTCATGCCAAGAGAGAATAATGCAATGGCGACAGTAATAATGATTAAGACAATACGGTACACGGGGTTTACCGAACGAGGCTCGCCCCATGCGGCACGATGTAGCTCTTCATCGTTCACCAGTTCCCCTCTCCTCTTACTCGCCTTCTCTTGCACCTGTGGCTTCGGCGCGGGAAAGTATCACAGCGACGGATGGGGCGGCAAGGTGTGACTGAATATCTTGCCGAACAACTCCTTCCACCCGACAGGAATATGCTTGCTTATCGGCATCAACATATCGCACGATGCAGAAGCTTTGCCTGATCATTCCCAGCGTTAGGCGAAATAGCAGCGTTTTATATGAAGAGTCGAAATGATTATAGTCTACATCTGCTTGGCATCTTTTTCCTTCTGGCATTAATCGCCTACTCGGCTATTCTCAATTCGTTTTTCCTCTCGGACGACTTTGCGCAAATAGGTAAGGTTTTGGAAGGCGACTTTTCAGTCACCTGGGGGACGGAGCAGGGCGGCTTCTTCCGTCCGCTCTTTATCTGGAGTTATGTCATAGACAGTAAGCTGTGGGGAACTAACCCCTTCGGTTATCACCTGACTAACATTGCGCTGCATACTGTAAATTCTTATCTTGTCTTTATTCTCTCCGCACGACTGATCCGAAAAAACGGTCATGATACCGCCGACATATTTAGAACCTCCATTGCGGCAGGGCTCATCTTTCTTCTCCTCCCTTCACATACGGAAGCCGTTTCATGGATTTCAGGGCGCGCCGACTTGATAGCCACGCTCTTCTTTTTGACAGCCCTCATTTTTTACGATTCATACAGGCAGGAGAGATATTCACCATACCTTGCAGCCACGCTCACTCTTTTTATGCTGGCGCTACTCTCTAAAGAGTCTGCGCTCTGCCTTCCCTTTATCATTATTGCCATGGAACTATCCCCGGCGACCGGCCAACGCCGGAAGGTTGATTTCAGACAAGCAATAAAAACATGCGGATGGCTCGTTCTTATTCTTTTGGTCTACTTTTTAATACGCTATGCTGCCATCTCTACATTTATCGGTGTCTATGGCGCAAGCGCTCACCTGAATTTCAAGCTTTCATTAATCTGGGAGCGCCTGCCAAAATATTCCGTCAGGGCAATACTGCCTCCTCTGCCTGGGCAATTATCCTTCATGCTCTTCAAGCCCTTCCAATCGCGTGCGTTCATCGCCTTTGCTATTATCTTTACAGGAGCCATCACGAGCCTTCTTTTGCTCAGGCACAAACGGCAGTCGCACACTGTGCGAAAGCCGCAGAACGTATTTCTATTGGTATTGTTAATATGTTTTCTCTGTTCTTTACTGCCTGTCATCACAATGGGCATCAGTGTTTTTGACACCTCAGGCGAAAGATTTGTTTACCTGCCATCCATCTTTACCTCAATCGCCATTGCCTATGTCTCTGCCGTCTTTATTTCTCATCGCAAACTGTGGATGGTGACCATCTTTTGTTTATTGATCTTCTATTCGGCCAGCCTGCACAAAAGCAATACGAGGTGGCGCGAAGCCGCGAGCCTCTCAAAATCCATTCTTGATGATCTGGTTAGTTTATCCAGGCATACTGATCTATTGATCCTCAATGCCCCTGACGACCTTCGCGGAGTGCCCGTTTATCGGAATGGCCTTGACCAGGCGCTCAGAACTTTTCAACGCTCTAAAAAGATAAGCCGCGTCGTTGTGGTTTCATCTCACAGCCTTCCATCAACCGTGGGTGCGGTCGGCGTGGTGCGTGAATCGAAACGATTTTCAATTCGTCTATTAAGAGAGAAGGCAGAGTTTTCAAGAATAAACGATCAGTTGGAGTGTGTCGAAATCGGGGAGCGGTCCGGGAATTTATTGATAATAGAGTTGAAAAATTGTTTTGTAGGAAGGGACATATTTTGCTTTCAGGAAGGCAGGATGATTCAAGCCTCTCTAACGCAAAGCGACTTTCATTAGCACAGGGAAGAGCTTTTGAGTTAGCGCATGTCTATAATCCAAGTGTTTCCCCATAAAATCTTTATTGTCTTATCTCTTACGATCAGCAATAATCTCCGCCGGGCAGGCAATAAATTTTAAATCCAACAAGAGGAGACATCATGGCGAGAAAACAGAGACGCAATCAGGGAGATTCCCCAACAGGTGTCGCGCGCGAGGTGATTGACCAGACTTCACAGGTCGTTGGTGAGACAATCAGCCAGGCTTCCGAGGTAACGAGGAGCGCGGTGGACACAATGTCCGGCATGGCTGGCGCTATCGTTAATCCCATTTCGCAGGCGGTAGGATTCGGCGGCGGTAGTAGTAAACGCTCACGTGGCACCTCGCCGCGCTCATCCGCGCGAAAAGCCGTTCAAAAGGGCGCAAGTGAAAGCAGGAAGATGGTCAAGAAAAATACTAAAGCCGCCACCAAAGTTGCGAGCAAGGCGGCCAAAGCCGGTAATAAAGTGGCCAACCGCGCAAGCAAGGCGGCATCCAGTGCGGTCAAGCCCGCCGCTCGCTCAACCACAAAGAAAGGCTCTGCAAAGAAGAGCGCGGCAAAGAAAGGCGGCGCAAAGAAAGGGGCGGCAAAGAAGAGCGGTAGGAAATGAGTCCTCGCGCGCTATTTCTGCGGGAAGCAGCGCGACAATAGTTGTTTTCTTTAGCCAGCTCGACCGGTTAAATAAAAAGGCAGAAGTGAAGAATTATCTGCGGGACTTCACTTCTGCCTTTTAGTTTTTCCAGGGACTACCTACTCGGTCTTGCCAGCCTTTTTGGCGGCGATCCAGTTGTTGATCCGCGCTTCGAGCACGTCCAGCGGGAGCGAGCCCGCGCCTAAGATTTCGTCGTGAAACTGTCGAATATCGAATTTGTCGCCAAGCTCTTTTTTCGAGCGCTCGCGCAGCTCAAGGATTTTCAGTTGACCGATCTTGTAGCCCAGGGCCTGCGCCGGCCAGGAGATGTAACGATTGGTCTCGCTCTGAACCTCTATCTCGTCAACTGCCGAATGGTCGTGAAAAAACTGCACGACCTGATCTCGCTTCCAGCGCTTGTAATGAAAGCCCGTGTCAACGACGAGGCGTATGGCGCGCAGCATCTCGTCCTGCAAGCGCCCGTAATCGCTGTACGGGTCTTTGTAGAAGCCTACCTCTTTGCCGAGCCGCTCGGAATAGAGCGCCCAGCCCTCGACATAGGCAGTGTTGCCTCCCTGCTGGCGGAAGGGCGGGAGCGTTGGCAGCTCCTGCTGAATCGAAATTTGCAGGTGATGGCCGGGGATGCCTTCGTGATATGCGGTGGACTCCATCGAGATCGTTTTACGCGATGTCGGATTGCTGGTGTTGACCGTGATGTAGCCGGGACGTGAGCCGTCCGGCGTGCCCTGATTGTATTCAGCGCCCGAAGCCTCGGCCTCCCTGAATGCCTCTGTCTGCCTGACTTCAAAACCGGCTTTGGGCATGCGCCCGAACAGCTTGGGCATCTCGCGCCGCATGTTTTCGATGTGCAGGCGATAAATATCTAAAATCTGCTCGCGCGATTGCGGATGAAGCTTGGGGTCTTTCTCAATCGCGGCATTGAACGTCTTCAAATCCTTAAAGCCGAGACGGGCTGCGATCTCCATCATCTCTTTTTCGATACGTGCGACTTCGCGTAAACCGATCTGATGAATCTCTTCGGGCGTGAGATTGGTCGTCGTAGAGCTTTTGACCGCCGCCGCGTAACGCGCCGCGCCGTCCGGCAGAGACCAGATGCCCGGCTCCATTCGACCCTTGGGCGCATACTCTTCCCTGACGAACTTCGCAAACTTTAAATAGGCGGGATTGGCCTGATCGCGTATGACGGCAATCAAGCTCTCTCTCAGCCGCTTTTGATCCGCCTCGGAAATCTCTTTCGGGAATTTGGCGAGCGGCTGCGCGAAGGGAGACTTATCCGGCGCATTATTGCCGATACCCTCGGCCTGCGTCACCACCTTTTCAAGCAGGAACTTCGGCGGCATCAGGCTGCCGGACATTCCCTTTCTCATCTGAACGATAGTCTGCTCCAACAACGTCGGGAGTTTCTTCATCCGGGTAATGTAATCTTCGTAATCTTTGACGGTTGCGAAAGGAAGATAGAGGCCGAGCTGCGGGGCTTGTATATGAATTCCTGAAATCTGGCTGACGGGCATCTCCCAGCCCTTAAAGCGCGCGTTGTCGAGCGACTCTTTGAGCTGTCGCACCATAAGGGTCTTATTCAACGCTTCCTGCTCGGCAAACCCTGTAGTATCCACGGCCTCGAAGCGAGTCAGAAACTCTTTGGTCTTCGCCAGGTCATCATCAATCGCCTTCTGTGAAAAGTCCGAGACCTGATCGTTGTAACGCTTATCGCCGAGAATGGAAGCGAACTCCGGACTCGTCCTCATCACATATTCCCACTGCTCTGCGAGCAGGTCGCTTAACTGTTTGCGTCTTGCTTCAAGGTCTGCGCCGGGCAGCGTGGCCGCGAATAAATTAGTGGTCAGGCACAGCGCCATGACGACGGCAAATAAACTGCCGAACAATCTTTTCTTCAACTTAAAATTGCGCGGGTCAAACGGACGACGCGAGCTGCCGAAAGATTTCAGAGAGAAATCCATTATCATCTTCTCCTTAGAATTCAAATGTCTTGATAGTAATCGAGGGGGACGAGAGAGACGAAACGGATCGGGCCCGTTCGCCATCAAGAGGTCAGGGCGTGAGGATTGAACCTACGGCCGCCCTGACCTTTATTGTTTATGACAGGACATCTTAATTTTCCCAGACCCATCACCTTAAAAGAGCGCGGACTCCAACCAGAACCAGATATACGACAGCGATTAAAACCGCCAGTTTGATGACCCCCACGGCCAATCCGAAGACGAATCCGACCAGGTGCAACGTAATGCCGGCAGCGGCCAGAACGAGCGGAATACCCACGACCAGAACAAACAGGCCGAGAAGAATTATCCCGGCGATCCTCATGACATCTTTCGCTTCTTTCATTTCCCACCTCAATGTATTTCAAAACTTTCACGCCGCGCGCCCGCTCGTTCTTTCCTTACTCGGGCGGCGCGCTTCTCCTCACATATACGCAGAACTTATGACACGCGTTCCGCCTAAGATTTCAACCTTTTTCGTCCACCCTGGAGAGTCCCACGAAAGCGCCCGATTATGTTAAGCTCGCCCTGATACTTGCTGATCAATATAAAGTTAAACGTCTTGATTTAAGACCACCTTGAGCTTCCCCGTGGGAGGCCTACGAGGATTCGGATAAATCTTTCGCTTATGTCACGCCGCACGACCAGAACTCTTTTCAATGAAGCGGAGCCGGAGACCAACGGGGAAACGGCAGCAGCTCCGCTGGCCGAACGTATGCGCCCGCGCTCCCTGGACGAATTCGTCGGTCAGGCGCATCTGGTCGGTGAAGGGCGCGTGCTCAGGCGGCTCATAGAAGGCGCGGGCTCTCTGCCCTCGCTCATTCTTTGGGGAGCGCCCGGAACAGGCAAGACGACGCTCGCTCGCCTGCTCGCTGAAAAGAGCGGCGCGCTCTTTACGCCTCTCTCGGCGGTCTTCTCAGGCGTCAAGGACGCGCGCGCGGCCATCAGCGAAGCGCGCGAAGCGAGACGCCACGGCGAGCGTACAGTTCTCTTCATAGACGAGATTCACCGCTTCAACAAGGCGCAGCAGGACGCGCTGCTACCGGCGGTCGAAGATGGAACCGTCACCCTCATCGGAGCGACGACCGAGAACCCTTCCTTTGAAGTGACGGGCGCGCTGCTCTCGCGCTCTCGCGTCCTCGTCCTCAATCCATTGACGAGCGAAGACGTTGAAACAATTTTGCGGCGCTCGCTCGCAGATGAGGAACGCGGGTTGGCCCAGCTTCATCCGGTAGTATCGGACGAGATGGTCGGGCGTCTGGCGCGTTCCGCCAACGGCGATGCGCGTGTGGCGCTCTCGGCGCTGGAAGCGGCGGTAGAATCAACCGCGCCCGACAAAAAAGAGGTTCGTCACGTTTCCGCAGATACAATCGTCGAGGCGCTGGGGCGCGCGCATTACGCTTACGATAAGGGCGGCGAAGAGCATTACAATCTGGCCTCTGCGCTTATTAAATCCCTGCGCAACTCGGATGTCAACGGCGCTCTTTACTGGCTGGCGCGTCTCATAGAAGGCGGCGCTGATCCGGTCTTTATCGCCCGCCGCCTGTGCATCCTCGCTTCCGAAGACATCGGTATGGCAGACCCGCAGGCGATGGTGCAGGCGGCGGCAGCGGCAGACATCACTCGCCTTATCGGCCTGCCCGAAGCGCTCTACCCGCTCTCACAGGCGACCGTTTATCTGGCCCACGCGCCGAAATCAAACGCCGTCAAGCGCGCATATCACGCGGCCGCCAGTGATGCCATGGAGACAGCGCGCGAGTCCGTTCCGCTGCACCTGCGCAACGCCATCACGCCGCTGATGAAGCGCATCGGCTATGGCAGCGGCTATCGCTATGTTCACAGCGACCCGCGCGCTAAAAAAGAGATGTCGTGCCTGCCCGAAGCCTTGCGCGGCCATGTATATTATGACGAAGAGCAACTGGAAACGGGCGATAGAGAGCCGGACGATCATTGCTAGATTAGCTTGAACGGTAAAAGAATCGCTGCCTTTTTTATTCTTACGCTTCGGAAGCTGCGGATTCAAATACTGAATATTGTGGAGAACCAAGAGTGAGCGCGAACAAATCCGATAAAGAGCTGGCTTTTCTTCAAGAGTTGTATGTGGCGACAGACTGGGGCGAGAGGTTCGCCGCGCTGATGGACGAGCACGTCGAGTTGCCGAAGAAGGGACGTGCCCTTTATGTCGGCGCGGGAACGGGCGGGCACGCGCTGGCCGTGCAGGAACGCGCGGGCGATGATGTGACGTTCGTCTGTATTGACGAGAGCGAAGAATGCCTGGAGTTGGCCCGCGTCAAGGCGATGGCGATCAAGGCCGACCCGGAGTTTCGTCGCACGCAGTTAGAGGACTTAGGGTTTGAAGATGACCAATTCGATCTGGTGCTGGGCGATGCATCGCTGGTTGCATCAATGCGCCTGCCGGAAATTATCTCGGAGATAGTGAGAGTGACAGCGCCGGGCGGCTTTGTTGCCCTGAGCTTGGCGACCTCGTCGAGCTTCTCGGAGTTTTATTCTATCTACTGGGAGGCGCTTAGAAGCGCAGGGCTTGAGCAGTACGGCTCGGAAGTGGAGGCTTTGATCAGAGAACGGCCAACGGTCGTGGCGGTCGAAGAGATGGGAGTGCGCGAGGGGCTTGAAAAGGTCACGTCCTGGACGAGCATCGAGGAGTTCGATTATGAATCGGGCGAGGAGTTTTTGAACGCGCCACTGATCTCGGATTTCCTGCTCAAATCATGGCTTGAATCGTTGCCTGATGCCGAGACGCGCACGCGTGTTATTCAGGAGATAGCACATATTATAGATGAAGAGCGGCAGGATATGAATTTCACGCTCTCGGTCAAAGCGACGGTCGTGGTTGGACGCAAGATGAGATAAGAAAAAGTAACAAGTCAAAAAGCGGGAGTGAAGAAATGGAAGCGTCGCCCTCAACATCTTCACCCCTGCTTTTTCGTTTCTACGGCTTGCTTTCTTTAACGTACCTGTCGGCAGCCACTCTCTCTTCTTCGCTCACGTCGGCGGCGCGCAGCCGCTCGCGTTTACGCACTTCGTCCAGTCTGGCTTCTTCTTCGGCATCGTCCAGGCCCTCCTTAAAAGCTCGTTTACTCTGGCCCAGGGATTTGGCGAGCTGCGGGAGACGGCTGCCGCCAAACAGCAACAGTATTACGACGAGAATGATGATCCATTCCCAGCCGCCCGGCATACCAATCAATAATAGTTTATTCATTATCGTAATCCTTCTGCCGAACGCGTTCGGCATGAAATGGAATAAGAGAACAAGGGTCTGCTCACTCTTCAGTATTCGACTCGTAGAAAAGATATTTGCGCCAGGTCTCGTCCGCGCGTCCGAGGTAACGCATGATCTGGCGATTGACGTGCAGCGAAAACCCACGCGGGCGGCGCAGTAGATGCATTCCGGCCTCTTCGGGCGTCCGGTTGCCTTTGCGATGATTGCAACGTTTGCAGCACGCGACCAGATTATCCCACGTCGAATCGCCGCCGCGCGAGCGCGGGTGAACGTGATCGAGGGTCAGCTCCGACGGCGCATACTGCCTGCCGCAATACTGGCATGTCGAGTGATCGCGCAGCAAAATATTCTTGCGCGAGAGCGAGCGCCGCTCGAATGGAATATGTATGTACTCGGTCAGGCGAATGACGGAAGGCGCATGGATCGAGAGCTTCGCCGAATGAAGAATGTGGCCGTTGTGTTCTTCAATTCGCGCCACCCCCTTGAAGATCATCACGACGGCGCGCCGCTCAGTACACACATTGATCGGCTCGAAGGATGCATTCAGGACTAAGACACGTCCATTCATACTGACTACTGATAATAGCGAAGCGCCCTGATGAGTGTCAAAACAATAACTCGCGGGCACGCTGCACCTCTGATACTCTGCCACGTCTCGAGCGCAGCTCAATCGGTTGATATTAAACTATTTACCGTGCCCCACGCGATGCACCAGGCCAACGAATCGCGGGTCTGTGCGGAGATGATCGAACATCGGCTCGACATGCAGGAACGCCATAAAGCCGGAGCGTTCTTCAAGGGCGCGCTCCAACCAGGTGAACATCTGATCCTGCATATCCAGGCCCAGGTAGATCATCGCGAAGTAGTAGGACGAGACGTACTTCTTCCGGCGCGCTATTTTTTCCAGCTCCTTAATTATCTTCTCGGCGGAGGCCAAACGCCCGGCCATCGCATAAGCGTATCCGAGATGCGACTTGTACGTCGGGTCGCCCTTGGAGAGACCCGCCGCACAATCGAGCGCACTGATGGCCTCTTCAACCGCACCCTGCTGCACAAGGGAAAGGCCGATATTGCGATAGGCGAATGCGAACTGCGGATCCATCTCCAGAGCTTTGCGCCCCTGCTCGATGGCTTTACTGTAACGGTGCGCGAAGTAGTAGGCCCAACCCAAACTGACGTGCGCAAAGAGCGAGAGCGGATCGAGTTTCAGCACGAGCTTGGATTCACGTATCGCCTCGTCGTAACGACCCGCCGCTCGAAGATAAAAGCTGTAGCCGTCATGAGCAGGAGCATAGGCGGGATTGAGCTGAATGGCGCGTTTAAATGCGCGCCTCGCTCCGGCCATATCCCAATCGTAAAGAAGCTTTGAAAATCCGAGCGAGGTATGAGCTTCGCAGAGAGCCTTATCAATCTTCAAAGCCTGCAACGCGGCGGCCTTTCCCTTCGGGAAGGCATCGTGCGGCGGCAGTCCGCCCGTGGATGATCCGAGAAACGCGTATGCGTCGGCCAGACCGGTATAGGCAAGCGCGTAGTTAGGATCGAGATCAATCGCCCGCTGAAAATAGTCTATTCCCTTCTTGAGCCATTCTCCGGTTCGCTTGTTCGCGTAATAACGCCCCTTGAGATAAAGATGATAAGCCTCAGTGTTTTCAGTGTAGCGTTTTATTAATCGCTTCTGCTCCGCGCGATTCAATTTTACGCGCAGCTTCTCGGAAATCTCTCTGGCGATCTCTTCCTGCACCTCGAAGATGTCAGAGAGTTCACGATTGTAGGTCTCTCCCCAGAGCTGTGAATGATTCGCCACATCAATCAATTCGATCCCGAAGATCAGGCGACCTGCCACCTGCCGGACTCTGCCCGCGAGCACGGCGCGCACGCCGAGCATTTGGCCTATCTCCTGCGGATCAATGCCAGAGCCCTTGTAGCGAAAGACAGTGCTGCGCGGCACGACGCGCAGCTTGGGCAGTTGCGCCAGCGAGTTGATGATATTTTCCGTGACCCCGTCGCTGAAGTATTCCATATCGGGGTCTGCACTGTCATTGACGAGCGGCAAAACGGCCAGAGAGTCTATGGCGCGGCGTGTGGGCTTGCGTGGCGGAAGCGGCAGCGTCGCAGACGCCGCGAGGCCCATCCGACCGGAGACACCTTGCCCGGAGCTAAAGACTCTGGTCGGCAGCGAGCCTGTGTCGCGACCCAGACCGGCGCTGAACGGCTTCGATTGCGCACTGAATTGAGGAGATTGCTCCCACACCAGCCCCATCCCGTCATCACGACAGAAGTTGAGGGTTTCATCCACGTACGTGCGCTGGCATGACGGGCAGCGTTTCATAGAAACCTTAAGACCTGAAGGTTAGCCGTGTATTGGATCAGGCTCGGATTGAAAGGTAGATGGAAGCGATGATGGTGTTCGGCGCGCGCCTGTCTTCACTCTCGCGCCTAGTAACATTTAACTCAAGACGACGATCATTCCCCTTTAACTCTGCGGACGAAATCTGTCGGTCGCATCAACCAGGGCATTGACGATGCCCGGCTCCATGACAGAGTGACCGGCATCCGGTATGACGTGAAACTCGGCTTCAGGCCATGCGCGATGAAGATCCCAGGCGCTTGTCATAGGGCACACTACATCATATCGTCCCTGCACGATGACCGCCGGGATGTGCCGAATTTTTCCGACATGCTCGATCAGATGGTTGTCCGTCTCGAAGAAAGAATTATTCATAAAGAAGTGGCACTCGATACGCGCAAAGGCGAGCGCAAACGATGCTTCGCCGAAGTGGTTAATCATATTCGGGTCTGGAAAAAGCTTCGAGGTGCTGCCCTCCCAGATGCTCCATGCGCGCGCCGCTTCCAATCGCACGGCCTCGTCCTCGCTCGTTAAACGACGATGATAAGCGCCGAGCATATCTCCGCGCTCCGATTCCGGAATCACGCGCACGTACTCGTCCCACACGTCTGGAAAGATCGCGCTCGCGCCCTCCTGATAAAACCACGCTATCTCCTTCGGGCGGCACAGAAAAATTCCGCGCAGGAACAGCGCACGCGTCTTGTCCGGGTGAGTCTGAGCATAGGAGAGCGCCAGCGTGCTTCCCCAGGAACCGCCGAACACCATCCAGCCCTCAATACCCAGATGCTCACGCAGCCTCTCCATGTCGGACACCAGATGCCACGTCGTATTATCCTCAAGGCTCGCATGCGGAGTGCTCTGTCCAGACCCGCGCTGGTCGAACAGCACGATACGATAGGCCGCCGGGTCAAAGAAGCGACGATATTCAGGAACCAACCCACCGCCCGGCCCACCGTGCAGAAAGACAACTGGCTGTCCCTCAGGATTGCCGCACTGCTCATAATAAATGGTGTGGACTGGCGAGACCGCCAACATCCCCTGATCGTAAGGCTCAATGGGAGCGTACAAAGTTTTCATAGCAATATAATACAGGTGTTAGATGTCAGATGCCAGATGTCAACAAGAGCCGGTTGAACTCTACTGACATCTAATATCTTGTATCTAACATCTGCTCTTAAGGCCGGGCTACTGTGAGGACAAAGACCACTTGAGCGCCTGCCGCTTTGAGGGCGGTGGCGCAGGCGGAGACGGTTGCGCCGGTCGTTAATACGTCGTCAATAAGCAGGATACGTTCGCCTTCGATGAGGCGCGGGCGTTCGACTTGAAAAGCTTTTGAGACGCTTTCGCGTCGGGCTTGAGCGTCCATGCCTGAGCGGTGACGCTCGGTGTGCAGCGTACGGACGAGACTCCATTCATCAAGGGGGACGCCGGACAGGCGGGCGAGGGCGCGGCCCAATGTTGCTGCCTGATTGAAGCCGCGCTCGCGCAGGCGCTCTGGGTGAAGCGGCACGGGCACGATGCGCGTCGCGCTCCTGAGAGGCTGACGCTGTTGCGTTTCGTAAAGAAGATGTGCGAGTCGCGACGGGACGTGCATCTCTCGCTTGAGGGCCAGCACGCAGGCGCGCAAGGCTTTCTCATAGACGCCGCAAGCGCGCGCCGCGTCGAAAGACTCCTCATCGCAGCGATGGCAGCGCACATCCGTCTGCTTTTCTACGGGCAGGATTGCCTGTGACGGCGCTCCGCATTTCCAGCAGAGTGTGTCCTGCCCGCTAAAGATGCTCGTCTCGCGCCAGCACGTCGAGCAGGCCACTCCATCGGCGCGCTCCTCGACACTTGCGCCACAGACAGCGCAAGATTGCGGATAGAGAAGCGCCAGTGCCGCATCGTAGAGCGAATCAATAAAGGGTGGCACGGGTTTCACTTCAGATTTAAAAGATTCTCCAAAAAAAACACCTTCAGACTTTCGTCTCCGGCGTTAACATATACGAACGGCCTCCCGATTTGAATAGCGTCAAATGGGAGGCCGTCAATAGTTTAATCCGATGTCTGCTTTCTATTCTTCCTCTTCGTTCAACAGACCGCGCTCCTGTAAATCCTGGCAGCGCAGGCAATGGCGCGCCCACGGCACTGCTTCCAGTCGCCTGTCCTGAACGATCTCGCCGCAATGCGCGCAATGGCCGTACTCGCCCGCTTCGATGCGCACCAGCGCATCGTCAATCAAATCGAGCAGCCGCCGGTCATTGGCCGACATGGAAAATAATAGCTCTTTGGTATAAGCATTAGCGGCCATGTCCGCAGGGTCTTGCGTCGCCTCGGAGTCACGCTCGCGGCTGTAAAGCTCCGCCTCCATGACCTGCCCGACAAGGCCTTCACGACGGCCCAGGAGGCGATCTCTGTAGGTTTTAACTTTTCTTTTGTCCATCTTTACTGTGTCCTCTACTCCTCATGTTCTCACCGCCACTTTAAAAGGATGAAGGCTGCAACGTTAAAATTTAAAGCTTGCTCTCAACTCTCATTCATCCTGCGTGCGTTTCTAACCCGCTCTCTATTTCTGATATGGCAACCCGTGGATGATCGTGTAAGCCCTGTAAACCTGTTCGAGCAGGAGCACACGCGCCATCTCGTGCGTCCAGGTCAGACGAGATAGAGACCATCTCAGACTCGCACGCTTTGCCACTTCCGCGGACGTGCCATTTGGGCCCCCGATAATAAAGGCTACCTCCTTCGTACCGCCCCCCTGCCACTGCTCGAACTGCGCTGCCAGCTCAGGCGAACTCCACTGGCGACCCTCTACGTCAAGCAATACCGCCAGAGCGTCGGAGCGGAGCGCGCTTATGATGCGCCTGCCTTCATCTTCGATGCCTTCGCGTTCAGTACGTGCCGCGCTCTCGCGTAGTTCCGTAATCTCGACCCGCACGAAACGCCCCAGCCGCTTCAAATACTCATCCATGAGCGCACGCAGGTGCGCGTCCCTGGTCTTCCCCACCCAGATCAGCCGAAGACGCATCGCTAAAGGGATGTGGGATGTGGGATGTGGGATGAAAAAAGCCATTTAGACTGTTTCATCGTTTTCTTTTTCTTCATCCCTCATCCCTCCGCTTTCATCCCTTTTGTACCGCGCAAGCTTCTCGTAGAGATTCTTGCGGCTGATGCCGAGCAGGCGCGCGGCCTCGGACTTATTGCCACGGGTGGCGTTGAGCGTCTCGTTGATATATTCGGCCTCAAGTTCTGCCAGCGTGGGCCGACGCTCGCGCCGCGCTTTTTGCCGCTGGAGCGTTAACTGCACGGCTTCCGGCAAATCTGCCGCCTCGATTCGCGCGCTGTTCGCCACAATAACGGCACGCTCCAAAATATTGGCAAGTTCGCGCACGTTGCCCGGAAACTCGTAAGTATCAAGCAAAACGGCGGCGGCCTGCGAGATTTCCATCACGTTGCGCCCATGCTTCGCCGCATAGGTTTTCAAAAACAGTTGCGCGAGTTCGCTGACATCTTCGTGTCGCTCAACAAGCGGCGGCACATGAATGCGCACGACGTTGAGCCTGTAGAACAGGTCCTCACGAAAACTGCGGCGCTTGACAGCCTCGTCCAGGTCAACATTGGTGAGCGCGATCAGTCTCGCGTCAACCCTGATTGTTCGACGTCCTCCGAGACGTTCAAATTCACGCCGCTCGATAACGCGTAAGAGCTTGGCCTGTGCGTCCACGGAGAGATGCGCGATCTCGTCCAGGACGAGCGTGCCCCTGTGCGCGGCTTCGAGGCGTCCGGGCTTGGCCTCGGTCGCGCCCGTGAATGCGCCGCGCTCGTAGCCGAAAAGTTCCGCCTCAAGCAACTCACTCGGCAGCGCCGCGCAATCTATCTTGACGAACCCGCGTGCCGCACGGGGCGAGCGCGTATGAATGTAAAGCGCCAGCGCATCTTTGCCCGCACCGGATTCTCCCGTCACAAGCACGTTGGCATCCGTGCCGGCGACGCGCTCAGCGAGGCGCACAACCTCGCACATCGCTCCGGAGCGCGCCACGATATCAATCACGATTCTTTTCTCAAAGAGCTATCATCAGCAGGAGCGAATTCCGGCGGCAACTCGACGCGCGCCGCATCACGCCATAATCTTTCGAGGTCATAAAACCGGCGCGACTTTTCCTCAAAAACATGCACAACGAAGTCGCCGTAATCAACCAGCACCCATTCGGCCGTGTTGTAGCCCTCGACGCGCGCGGCACGCGTGCCCTGCTTTTTCAACTGTTCGACGATCTCGTCGGCGATGGCCTGTACCTGTCGCGGGTTTGTGCCGCTCGTGATCAGAAAATAGTCTGTAAAGCTGGCGATAGATCTTAAGTCCAGCACGACGAGGTCGAGCGCCTTCTTATCGCTCGCGGAGCGTAGAGCCGTACAGATTCGCTCGTCAAGCCCTTCGCCACATTCATCTGCGCTCGTCGCGCCCGATGAGCCCGCCGGGCGTTCCCTTTTCAACTGCTCAGGATGCAACGCCTTCTCCTTGATTGAAGAGTTTTCTTTCATGCCTCTCTCTCAGTATAAAGCCCGTATTTTCCGATGTAATCCGCCACCGGCGGCGGGACAAGGGCGCGCACCTTTTCTTCCAGCCCCGCGCGCGCCGCGCGACGAATCTCTGTCGCCGAGACATCCATCAACACCGCGTCGCTCACGTAGATTTTCATGCCCGCGCTCTCGTCCAATTCGCGCGCGACTCTCTCCGACGAAGCGCCGCGAATATCTTTGAGTCTCTCTCTCACCTCGTCCGTAACGTGTTCGGTGCTCAACTCGTAACCGGGCCTCGTCACAACAATATGGTCGCAAGACAAGAGAAGCCGCTCCCATTCACGCCACGTTGTGATATCGGCCCATGAATCCGCGCCCATCATAAAGAAGAGCCGCGCCTGTTGGCCCACTTCCGTTTGCAGGCGAGCGAGCGTCTCAATCGTATAGGGCCGTTCGGGCGCATCCAGCTCGATGCTGGAGATGCGCAGCCGCTCGTGCGAGAGCGTCGCCAGCGCCAGCATTGCATAACGTTGAAGCCCCGGCGTTATCCCACGCCCTCGCTTATGCGGCGCGACGTGCGCGGGAATAAAAAGCACTTGATCGAGCGCGAATAACCGGAGGACGTTCTGCGCGACCGCGATATGGCCGTTGTGAACCGGATCGAACGTCCCGCCGTAAAGAGCTATTCGTTTCCGTTCGTTCATCGCGCACTTTTCATCTGAGCTAGATGGCCGCGCGCATCTCATCCGGCTCTGGAATGGCGCGCGCGCTCATCTCATCAAGGATGCGCGCAACAGCATTAACAAGCTCACGCACGCCATGCTTCGTTGCCGAAGAGATCGCGTAAAAAGGTCTCCCGTCCTCAGCCGCACGCTTCTTTAATCTTTCAAGGCGTTCAGGCTCGTCAAGCGCATCTATCTTCGTGGCGACGACGATCTGCGGGCGCGTCGCCAGATTTTCATCATAAGCAGCCAGCTCTCGATTGATCGTCTCGTAGTCTGAGACCGCATCGCGCCCTGAAACAGAAGAGACATCCACCAGGTGAAGCAAGAGCTTCGTTCTCTCGACGTGACGCAGAAAGCGGTCGCCGAGGCCAGCCCCCTGATGCGCCCCCTCGATGAGGCCCGGAATGTCCGCGACGACGAACGTGCGAAACTCGCCCATATCAACGACGCCGAGGTGCGGCTCCAAAGTCGTGAAAGGATAATCGGCGATCTTCGGCTTGGCGGCAGAGATGGTCGAGATGAGCGTTGACTTTCCGGCATTCGGAAAACCTATGAGCCCGACATCGGCGAGCAGCTTCAACTCAAGTTGTAGCTCGCGCTCCTCGCCAGGGCTTCCCTCCTGGTGATAGCGCGGCGCGCGATTGGTCGAAGTCTTGAAGTGAGTATTGCCGAAGCCGCCGCGCCCGCCCCGGGCCGCCAGCCACCGCTCGCCGTCACGTGTAAAATCGTAGAGCAAATCTCCGGTCGGCGCGTCGAAGACCTGCGTACCGACGGGAACTCGCACCACAGTATCAACGCCTTCGCGCCCGGAGCAATTCGAGCCCTCGCCGTGGCGTCCACGCTCTGCGATGTGCTCAGGGTTGTAGCGCAGATGCAGCAGGGTGTTGAGAGATTCGTCTGCCTCTAGCCAGAGATCGCCGCCGCGCCCGCCATCTCCACCCGACGGCCCACCGCGCGGAACAAATTTCTCGCGACGAAAGGCCGTCACGCCGTTGCCGCCGTGGCCTCCCTGGATGCGAATCTTAGTACGATCAATAAACATTCAAGTAATCAGTGATCAGTAGTCAGTAATCAGTTAAAAGCTGCGGAGCTGACTGCTAAGTACTGATTACTGACAACTTAAAAATCGAAAGCGACGCCCATCGCTTCAAGGAGTGAAAGCACTCGGCGCAGGCGTCGCATGTGTTGTGGGCTTTTCAGGTTGCCCTAACCTTATGCGGCAACTGCCGGAGGCGCTTCATCCATCGCGGCGGCCACCTGCGGATAGACGCTGATGAATTTGCCCGAACGCCCCTTGTCTTCGAACTTGACGACGCCGTCAATGAGCGCAAACAGCGTATCGTCTTTCCCCCGCCCGACGTTCTTGCCGGGCTTCCACTTCGTACCGCGCTGGCGCGCCAGAATATTTCCGCCGAGCACGCGCTCGCCACCAAACTTTTTCAGCCCTAATCGCTGCGAATTCGAATCGCGACCGTTACGCGAAGAGCCAACACCCTTTTTATGTGCCATATCAAAAACTCCTAAAAGCAGATGCCAGATGTTAGATGTCAGATATTGGTCTAGCATCTGACATCTAACATCTGTTTTTATCCAATTGAATCTATCTTCAGCGTCGTATAGTTCTGGCGATGGCCCTGCTTGCGCTTGTATTGTTTACGACGCTTCTTCTTAAAGACAATGATCTTATCATCGCGACCATGATCTATAACGGTGGCCGCGACACGCGCTCCTTCGACGAGAGGTGCGCCGGCCTTCGGCCCATCGCCTTCGCCTCCATTGAGCATCAGCACATCCAGTTCGACCGATTCACCGGCCTGCTTATCAATCGAAGGCACACGCACGCTCTGGCCTTCTTCGACGCGAAACTGTTTGCCGCCCGTTCTGATTATTGCGTAAGACATTTGTTCTAAACCCCCATTAGAGCGAGCCTCACTCGCTATAGAAAAGTCGTTTATTATAAGGGTACTTGAGAGGCCAGTCAACGCGACGAGGCTGGTATTTTGACCTTCCCCTTGACGCCGTTATTTGACAGGAAATCGTCCATAAATTTCGTGGAGAACTGGCCCGCCTGAAAATTGGGATCATCCATGATTTTCAGGTGCAGAGGGATCGTCGTCTTGACGCCCTCGATGACCATCGCCTGTAAGGCGCGTCGCATACGCGCAATCGCCAGCTCGCGCGTGCGCGCATGGACGATCACCTTGGCGATCATCGAATCATAGTAGGGCGGCACGGTATAGCCTGGATAAGCAGCCGTGTCAACACGCACGCCGGGGCCGCCCGGAAGATTGAAGGCGGTGATCAGGCCCGGGGAGGGGACGAAAGTCTCCGGGTGCTCGGCGTTGATGCGAC
The DNA here is from genome assembly GCA_046714695.1 of Pyrinomonadaceae bacterium. Classification (GTDB taxonomy): domain Bacteria; phylum Acidobacteriota; class Blastocatellia; order Pyrinomonadales; family Pyrinomonadaceae; genus DASQYE01. The sequence continues at coordinate 32,603 of JBKKAL010000183.1, forward strand.
ATTCAATCGCATGGCCGACGATGTCCAAATCCGATTGCGTATAGCCCAACTTCTCGCCCTGTGCCACGCGGATTTGATTACGCACAATATCAATAAGCGTGACCATCTCCGTGACCGGATGCTCGACCTGTATGCGCGTATTCATCTCCATGAAGTAGAAACGGTCGTCTTCATCCAGCAGAAACTCGAATGTGCCCGCGCTCGAATATCCAATGCGCTTGCAGGCAGCGACGGCCGTTTCTCCCATACGGGTGCGCAGGTCTGCGGAGAGCACAGGTGAAGGCGCTTCTTCCAGAAGCTTTTGATGGCGACGTTGAATCGTGCATTCTCGCTCTCCGAGATGTATGCAGTTGCCATGCTCGTCAGCGAGAACTTGAATCTCTATGTGGCGCGGTCGCTCGATATAGCGCTCGATATAAACATCGCCATTCTTAAAGGCCGCCGCCGCTTCGTTAGAGGCTGTCTCAAGCGCAGTGCCCAGTTCATCCTCCGTGCGAACAATGCGCATGCCGCGCCCGCCGCCGCCCGCCGCTGCTTTAACGATAACGGGAAAGCCTATCTCGCGCGCGAGCTTAAGGGCTTCTTCCTCTGACTCAAGCGGATCGGGGCTGCCGGGAAGAATGGGAACATCAGCCTCCTGCATCGCGCGGCGCGCTTCCACCTTATCGCCCATCAAGCGTATGACCGAAGGGCTTGGCCCAATAAACTTGATATTACAGGCCTCGCATATTTCGGCGAAATAAGCGGATTCGGCGAGAAAGCCGTAGCCAGGATGAATCGCATCCACGTTGGCGATCTCGGCGGCGCTGATGATGGCGGGGATATTAAGATAGCTCTCGGCGGAGGGCGGTGGGCCAATACAGTAGGATTCATCCGCGAAGTGAACGTGTAGGGAGTCGCGGTCTGCTGTCGAGTGGACGGCGACCGTCTTAATGCCCATCTCCTTGCACGTCCAGATAATCCGGCACGCGATCTCGCCGCGATTGGCGATCAGGATTTTACGAAATTGGCGCGTACCAGTCATAAAAAAATTCTCAGTAATCAGCAGTCAGCAATCAGTAAAAAGCTTTTGAGCTGATTACCTACTCCTGATTACTGGTTACTTCTTTATTCCAAAAAGCGGTTGGCCGTACTCAACCGGCTGACCATTCTCAACGTAAATCTTTGCGACCTCGCCGCTCGTTTCCGCTTGAATCTCGTTCATCAGCTTCATCGCTTCGATAATGCAGACGACCGTGTCGGGATCAACGATGCTGCCTAGACGGACAAAGGATTCGGTGGTTGGCGACGGCGCGCGATAAAATGTGCCGACAATCGGCGATGTGATAATGTGCAGGCCCTCTTCTTCGGCGGCAGCTTCGGCCTCCTGCGCGTCCCTTAGTGCCTGTGCAGAAGATGTCGAGCTACTCTGCTGTTCGGCTGAGGCCGATGCTCCGGCCATCGTCGTCGTCGCGGGCGGTGCGGGGACTGCTGTGGCCGACGAGACGGGCGGCGCTTGCGTGATGATCTGTGGAGCAAGCTCGCGGCGAAGGCGAACGCGTATCCCTTCACGCTCCAACTCGAAGTCGGTGAAACCGTGCTGTGCAATCAATTCGACCAGCTCGCGCAGCTCATCCAGATTGAGCGTAGCTTCAGCAGGGCGTCGCGGCGGATTCTGCTGCTGCTGTGGATGGCGGCGGCGTCCACGGTCACGCGGGCCGCGCTCATGCCGCTGCTGCTCCTCCCTGTTCGACTTCGGTGAATTTTCTTCACTAGAAGGTTGCTGCGTCTCTTGATCGCTCATTCTTTCTCCACTGGCGCGCATCTCACTTGCACAGTCAGCGCCCGTTCTTTTCCTCTTCTCGAACAAAGCGAAGAGCCTCAATTATTCCCGTACAACATCTGCCGACGGTAAATTGAGGCTCGCGGTCGGCTCTCTAGCGCAGGCCTGAAAGCGAAAAGGGCGCGCGCGCCAAAGCTCGATTGACTTTCACTTCGCTCTTATTAATCTGTGTCCTTCTCGGCGGCTGTCTGTTCCGTCTTCTTTGCGCGCCGCCCGCCCTTTGGCTTCTGATCTTCTGTCTGCTCGTCGGTCGGAGCCTTGCCGCTTCCACGGGCTTCGGTGGTCTCCTTTTTCTCAAAGGTACTGTCGGCCTTCTTGCCTCCGCGACGCCCACCCTCGGCCTCTTTCGTCTCGCTGGCTTTGGTCGTCTTCTTCTTGCCGGAAGTGACAGCCTTGGCCTTCTTGCTGGAGGATTCAGCCGCTTCACGCTCGCGCGGATTATCAACCAGCTCGATGATCGCCAGTTCCGCGTTGTCGCCGTCGCGATGCCCTAGCTTGATAATGCGCGTATAACCGCCCGGACGATCTTTGAAGCGCTCGCCCAACTCATCGAAGAGTCTTTTGAGAGCCAGCACGCCCGCCGTGCGCGGGGCACGCGGCTGACCGCGCCGCCCGGCAGAAGCGGACTGCTGACGATTTCCCGAATGGAAGAAAGAGGCGGCCTGGCGGCGCAGATGCACAGCCTCGACGCTCGCGTTGTCGCCTTCCAGACCCTGTGCGCGGCGCGAAAGCGTGATCGCGCGCTCGACAAACGGGCGCAGCTCTTTAGCCTTCGGCAGAGTCGTGATGATACGCTCGTCGTGCGCGTTAATCAGCGAGGTCGCAAGATTGCGCAGCAGGGACATGCGGTGCGCCGTCGTGCGGCCCAGTTTGCGATGTGCTTTTAAATGTCTCATGGCTTAGTAATCATTAGTCAGCAATCAGTAATCAGTAGGAATCAGCTTTTAACTGATAACTGACTACTGACGGCTGACCACTATTTTTTATTCTTCTTCCGTGTCTTCGTAATCGCTCAAGTCGCCGTCGCGCCCGCCCGTGCCCGGAATCGGATTGCCCTGCGCGTCAAACTCCATTCCGAAATCGAGTCCCATTCCGTTGAGGATGTCCTTGATCTCATTCAAGGATTTCTTGCCGAAGTTCTTTGTCGCCAGCATCTCCCGCTCTGAACGCTGGACAAGGTCACGGATGGTGCGAATGTCGGCGTTCTTCAGGCAGTTGTAGGAGCGCACCGATAGTTCCAGTTCGTCAACGGAGCGATCCAGTTGATCGTTGCGCGGCAGGGGCGGCCGCTCCATATTGGCGTAGGCAAAGTCGTCCGTGTCCTCTTCAAAGTTGATGAAGATGGACATATGATCCTTGATCAGCTTCGCGGCCAGTCCAATCGCATCGTCGGGCTTGACGGAGCCATCGGTCCAGACCTCTATCGTCAGCTTGTCGAACTCCGTATTCTGTCCAAGGCGTGCGGCCTCGACCGTATAGTTGACCTTCTTGACCGGCGTATGAACAGAATCAACGGGAATATAGCCGAGGCTTAAATCTTCGTCGAAGTTGCGTTCGGCGGAGACATAGCCACGCCCGCGTTTGAGCCGCATCTCGATACGAAGCGAGCCGCCATCGCTGACCGTAGCGATATGGACGTTCGGGTCGAGCACTTCCACGTCCCCGTCTGCTTCGATGTCGCCGCTTGTCACTTCGCCCGCGGCATCCTTCGTGATCGTCAGCGTCTTCGACTCGCTGCCGTGTAGATTGAAC
>JBKKAL010000184.1:0-3790 GCA_046714695.1 Pyrinomonadaceae bacterium
TTTGGGATAATGCCCGTGGAAGCGATGGCAGCCGGAACCCCCATCATTGCCTACGGTGTGGGAGGGGCATCTGAGTCCGTGGTTCATGGCGTTACCGGGTTACTCGTATCCGAGCTTTCCACGGAAGCGTTCGCCGCGGCCATCACTGCGATTCACACCGTAGACAGGGGCCAGGTTCGGCAACATGCCAAGAAATTCTCCAAAGAACGGTTCAAATCGGAGATAGCGAGCTGGATCAGCGGTGCTGTGTAGCCAGCTCCATTCCATGCAATAGGCGGTTGGGAATATCCCTCTGCTTCTGAAAAGAGAACCAGACGCACGACAGGGGTTGCACCCTCGGGATGACCAGACCGTGCGCATGAAAATGCACTTCATTGGGGGCAAGACACTTGAAAAGAATCGCGACTTGGCGCTCGAAGTACGCAACCAGACTCCGAGTCATCGATGGATTTGTCGTCGTTTGGGCCGTTGCTGGCGCATACGGAATTCGCTTCGGATTCACGGACATAAGCACCGCACAAACGCGGGACGTCGACTATTTGATCCTCGCTGGCGTCCTCGCAGTAAGTTGGTGGCTGATGCTCGAATTCTGGGGCTCCCGAGAACCAAAGGTTCTAGGCTCCGGGTCGGAAGAGTACAAGCGAGTAATCGCAACGTCAGCCTGGTTGTTCGGCTTCGTTGCCATAGTTTCCTTCGCCCTGAGAATTGATACTGCACGCGGATTCGTGGGATTGGCTTTCCCCGCAGGAGCATTCGGCTTACTTATTGGACGTTGGCTTCTTAGACAGCATCTAACTCTCGAACGCGGACACGGCAAGAGCAGTTCCAGGGTCTTGATAATCGGAGGACCCCATTCCGCAAATCACCTTGTGCGTTCTCTCAGAAGCGAGCCTGGCGCCGGGTACCTACCTGTTGCTGTGCATCTACCCGGAGGAGACCCGCAGACACATGCGCCGGAACTTGGTGTGCCGGTTACGGGCTATGACAGCGATTACCAGGGAATTTTGTCCGTCATCCTTGAGACGAAAGTTGATGCAGTTGCCGTCTCGGCAGGCGTGAATTTGCACCCTCAAGACTTGCGTCGGCTGGGCTGGGAGCTTGCTGCACGAGATATTGGCATGATCCTGGCGCCTGCTCTGACTGACATTGCTGGTCCGAGGATTCATACGCAGCCGGTGGCCGGCCTTCCACTGATTCACGTTTCAACGCCTAAATTGACGGGAGGAAAGAAAGTTGCCAAGCGCGCGTTTGACCTTGGAATTACAGGCTTACTTGTAGTTTGCCTGTCTCCGGTATTCCTAGTCTTGGCGGTCCTCGTGCGGCTTACCGATGGTGGGCCCGTTTTCTACAAGCAGGAGAGAGTCGGTCTCCGCGGAACCACGTTTCACATGCTTAAGTTTCGATCGATGAAAGTCAATGCCGATTCCGAGCTCAGGAAATTGCTCGAAAACCAGGGGTCCGGCGACACCCCCCTCTTTAAGATAGAGAACGATCCTCGAATAACGCCCCTCGGACGTGTGCTTCGCAAGTATTCCCTAGACGAACTGCCACAGCTTCTAAATGTCCTCGGAGGGAGCATGAGTCTCGTAGGGCCGCGTCCCCAGCGAGAAGGTGAGGTCGCACTGTATGACGACGCCGCACATCGCCGCCTCTATGTGAGTCCGGGCATGAGCGGTCTATGGCAGGTGAGTGGAAGATCCAACCTTACTTGGGAAGAAAGCATCAGGCTTGACCTCTACTATGTTGAGAACTGGTCGCTGATGGGTGACGTGGTGATACTTTTCAAGACATTCAAGGCAGTCTTTGCGAGCACCGGCGCGGTCTAATTGACATCCGTTCAACTTCTGCGGTGGCGAAACGCCGCCGTTCTGGCATTGGGGAAGGCAAAATAATAATGCGTATTTCTGTAATCGGTTGCGGGTACCTCGGGGCCGTGCATGCTGCATGCATGGCCAAACTTGGACATGAGGTCGTCGGCATTGATGTGGACGAATCCAAGATTCGCGCACTGTCAGCGGCCAAGCCTCCGTTCTTCGAACCGGGTCTGGAAGGCCTTCTCGAGGAGGTGCTTGAAACAGGTCGGCTCTCCTTCACGACGGAGATGTCAGCCGCAGAAGGAAGCAGCGTTCACTTCATCTGCGTTGGCACACCCCAGAAGAAGGGTGAGAACGGCGCAGACCTAAGATATGTGGACGCTGCTATTGCCGAACTCCTGCCATACCTCTCAACCGGTGAAGTTGTAGTCGGAAAATCTACAGTTCCCGTAGGCACGGCCGCGCGCCTTGCCGGCGTGGTTCAGGTAAAAGAACCCACAGCCCACCTAGTCTGGAACCCAGAATTCCTACGCGAGGGCCACGCGGTTTCGGACACTCTGCACCCAGATCGATTTGTCTATGGAGTCGACAACGGCTCTGAGGAACACCCTGCAGTCGCTCTTCTTGATGATGTTTATGCAACACCACTTGCGTCAGGGACCCCGCGCCTTGTGACCGACCATCCCACGGCTGAACTCGTAAAGACTGCGGCAAATTCATTCCTCGCTACTAAGATTTCCTTTATCAATGCGATGGCTGAACTTTGCGAAGCGGCTGGTGCAGACGTAACCAGTTTGGCCGATGCTATCGGTATGGATGACCGTATCGGGCGAAAGTTCCTAAATGCTGGAATCGGCTTTGGCGGAGGCTGCTTGCCCAAAGACATCCGCGCATTTATGGCGCGAGCCGGTGAACTCGGCGCGGACCAGGCTCTCACATTCTTGCGTGAGGTCGATGCGATCAATATGCGGCGCAGGACACGAGTCGTTGAGCTTACGAGAGAGCTGTGCGGCGGTTCACTCCTCGGCAAGCGAATAACCGTTCTTGGAGCGGCATTCAAGCCCGAAAGCGACGACGTCCGGGATTCTCCGTCTCTCAGCATTGCCGCGCAATTGCAGCTGCAAGGGGCTGTCGTCACTGTCACCGATCCAAAAGCTCTCGCAAATGCTTCCCGCAGGTTTCCCGAACTTCATTACGAACTAAACACCGAGCGCGCGGTCGGCAAGGCGGACGCTTTGCTGCTGCTGACCGAATGGCTTGAGTATCGGGATCTCGATCCCTACGAACTTGCTGATTTGGTTGCGTCTCCTCGAATTCTAGATGGCCGTAACGTTCTCGACCCTGTCAAATGGCGCGCAGCTGGTTGGAGCTACCGAGGTCTGGGGCGTCCGTAGTAATGGTAGAAGCCCACCAAGAACAGAAGCCTGGCCTCAGGTCCGCGAAGACCAGATCGTCCAGAAAAAATCGATCTGGTCGTCGCCGGCTTTTGTTTATATTCGTTTCGCTGGCCGTCGTCGCGATTGGTTCTATCGGGAGCATCGCATGGCTCAGTGCTAAGGCGAACACGATCAAGACCGAACTTGGGGCAGCGACTTTGCTGCTCCCGTCAATCAAGGAAGACATCCAGCGTGGCAACACGGAGGACGTACTGCCAACGATAAATCAGATGCGAGCTCACACTGCGGCCGCGAAAAAAAGTGCCGGGGACCCTATCTGGACTTTAGCCTCGGCCATACCAGGCTTCGGGGCCAACTTCAGCGCGATTACTGAGGTAGCTCGATCAGCGGACGATGTTGCGAATCTTGCTCTGGCGCCGCTCGGCGAGGTTTTCCAATCCTTGGATTGGGACAGTCTCGTTCCGAGCAACTCCGGTACTGACCTAGGGCCGTTGGCGAAGGCTTCCCCAAGCGTCTCGTCTGCTGCGCACGCGGTAAGGGCATCCGCCGAGAGACTCCAAGAAATTGATACAACAGGGC
>JBKKAL010000185.1:0-5844 GCA_046714695.1 Pyrinomonadaceae bacterium
CATCAGCGTCTATTTGGATGCCGCCGCCGCTCGCCGACTGCGCGTAAGCCGGTGGAGGACTGCCGCCCGCCGATGCAGCTTGCGCGCCCTCCGCCAGGCGATACCCGCAACCACCACAAAACTGCGCATTGGGAAGCAGCGAAGCTGCACACTGAGGACAAGTCATAGTGAGACTCCCTTGGCTTTCTCAAAAATTATCTGCACGGCCTCTTCCGGCGTCTGCGCGAAATCAAGATAGGTTACGTCCTGCTCGCTCACGGCCAGATGTCTGCGCCACGATTCGACCAAAGGAGGCCAACAATCGCCGAGCAGCACGAGCGGGCGCGGCCCGATGATGCGTGTTTGAATCTTGTTCCAGACCAGGGACACTTCCGTCACCGTGCCCATCCCTCCGCGCAAAGCTATAAAGCCGAGCGAGCGTGTGATGAGTCTTTGCAGCCGCTCGTAGAAGTGAGGCGTGGCCACTTTGTCTGTCAAAAAGCGATTGGGCTCTGCCTTGAATTGATTCATCACGATGCCGAGCACGCGGCCTCCCTTCTCGCGCGCGCCGCGACTGGCCGCTTCCATCACACCCAGATAGCCGCCCGTGCAGATAGTGTAACCGGCTTCGGCCAGCAACTCTCCGACACGATGCGCCTGCTCGTATTCGGGGCTGCTCCGGTCACACTTCGAGCCTCCGAAGATCGTCACAATTTTTTCGTGTGTCTCGCTCATTATTTCACCTGGCCGCTTAACATCAAAGAGCCTATCTCTTTATATCTCAGATAATCTTCGCGTGTTTGAAAAGACCCTCCGGTATATTCAAAGGGCACGGGCGTTCGATCATAAAGCCGCTCATCCAGCACGCCCGTAAAACCCGCCTGCTCGAAAAGGGCGCGATACTGCGCGATACTCAAAAAGCGCACGGGAACTTTCAATTGATCTATCCACTGGCGCGAAGGCTCGTTTTCCTGATACAAGTCAACGACCGTGACGAACAAGCCTCCCGGCTTAAGGACGCGATGAACCTCGCTGAGCGCCTTCTCCATATCTTCGTAATAATAGAGCGACTCCATTGAGAAAGCGTGTGAAAAATAACGATCCTCAAACGGAAGATTCTCTGCGCTCGCAATGCGAAATTCAACATTACGAAACTCCGCAGACGCAACTCTCGCCGTCTCGATCATTTCGTCCGCAATATCAATGCCGATGACGCTTCCCTCTGACGCCTGCTCTGCCAGCAGCCGCGTCGCCCATCCAGACCCGCAGCCCAGATCAAGCACGCGCGCATCGCGTCCGAGGCGCATTCGCGCAATCGCCTGCTCACCGACGGGTCTGTGGCCGCGCTCCATCCTCTCGCCCCGCCCGGCACGAGCCCAGTCGTTGAATTCCAACCTCAGACGTTCACGCGCAGTTTGATTGCTCATAAACTTAATGCCGGTGCCATCAAAACATTCCGCCGCCTCAAGGCTTGAGGCGATAAAGCATGCGCGGAAAAGGAATCGTTTCTCGTATGTGCTCTATGCCGCACATCCATGCGGTGCAACGTTCAATCCCCATCCCGAACCCGGAATGCGGTACGCTGCCGTAGCGCCGCAAATCCAGATACCAGTTAAAAGCCTCTTCGGGCAACTCGTGCAGAGCGATCTGCTCGCGCAGGAATTCGAGCGAGGTCGCGCGCTCGCCGCCCCCAATCACCTCGCCGTATCCTTCCGGCGCAAGCACATCAACGCCGAGGGCAAGCTCTGCGCGCTCCGGATCGCGCGCCATGTAGAAGGCTTTGACCGCTGCCGGATAATGATGAACCATCAGGGGTTTATCAAATTTGGATGAAAGATAGGATTCGTCGGGCGCGCCAAAATCCCCGCCCCACTCGAAGCGCGACTCTATTTCCCCGCGCTCGTGGCCCTCGTGAAGCATACTTACAGCTTCATCGTAATGCAGGCGCGGAAAGGGCGGCACAATCGCTTCGAGTTTCGCAGTATCCCGCTCCAAGACTTTCAGCTCCTCCTGACGCTCGTCAAGGACGCGCGCGGCGATTGCGGAGAGAAAACGCTCAGCAAGCCGCATCACATCATCGAGCGTCGCGTATGCCATCTCCGGCTCGACCATCCAGAATTCCGTCAGATGGCGGCGCGTCTTCGACTTCTCGGCGCGAAAAGTTGGGCCGAAGCAATAGACCTTTCCAAAGGCGGCGGCGGTCGCTTCCGAGTAGAGCTGGCCCGACTGCGTCAGGTAAGCCTTCTGATCATCGAAGTAGTCCACTTCAAAGAGCGTTGTCGTTCCCTCGCACGCGGCGGGCGTAAAGATCGGAGCGTCGCAGAGCGTAAAATTATCGTTATCCAGAAAATCCCGCACCGCTTTGACTACCGTATGGCGAACCTTGAGAATCGCATGCTGGCGACGCGAGCGCAGCCACAGATGGCGATGATCCATCAGAAATTCCGTACCGTGTTCCTTCGGCGTGATCGGATAATCGTGCGCTTCCTGCACGACCTCGGCGGCGATTACATCCAACTCGTACCCGCCCGGCGCGCGCTCGTCCGCGCGCACAGTGCCGCGCACGATCAGGGCGGACTCTTGTCCCAATCCCTTTAGCTGCTCCCATATTTCCGGCGCAACTGTTTTTTTGAGCACCACGCACTGGATTATCCCCGTGCCGTCTCGGAGTTGTGGAAAAAGAATTTTTCCGCTCGAACGAAGATTGTAGAGCCAGCCCTTGAGCGTGACCTCTTCGCCAATGTGACGTGATAGTTGGTTTATGTAAACTTGATCCATACGGTTACGAATAATGATGAATGCCTGAAACTTTTACGCTATTGATCGCTGAAATTTATCTCATCATCGAGCCGTGCGCCCGTCTCGCGACGCAGCGCGGGAAAACGCGACAGCCATTCAGCCGCCTGCTGGACGATCAGGAGTGTGGGCCTGATAAACTGCGCATAAGTCTGACCGCGACCGCACTTGGCCGTTTGATACGAGAATGTCCCGATGGCTTTTAATCCGCGCTGCACGGTCATCAACCGGAACTCGCGCGCGAATTCATCCGGGTCAAGGGCGTCCAGACCGCGCTGCCTCCTCTCGTCCAGAAAGAAGAGCCTGTGCGCGCGCATCTCTGAGAGCGAAGGCGATTCCGATTGACGGTCGAGCAGGAGCGAAACCAGATCGTAGGTGGCCGGACCCATGCGCGCGTCCTGATGATCAACGATGCGCAGACGATCCTGCCTGTCCACAATCAAATTCGAAGCATGATAATCACGATGGCAGAGAAAGCGCGGGCGTGCTGACAGTTCGGCGGCGATGTCGTTTAACTCTGTCTTCAATTCCGCGGCTGTTCCGTGAGACAATTGCTCACCGCGAAGGCTGCCAAAGTAATGTTCGAGAAAGAAGCTGAGTTCCCAGGCGAGCTTCGCCTCGTCGAATGCCAGGCGGCTGGCGATTGAATTTAGCTCATACGCCTTGGGAGTCGCAGCTTGAATCTCCGCGATCAGGCTAATGGCTCGTTCCTTATATCCCTCCGCCTCCTCTTCGGAAGCGGCCTCGTAAACCAGACGTAACTGGCGGTCGCCGAGGTCTTCCTGAACGATAATCCCTTTGGCGGCATCAACATCGTAAATTTCAGGGACGGGCAAAGAGGCCGCCGTGAACATGCGTGTCACATCAAGGAAGGGATGAAAATCGGGATCGAACGGTTCCGGGTAAACAGCTGCGATGGCAGTCTGAGAACGTTTCCAGGGGATGCGGAAGTACTCTCGCGTGGAGGCATCCGGCGTTAAGGCAGTAACATTCACTTCCGCTGCCTGGCTCGCGCGCGCAAGATAATCAACGAGTCGCTCGCGGGCAGACGAATCAAATGCATTGGAAGTGATCTGTGAAGCTGGGCTCATGCGTTACGGACGCAGGCGGCCGACTGCGCTTTCTCATGAACGGCGGAATAAATCATCCATCAGTCCCGCCGAATTTGTGTTCCTTAGAGTCTGAGGATTGTATCACTGCCGCAGGGAGACGACAAAGTTATCTCCCCGCACTTCGCCCCGCAGGGCTTTAGGCGGCGGCTCTTTATCGCGAACCAGGTCGGCTCGAACCACCGCCGCATCCTCAATTATCTCTTCACCGGGGATGCGCACGCCGTCTCCGAGTATCGCCCGCCGAACCCTTGCGCCCCCTTCGATTGTGACATCATTCCAGAGGAGGGTTTCGCGTACATCCGCATCATCCGCAATCCTGCATCGCTCGCCCATGTCAGTCTCTTTACCCTCTTCGGCCAAGAGCGCCAGACTGATCTCAAGATAGCGTTGAATCGTCGAAAGCTCGTACCACTTCCCTTCGGCCACGTGCGCGATAACGCGCTCGCCCGCTTTGATCGCCTGCGGATATACGTCCGTCGTTGAATTAGAGAAGACGCCGCGCGGAATGTAATCGAAGATACGCGATTCCAAAATTTGAATGCCGGTGAACATGAGAGGCGCAGCCTCTTTATCCGAGACTTTATCGGACGCCGTGGGCGCAGGCATCCCGCCAAAGCCTGTGATCAATCCATCTAGAGTTTCGACGCGGCTAAAGCGTTCCCGTTTTGGATTGGGAAGTAAGATAAGCGTCGCCAGCGCATTCGACCGGCGATGCGTCTCAAGGGCTTCACCGAGGTTGATGTCAGTGATGATCTTGCCGTTAATGACCACGAACGTTTCGCCCTCCAGCAAGTGGCGCGCGTTGTCGAGCGCCCCGCTCGTGCCCAGTATGACAGGCTCTTCTATATATTCGAGATGCACATGAAAGCGGCTCCCATCGCCAAGCGCCGCCCGCACCGAGTCCGGCCGGTGATGTAGATTCACCACCACATCGCGAAATCCATATTGGCCCAGATACTCTGCGACATAACCGACCAGTGGACGCCCCATAAAAGGGATCGCCGGTTTCGTGCGGTCTTCCGTCAAAGGCCAGAGCCGTGTTCCATAACCGGCGGCGAGAATCATCGCGCGCATAATTTTCTCTTTATTCCCAGTGAAGTTTTAATTATTACCGATGGTTAAATATTTTTTGAGCAAAGTATCCGACGCGCTACAAACCTGTAACCGTACTTAAAGTAACTCAGGTCGAAGACGGTTTTCACCGACTCTGATTTAAAGGATTTCTGTTTTATGACAGGGAACAATAGAACCTCACAGATCATGAGGCTTGAGAAGCATCGCGCATCACGAGATCGAAAGTGCCGGGAGCGACCTTGCGAAAACGCCCGTTGCGATTAAGCGAGACGGCAATGCTGATGGTCGGATTGTGCCCTGTGAAATTAAAGCCGCCTTCGAGCAGGCGATTATATATTTCGTTGACATGGAGCGGCTCGCTCGCCTCCCTCAAGAGCATCGTCGTGGCCTGCGGGATGGTGCGATCCATAAACCTGTCGCTCTTGACTTCGATTTCGCTCTTTACCGGCGGGATGTTATGACGCGGGGCCATGACGCGCGGCGCGTACTTGACTTGCGTCGCATCGTGTCGCATGGCGGCCTCGATCTCCGCGTCCGAGGGCGAGGTAACGGGCGCAGTGCTGGCGCTCAAGACATTTGAGAGCAGGCGAAAGATCGCGGCTTCCGTCTGGCTGGCCAGCGTATCCATCTCGGCCAGCTCGGAGCGCACCGTTTCCGCCTCGGACTCCAATTCTGTGAGCCGCCCCGCAAGACGCGCGCGTGCCGCTCGCGACTGGCGCAGACTCTGTTCAAGCGTCGAGATCAGATTTTCATTTGCCATTATCTATCCCGCTCAATAATGTAGGTTGGAATTGAGTAGAGGGCATCCCAGTATTTCGATTTTGGCAGAGAGTCGAGCGCGCCGCGCGCTGCTTCGGCATATTCATAGGGTCGCTCTCTGGCC
>JBKKAL010000186.1:0-37721 GCA_046714695.1 Pyrinomonadaceae bacterium
GTATAGACGATGGGCTTGCCCGTGCGGACATGCTCCGCGCCAAGCTCTTTGATTATCTCAGTGCCGGAGGCAGGAACATTTCCGAGGATGCCGGGCACGCCCGTCTCGCTGATAAAGCGGTCAATAATCTCCGGCGGAAAGCCTTCGGGATAGGTCGGAAATGCGCGCTCCAAAATAATCCCGGCCATCTCCCAGTGGCCTGTGGTCGTGTCCTTGCCGTTCGAGCGCAGGGCACAACGACCGTAAGATGCGCGCGGGCTTAGGGCGGGAGCGACGCCTGCGAGCGGTCGTATATTTCCGAGCCCGTAACTTTCAAGGTTCGGCAGGCGCACCTCTCTCGATTCCAGAATATGGCCAAGGGTGTCCGAGCCCGCGTCGCCCCAATCGGCGGCGTCCGGCATCTCGCCTATCCCGGCGCTGTCTAAAACGATAAGCGTGATGCGATCAAAAGCAGATTTATTTGGGCACATAAAAGAAGAAACTCCATCACACGGAAGATACAAGAGCGTCCCCGTCCAAAGACTAATATAGATTGGCTCAAGCGAGTGGCTTATCTTAGCATGCTGGCAGGGCAGGGCGGGGTCGAATGCGGACGAGGTTATAACTTGACGGGCGATTGAGTGCGCAAGAGAGAATGATCGTATTTTACTGAACACTCATTTGATTAGAGCAAGGGCCATATCATCCAGCACTTCATCCATGGGACGGGCGATGAGCTTGTCTTCGCTCGTGTTGATTTGCATGGCGACTGACAGTTTATGATCCGCATACCATCTCACCAGAGAGACATATCCGGGGAAGTAACCACCGTGACCGTAGGCCGTGCCAAGCTTGGTCTTATCTATGTGAACACCGAGCCCGTACCTGGAGCCTTTTCCGATTGAAGGCGCGTCAACTCCGCGAAACACCTCCGGGAATAGAGACTTATCGAATGCGCGCCCTTCACAAAAGGCCGCGATCCAGCGCGCAAGGTCTGCGGAAGTGGTGGCGTAGCCGCCGCCGCCCCATTCAAACTGCGGATTGAGCGTGAGCGAGCCGTCCTTCATCATGGCATCGCCGCCGAATGGATTACCAGCCCCGGCATAACCTGGCACTAAGCCGGGGAGGCGCTGCCTGTCGGAGGGAAAAGTATCTCTGAGCCCCAAGGGCTTGAGCAGTCGCCGCTCGATCTCCGCGACGGCCGCGCGCCCAGTAACTTCTTCACAAATCATCGCCAGGAGGATGAAGTTGAGATCGGAATATTCGAATCTTTCACCGGCGGGAAAGAGCGGCTTTTGATCCAACAGGGACTCTATCAATTCCGTATGAGTGCGCTCGCGGGCGGGCTCCTTGACGAGGCCTGTCATAAATTTCTGACCATAGCCGCCGAGGCCGCTCGTGTGGGTCATCAACATACGAACGGTGAGATCACTGCCATTGGGCAGCCTGGCAAACCAGGGCTTGCGCCCCAGATACGTCTTGATCGGGTCATCAAGACGCAACTTTTTTTCAGCCACGAGCTGTAATGCGAGCGCGGCAAAAAACGTCTTGCCGGTGCTTCCGCCCAGCATTCGAGAGTTCGGCTTCATGGGCGTCTTTCGCTCGCGGTCGGCGACACCTACGGCAACACGGATCAAGCTACCGTCCGAGAGACGGGCAGCCGCCACAGCTCCCGGAAACCCGCCCTTCGCCCGATACGCTTCAAGAATGACGCGCATTCTTTCCTGAAGCACGCTCGACCTGGACTCCACCGGTGACGAGGAGGCGAGACCGAAACCAACATGTCTTGAATCAACAAAGCTGTGGAGGGCAGGTTCTACTGGAGCGTGGCCGCTCGTTGAGGGAATGAGGCTCAGGCCCATGCCGAGCGCGAGCAGTGAAGTTAAAAGGTATCTCATCGGGCTGTTCCGTTCCTAATATATTTGTGGCGCTACTCTTAAAAACACCGCTCAAGCTGATTTTGTGGCAGACGAATCAGCGCGCGAGGCAAATAAGCGAATAGGGCAATTTTTTTGAGATAGAGTGTAAACCGTCATGACTAGCCCTTCGGCGCGTAGTAGCCCTCGCGCGCTCTGATCTGCGCGCCGCCTTGCACGCCCTTGATCTCGACGCGAATCGCACGGTAACGACCGTCGCGCGTCTTGTTCGCCGGATAGTATCCGATGCTGTACTGCGTGCCGATCTCTGCGGCGACACGCGCGAACGCCGCGCGCGCATCGCGTAAGGTAGCTGCCGGAAAAGTCTTGCCGCCGGATGAGCGTGCCAGATCATTCATCTCCTGCCGGGCCAGCGTGTAAAGATCGCGGCTGATCTGCATCCGCTCGAATGGGCCCATGCCGCAAAAGTCCTCGAAGTGCGCGGCGTCAATGCGCGGGGCAAATATCCTGCGGTAACGCTCCAGTTGGGCGCGCGACAGGTGAATCGTGCCCGTGCGCTGGCAATCCTGCATCAAGCGGTCTTCGACGAAATCTTCCGTATTGACCTGTATAAAATAGCAGGCGAGACCCGCGCCGAGGAGGCGCGAGCGAGCCTCCGCATAACCGGTATTGCTGGACGAATCAACGCCGTCGGTGAGAGCGACCACGGCGCGGCGACCTCGCACCTCGTCGCGCGGCGGATCAATGAAAACCTCTGCGACGATACGCGAGAGCGAATCATAAAAGGGCGTGCCGTTGCTTGAGCCGATGTCCTCTATGGCCTCGCGCAGGGCTTTGCGATTATTCGTCAACTGTGCCAGGACATCAACGGTTGCAAGCCGCGCCCGGTCATATGGAGAAGTGTTGTAAGCGATGATGGCGACGCGGTCGCCCGTTCTGAGGGAGTCTATAAAGGCGTTGGCCGCGCCGCGAATCAAAGCGACATCGGCGCGCGTTGAGCCGGAAGTATCCAGCAGCAGCGCGACCTCGAAGGGCGCATCGGTCGTCCCGAAGTTGGCTATCTGCTGCCGGCGTCCGTCTTCGTAAAGAACGAAGTTCTCAGGGCGCAGCCCGGCGAGTGGCCGTCCCGCCGCGTCCGTGACAATTGCCGGAACGGAGACCAGTTGCGTCTCCACCCGTACGACATCTCCATCGTCAACCTCCTCATCACTCGTCACGGGGAGCTGCGAGGACGGTGAGCGCGGCGCAGGAGGATTCTGCGACGGGGGTGCTTTCGTCGTCGTCGCGCCGCCGACTTTGCGCGGTCTCTGCTGTTGCTGCTGCTGCGCGAAGATCGCGAGCGGGCCGCAGTAGAGCGCGGCGAGCGTAAGAAGCAGAAGTTGACGGAATCGGTTTCGCGGAACGCTCTCTCTGTTTGCCAGTCTCTTGGGCATGGTCTTAAACTAATCCTGATCGCAATTCTTGGTTAAATCATAACTGGAAACCCGCCTGCGGCGAAAGGAGCAAAACGAATGTCAGTGATCGGCAGGCTCGATGAACAGGTTAACGCCGTTCTCATTACGCCGCTCGAAAAACGCGGCGAGCGTAAAGAGGATGCCACAACACAGGATGCGCGCGCGCACGAACGGCCCATGCCGACCGCCGAGACTAAGGGACAAGAGCCGGGCGGCGATAATATGATGTCTGAACAGGAAACACCTGCTCGACCCCGTGAACTGCCCGTCTGGTTGCTCTAGTAAACTGTGTTGCCTCGGCCTGACACGCCCGCGCGGGGGCGTATCCACATCGGTAGATTGGATTCGCCCAAGGAGTTTTCCGTCTCCACTTACGATTCAAGCTTTGCGTTCTCGTGCCATTTTCGGCTATCCTTTCGCTTCTGAAAGAACGCCGCAGTTATTCACTTAGTCATTCAATTAATGAGTGAGTAATCGCCACAGTTTGACAGAGCCGCGAAATTCTGTAGAATGAAAAGTCTTAAGGATTTCGTGCCTGATTTATTTGAAGGCGCGTACGTCAATGGTAGACGGCTTCCCTTACAAGGAAGAGGTTGGGGGTTCGAGTCCCTCCGTGCCTACCAACGAAATTGAAAATTAGAGTTTACCCGGAGTCGTAGTTCAGTTGGTTAGAACGCCGGCCTGTCACGTCGGAGGTCGCGGGTTCGAGTCCCGTCGGCTCCGCCATATTATCAATAAGTTAGCGTCACTGTGACGAGTCGCTAACGGCGGGTGTGCCACTAATTGTGTCACCAGAATTCCCGCCTAGGTCCTGAGCGATTAGCTCGACGGTCTGTTGCTTAAAGAGGGGGCTGAGATGCTGGTAGCGTTTCAGCTCCCTACTTTTATGCCCTGTCATCTTCGAGATAATAGAGCCAGCCTTCTACCCCTCATTTGCTCGCCGAATTTCACACCGGCCAGCTTTAATACTTCGCCAAGCTCCACACCCTCAAACGTGGCTTCTTTACCATCATGGTCTTTGGCGCTCACTGCGCGACGCGGCAACTTCGCCAAGTCAGCAGCCGTCAGCTTGAGCGGGCGTTCGGCTTCTCCACCGACGCTCAACGAATAATCAGTTGCGGGTAACTGTCCGGCTTGCCCAAAAGCGATGCTGGAATAGAGCGCGAGGAAACAAAGCGTGACACTGATACGACGAAGGTAGATCATCATCTAAGCCTCTTTCAGAGAGTGAAAAATCTTGATGGTGATGATATGTGAGTATCAGCTATGCTGGATAGGGGAAACCAAGCATAGGAGATTGAACAGATGAAGATCAGCGCACGTAACACCTTGAAAGGTACAGTGAAACGGGTTGAGCACGGCGCGGTCAACTCTGAAGTAATCATTGAGTTGCCGGGTGGAATCGAGATGGTTTCGATTATTACGAAGGACTCCGCAAAGAGATTAGACCTGTCGCCGGGAAAAGAAGTTTACGCCGTTATCAAAGCAAGCGATGTCATGGTAGCTACCGACTGACGCCTATTTTTAAAGGTCAACTGGACTTTTACAATCTTAATGGTTTAAGCAGCAACAGGCGCATCATCTCTGTCATGAGTGTGTGCGCCGTGCCCTGCCCCTCGACCGAGCGCAATGGCCGCAGCAGTGATGAGCAGGCATGCTATACCAGCCACTGTAAATGTCGCGGGCGCTCCCCAACGTGCAGCGGCGTGTCCGACCGCCGGATAGGTAACGAGCCAGCAGGCATGAGTCAGGGCGAAGTGCGCTGCAAAGGCACGCCCGCGCTCCTCCTGGACCGTATGTTCCGCCAGAAGCGTTGAGGAAGGAATAGCGATCAGCGCCTGCCCGGCACCGTTCAGCAGCCAAAGTAGCGCGAAGACGATGAGCGGCGGCTTGAACACTCCGGGTAAAAGGATCAGACCAAGCACGATCCCGCCAAGGATGAGCACGCGCGCCGCCCAGGTATGCCGTCTGCCGTGCAGCACGGCACGATCCGGTACGCCCTGCTCATAACGTCCGGTGGCGCGACCCAGGATAACTGCCGCCAGCGACGAGCCGAGCCCTAAGCCCGCCATCACCACAGCGAAAGTCGTTTCGCCACGCCCTAGCACGTCGCGGACGTAGGCGACCGTCACGACGATGGCCGCCGCGCCCGCAGTGGCCTCGGCGAAGCTCAAGGTAAGCGCCTGCCTCAGCGACGGCTCGCGCAAGAGCACGCGCGTCCCCGTAGTTATCTCCGAGAGAAAGCTTCGCAGCGAGAGCGGCGTTACGGCCTTCGAGACATACGGGACGGAGGCGGCGACAACCATCAGCGCCGACACGAGATAGGTGAAGGCGTCGAACCAGAAGACCCATCGTATGCCAAGCAGGGCCACGAGAAGCCCTGCGACGGCTGGCGCGGCTACGGCCTCCACATCCACGGCGACGCGCGAGAGCGAGAGAGCCTTGACATACTGCTCATCGCCGACAACTTCAGGAATGCTCGCCTCGAAGGTCGGCGTGAAAAATGCGGTGACGGCGTTGATGGCAAAGATCAAGGCGTAGACCTGCCACACCGTGGAGACAAAGGGAAAGAGCGCCAGCAGGCCGAAGCGCAGGAGGTCAGCAGCGATAAGTATTTTCTTGCGACTCACGCGGTCGGCGATGACGCCGGCTGGCTGCGAAAAGAGGAGGAAAGCTAGGATGCGCAGCATGAGCGCATTGCCGATCACAGCCGTGGCGGATGCGCCGCCTGTGAGTTGGTAAGCAAAGAGCGCGAGGCCAACGGTAGTCACCCCACTGCCCAGCAGTGAGATGATCTGCGCGCCGAACAACAGGCGGAAGTTCGGATTTCGCCACAGAGAACGTCCTACATCTCTCGCGTGATCAGGATCGCTCATAAATGATGATCAGTGATGCTTGCTCTTCTGCCTGTGCATCGCCCGTTCCATCCGCCGCTGCCCCCGGTTTATGCCTCCAACGTGTCGTGACCTGCGATGAATTCCCTTCCTGTACCTCGCAACTAAAACTCCGAACAATGCCACCAGGGCCACACACAAAAGAACGGTGATCGCCAGACCAAAGAGGACATCAGCCGGATGCAGGAAAAGAATCATAGACGCACCTGCTCATCAATCCCCTGCCGAAGCAAGCTCCCTTTCCCTCGGGTACTCGCGCGAAGGCTGATGCGCTTCCGCATGCCCGTATTTCAGGTACAGGGCCGGGATAACGATCATATTGAGGAAAGTCGAGGTAACGATGCCTCCGAGGATGACGACAGCCATCGGCTGCTGAATCTCCTTGCCCGGCTCGCCCGCGCCCAGCGCGAGCGGGATCAGCCCGACGCCGGTGACAATCGCCGTCATCAGGATCGGCGACAGGCGTTCCATGGAACCCTGTACAATCGCATCGCGGAAGGATACGCCCTCTTCTTCCATGAGGTGCGTGTAATGCGAGATCAGCATGATGCCGTTACGTGTTGCGATGCCGAAAAGCGTGATGAAGCCGACGAGCGAAGCAATGGAGAGCGTCCCCCCGGAGAGGAAGACCATCACGACCCCGCCGATCAATGCGAGTGGTAGATTCGCCATGACGAGCGCGGCGGAACGCGCTGACTTCAAAGCGATGTAGAGCAACAGGAAGATGCCGCCGATGGCAACAATCGAGAGCAGCGTGATGAGTCGCGAGGCTTTCTCCTGCGCCTCGAACTGCCCGCCGTACTGCACGAAATAGCCTTGCGGCAGTTGGACTTTAGTTCCGATGGCCTCACGCACGTCCGCGATAACGCTGCCTAGATCGCGTTCGGCGACGTTCGCCTGAATGATGATGCGGCGCTGGACGTTCTCGCGGTTGATCGTATTCGGCCCCTGATCCACGCGCACTTCGGCGACCTGTCCGATGGGCACGCGCGCGCCCGTCGGGGTGTCGATCAATGTGCGACTGATTGATTCAACCGATTCGCGCGCCGAATCGTCGAAGCGCACGAGCACATCGTAAGTCTTCTGCTCTTCCAGGACCTGCGAAGCGACGTGACCGTTGAATGCGGTGTCAACCGTTTCGGCCAAATCTTCTGCTCTTAATCCGACTGCCGCCGCAGCCTGACGGTTCATGTTGATTTGCACCTGCGGCACGCCGACTTGCGGCTCGACGATGAGGTCAACGATGCCGGGAACTCCTGCCATCTGATCCCGTATCTCGGCAGCTTTCGTGCGAAGAGTCGCGAGGTCGGGTCCGAAAAGTTTGATCGCTATCTGCGCCCGTGTGCCTGAAAGCAGGTGGTCAATGCGATGCGAGATGGGTTGCCCTACTTCCGACTCGACGCCGGGGATGCGGGCGAGCCGCTGGCGCACGTCTTCCATAAATTCTGCGTGGGGGCGGTCGCCGTCTTTGGTGACGACCTCGATCTCGCTTGTGTTGACGCCCGCCGCATGTTCATCTAATTCGGCGCGTCCTGTGCGGCGCGTCGTCGAGACGACTTCTGGAACTTCATGCAGAACCTCTTCGATGACAACGCCGATGCGGTTCGATTCCTGCAAGGAAGTACCCGGCGGCATGTTGGCGTTGATATTCAAAGTTCCTTCGTTAAAAGGCGGCAGGAATTCTCTCCCCATGAACGCGAAGAGCACGACGGCGACGAGCAGCAGTGCGGCTGACGTGGTGATAATTTTGTAGGGGTGGCGGAGCGTCCAATTCAGGATGCGCGCGTAGTGCTTCTTCATCCATGCGACGAGGCGTGAATCTTTCTCGTCGTGCAGGAGTTTCGAGCGACCGAGCAGGAAGTAGCAAAGCACGGGGGTGACGGTCAGCGCGACAATGAGCGAAGCTGTGATGGAGATGATGTAGGCGAAAGCGAGAGGGGCGAACATGCGGCCTTCAAAACCGCCTAAAGAGAAGAGCGGCAGGAAGACGATGACGATGATGAGCGTCGCAAAGAGGATCGAGTTTCTGATCTCACTAGACGCGCGGAAAATCACGTCTATCACAGGTGCGGGGTTGCGCGCGTGCGCGTTCTGCTTCAAGCGCCGGAAGACATTTTCGACATCAATGATCGCGTCGTCCACAAGCGCACCGATGGCGATTGCCAGACCGCCCAGAGTCATCGTGTTAATCGAGATATTGAAGTAGTTCATCACGAGAATCGCCGTGATGAGCGAGAGCGGAATCGCGGTCAGAGAAATAAACGTCGTGCGGAAGTTCCAGAGGAAAAGAAAGAGGACGACCGTGACCATGATTCCGCCTTCGACTATAGAGGCACGCACGTTGCCGACCGCACGGTTGATGAAGTCGGCCTGTTGAAACGCCTTCGTGTCAATCGTCACGTCCGAGGGGAGCGTCGCTTTCAGATTCGCGAGCGTCGTCTCAATCTGCTCGGTGACTTCGAGCGTGTTGGCGTTGGGCTGCTTCTGGATCGTAGCGACCACGGCAGGCTGCATGTTGAAACTGCCGTCGCCTCGTTTCAACGCCGCACCGGCCTTTACCGTCGCCACGTTACCGATGAGAACGGGCACGCCGTCGCGCACGGTGATGACGGAGTTCGCTAGGTCTTCCGGCGTATAGACGCGGGCGCGACCGCGAATCAGATACTCCTCGTTGGTGCGCTCAAGGAAGCCACCCGCCGCGTTCGCATTCGACGCCCCGACGGCCTCGGTAAATTGTTCAAGCGTCAGTCCGTAATCTGCCAGTTTCGCCGGGTCAACCAGAACCTGGAACTGTTTGGTCTCGCCGCCGATGATCATTACCTGCGAGACGCCAGTGACGCCAAGCAGGCGCGGGCGCAACGTCCAGTCTGCAATCGAGCGCAACTCCATCGGCGAAGTCGTCTTGCTCTGCATCGAGATGAGCATGATCTCGCCCATCGTCGAAGAGATCGGGCCAAGCGCGGGAGGCGCGACGCCCGCAGGCATCCGCACTTGCTGCAACTTCTCATTGACGAGTTGTCGGGCGCGGTAGATGTCCGTATCGAGATTGAATTCGACGAAGACGATGGAGATGCCGATGGCGGAATTAGATCGGACGCGGTAGACGCCCGCCGTGCCGTTCATCGCAGACTCGATGGGAAGCGTGACGAGGGATTCGACCTCTTCCGGCGCGAGGCCGTGTGATTCAGTGAGAATCGTGACCGTTGGTGCGGTCAGGTCGGGAAAGACGTCAACGGGCGTGCGCACGGCGACGTAACCGCCGTAGATGAGCAGCGCGACCGCCGCGATGACGACCATCAGCCGGTTACGAAGCGACCACTGGATGAATTTATTTAACATGACCTAAAGCCTATAGTTCTGACGGGACGTGACTCGTTCGCCACCTGCTCAGTCTTTTATGTCTCATGCGAGTGCGCGCCGGCATCCGCCGGTCGCAGCTCTTGCAGCCTGATCTGGTAAGCTCCCTGTGTGGCCACACGCTCGCCGACATTGAGGCCCGAGAGGATTGCCACGTGGGGGCCGTACTCATCGCCGATAGTCACTTCGCGCCGCTGAAACTCTTCGCCCGACAGGAGCACGTAAACGATCTTCTTGCCTTCGTTATCCAGTACTGCTTCCTTTGGGATCATCATCGCGGTCACGGACTCTCCCGCATCGAGCCGCACGTTGGCCTGCATACCGATGCGTAGTGCGCGCCCCGCGTTCGGCACCTGAAAAACGACCGTCGCTGCGCGCGTCTTTTCATCAATCACGGCCCCCACATCCAGCACCACGCCTTTGAACTCCTGATCCGGGTAAGCCGCAGTCGTGAAGGTCGCTGTGACGCTGCCGCCGAGGCGATTCAAATCCCTCTCGAAGATAGGCGCTTCGATCCACACCGTGTCAAGGTTGCTGATCTCAAGGATGGCTTCGCCCGGCGCGACTTGCTCACCAAGCGACTTATTGACTTTCGTGACGTAGCCGCCTAATGGGGCACGCACCGTATAACTGGCGTTGGCGCTTCCGACATTGACGCTCGCCGGGGCGACGTTGCGCGCTGAGGCGAGCGCGTCGCGGCGTTTGATTGCTGCGTCGTAAGACGTTTTTGCGGTGCTCAGTTCAGCCTGCGCCGCCTGAAGCTGCCTCTCTGAGAAAGCTTTGCGCTCGTAGAGCCTCTGCGCGCGGTCTGCTTCCTTCTGCGCTAGATCCATCCGCGTGCGCGCCGCATCTACCTCGCCCGCCGCCGTGCGTTTTTCGCCTTCGAGCCGCGCGTTCTCGACATTGATCTGCGCGTTCTGCACCTGGACGGTGGCGGCGGCCGCGCGCACCTGCGCCTGCTCGGCTCCGGTCGCCACCTGCTGGATGACGGCGATGGTCTGTCCCTGTCCGACGTACTGCCCGACACGCGGCAAACTGCTGCCAGAGAGAATGCCGCTAACAGGAGGGGCTACGAGCGCCTGGCTGTTAGCAGCCGGGACAACCCGTCCGGTCGAAGTGATCTGGCGCGCGACCGTGTGCTCTTCGACCTGCGCGAGTTTCATGCGGATGAGCCACTGCTGCTCCATCAGGAACTTCACCGTGCCCGTCGGATTAGCCGCTGCCGGAGCCTCCGCCATCTCCTGCTTTGCGGAACTACGGAAAAGGAGCACATACGAAATTACGACCAGCGCGACGAGCGCCACTGCGGCGATGATGAATAAAGGGTTACGATTGAATGTTGTGGCTGCTGGCGACTCTTCTACAACCCTCGTCTCTTCCCGCTCGACACGAACTTCGCCGTGATCGTCCGGAGAGGGTTCGCTCCTTTGCTCTCGTTCGCCCTCATGAATTTGCTCATCGGTTGTAGGTGTCGTCATGGTTTGATGTCTACTCCTGTCGCCAGCTCTAACTGAAAAATACTTGTCTGGTAATCGAATAACGCACGGTAATAGTTTGTCCGCACCTCGGAGCGCGTGCGCTGCGCGTCAAGGAGCGCCACCAACTCCGCTGCGCCTTCCCGGTAAGCGGCCAACTGGATGTCGCGGGACTCGTCGGCCTGGCTAAGGAATCCGGTTTCGTATGCCTTCACCTGCTCGCGCGCAGTCTCATAAGCACGGTACGCGGATTCGACTTCCGCCATCGCGCGGTTGCGCACAAAGCGAAGGCTCGTCTCAGCGACGCGCTGCTCGGCATCGGCTCGCGCGACGCCGCCTTGATTTCGATTGCCAAAGGGTAACGGCACGGTAACACCGGCCAGCACGGTATTATCCCGCCCGACCTTGCGGTAGCCGACGAACGGCGTGATTTCGCCTTTCGCCCGTGAACGCTCAAGCCGGAAAGACGATTCGGCGCGCGCCACCTCAGCTTCGGCGACTTTGATGTCAGGACGATTGGAGAGCGCGGACTGCCGGAGTTGCTCAAGATCGAGGGTGACGACACGGCCCTCGAGTGTGCCGGTCACGTCGAGCGTGCCGGCGCGCTCGAACTGAGTCTCGCCGAGCTGTTCGAGAAGGCGGATCTTTGACTGGCGCATGGCAAGCGTGGCTTGAGCGATGGCGGAATCATATTTAACGCGCTCAAGGCGTACTCGTATCAACTCGCCTTCGGCGATGTAACCCTCCTCGAAGCGTGCAGTGTTAAAGCGCACCAACTCCGCAAAGTTATCCCGGTTCTCCCGCTCAATGTTCAGGACGGTGCGCGCCAGAATCGTCTCATAATATGTGCGCCGCAACTCGAACAGCCTGCGCCGTAGCACCTCCGTCAACTGCATCTCCGCCACGGCGACTGTACGCTCGGCGAGTTCCGCGCGCCGTTCCCTGCGGTTGCCGAGTTCAATGGGTTGAGCGACCGTTAAGCCTATCTCGTAGAGGTTATTAAATTGCGTCGGGCCAGAAACCCGCAGGTTCTCAGCGCTGACCGTCAATCCGGGACGCGGGAAAAGGCGGGCACTGATTCTTTCTGTTCCTGCCACACCGACTTCGAGCCGCGCCGCTTCCAGCGCGAGGTTGCGTCGCAGGAATTGCTCGGTCGCAGTTTCCAGAGTCAGTACGCCCGTGTCCTGCCCCGTTGGTAGTAGTGGCGGCGACTGCGGCGCAACTGTTTGCGCGAGCGCCGGGATAGGCAGCCAGACGACGAGCGCAATGATTGATAGCAATCGGAAAGATTTCATTACTGTTTGGTTTTACTCCACCTTGAAATCCCTGAGCGGCATCCGCTCGTCTATCTTCGGGTTCTTGACGTGAAATTCTATGTCGTATTCCCCCGCGCTCGGAATATTCACGTCCGCGACATAAATGCCCTTTACTTTGCCGACGCGAGCTTTGATCTGCGCAACTTCTCCGCCGCCCTTGGCGCGAATCGAAAGTGTCACCTCCGCTTTCTCTACTGGCATGCCGTCTGTGAGATCAGTCAGGTGAATCAGGAACTGGCTCTGCCTACCGGCTTTGAGCGGGTCGTACTCGAAGAAGTTTTCGATGCGGTTTGTAAACTCCGTGCGGGCGAGGGCTTCTTCTTCGTGCTCGGCCTCCGCCTTCGGACCCGTGCCGCAAGCCCCCAGGCCGACTACGGCGAACGCGAGCATGAGCACTACGGCAAGACGACCGGCGGTAGTTTTTAAATATCTAACGAGTGTGCTGTGAAATATCTTCAACGAGGCAAACCTCACTATCTGAAAAGCTGGATGATGGATTCTGCGGCCGTGTGCACGGCAAGGGGCGCGTAAAGGGAGGCGGCGAGGAGAGACGTGGTAAAGAGTACGGCGACAAAGATCATCTCCGCTTTTTGCGTTCGAGACAATGTATGGATGCGTGTCGGCGTAGGCACCGCGTCTGCCAAACGGACGAGGCGGCGCACGCGGCGCTCGACGCTCCGCGAATCATCTGAAACGAAACCGGAAGCCAATAAGCCCCCCGATGCACGCTCCGTTGACGCGAGAGTTTGTCGGCGCAGTTTCACCAGGGCGTCTGCGATCTCAAGCGGAGCGGATGTGCGCCCGGCCGCTACTTCATCGCAGACGATCTCCACCTCTGCCCCGCGCCACCTGAGAATCAGACGCGAGAGCGGGAACGCAAGCGAGGCGTAGCTTGAAGCTGTAAGCAGTAGTTTCGCCAGGTTGTCGCGCCGCGCGTGGTGTGCCGCTTCGTGCTCGAGGACGCCCGCTAACTCTGCGGGTGTCAGTGTGCGAAGCAGACCGGAGGAGAGCACGAGTTTAGAGCGCCAGAAGCCCCACACGAACGTGAACGGGTAGTCACTCATCACGAGGCCAACATCCATGCCATAGCGCGCCGCAGTCTTTTCGACAAGGGATATTTGTTCCGGTGGAGGTGGAGCCGCTTTCACTTCCAGTTTTTCAATCACTCGACCCACGCGCATGGAGCCACGAATACCGGACCAGGCGACGAACAAGGCGACCGCGACGGCAAATGAAACGGTCGCGTAGGCGAGCATGGGATCAAGCCTTGAGGTCAAGTCGCTCAGGAGATGCATCTCGTGCAAGGGCGCGGCGTGCGCCGCGCGGAAGGACGCTTCGCCGAGCCATGATTCAGGCAAGAGCGCGGTCGCGACGATCCATGCGGCCAAAGTGGGCGGCAGCGCCAGCGTCGCTGCGTACAGGCGCGTCAAAGTGTTCGGATGTGGTTTCCACCATCCGTTTGATGAGAGTGCTCGCGCCGACCACGCGAGAGCAAAGCCCACAAGCGCAAGCAGGGTGCTGAAGAGGATGAAATTTTCTATGGCTATGATGAACAATATGATTCCGCTTACTCGTTCGTACTCTGTCCCAGTTCGCGCCGTTTTTCCCGGATCATCGCTTCAAGCTGATTTAGCGCGCCTGCATCATCGCCGACCAGATCGACGAACGCAGAGAGCGCCGGTTCGGTGAATTGACCGAGGAGCGCCCCCAGAACTTCCTGCGCCACACCGCGCTCGAACTCCTCGCGTGTGTAGCGCGGCGTATAGACAAACGCCTTGCCTTGCTTCTCGCGCAGCAAATAGCCCTTGCGGTGCATCCGGTCGAGCGTGGTCAAAACGGTCGTGTGCGCGCTTCCGCGTCGCTGCCGCAAGTGTTCCTCGACCTCGTTAACGGTCTGTCCGGGAGCGCGCCACAATACTTCCATCACAGCCGTCTCTAGCTCGCCGAGCACATGACCTACGCCGCGCGCGCCGGGCTTGAAACCGCGAAGTGTGATTTTAGGATGAATACGTCGCGTCATAATGATACTCCTCCCTCTGGATATAAAGGGAGAGCGAAGAGTGTAAAGGCCGTACCAACTATTGTCAATAGTCGTAAGAAGAGAAATATATTCAAATCAAACCCCACGCACTCAAACCACTCGCTTGATATTACGGTACGTACCGGTAGTCTTTAACGTGACGGTCACGACGCTTTCGGAGCGATTGCGCCAAAACCATCCGTGATTACCGTCAAAGGGCGCGGTCAGCTCGCCCGAGTCGCGTTCGACCTCTCTGCCCTTGCTGAAGCTGTGGGTAGCGCCGCCCGGGCCGTCCCCGTGAGTATCGTGGTTAACGCGGCCACCAGCGCTCGTCCATTCGTAGCTGGCCTTTGCGCCCTTCGACATCTCCAGCTTGATTTCGGCACCCTCGCCGGGCTTGAGCGTGACAGTCATCTCGTCCGTCCTCGGAGCGCCCTCAGCTCCTTTCGGAGTCTGGGCAGGTACGGTAGTAGCACCCGCTGCTTGCTCAGGGGCACGCTGTGAAGCGCTGGCTGCTCTATCCCTTTCAGCCTCGGAAGCAAGGGCCATTTTTATCTCACCCATTTGTGTCAGCCCGAGTACTCGGCCGATGCGGGTCGGGTCAATGCCGTATTCGCTCGGCAAGACGACCGTCACAAGGAGCACAGTGGCAACGATGATGGCAATGACGGTTGAGCGCAGAAGTTGCCTGCTGCTGGGTAATTCGGCGCGGGTTGGAAGGTCGCTGTTGTACATGAATTTTTTCCTCGAACTATTATTCCGTGAATTTAGGAGACAAAATATCCGGTGAGCTGGTAGCCGATAAGCATGAAACCTGCCGTCATCATAATGACATTGGCTGTGTAGGCGTGGCGCAGGAAGCTGTCTGTACGGCGCCAGTAGCCCATCACAATCAGGATCGTGGCGAGCGCCAGCAGTTGACCGATCTCGACGCCAACGTTGAAAGCCAGCATGTTGGGTATCAGGCCGTCGCGAGAAAGCTCGTACTCCTGAATCTTCGTCGCCAGGCCGAAGCCGTGGAAGAGGCCGAAGACGAGCGTCATCACTTTGGTATTCGGTTGCACGCCGAACCAGCGCTGGAAGGCACCGAGGTTATCGAGCGCCTTGTAGACCACCGACAGACCGATGATGGCGTCGATCAGGTAGCCGCTGATATTGGTGCCGAAGTAGACCCCCAGCAGCATCGTCGAAGAATGACCGATGGCAAAGAGGCTGACGTACACGCCAATGTGCTTGAGCTTGTAGAGAAAGAAGATCACACCCAGCAGGAACAGGATATGGTCGTACCCCGTGAACATGTGCTTGGCGCCGAGATAAACGAAGGGCAGGATATTCACTCCGGTAATTTCCTGTATGTAGCCCTTGTCACCTTCGGCGACGCCGTGCGCGTAAGACGTGGCGGTCAGTAGAAAAAAGACCAACAGCCCGGCGAACACCGACCAGCTCCGTCTCATTGATAACGATAAACGCATTACAATCTCCGATAGATTGGGGATGATTGGACATTGAGGGAGAACGCAGAGTATAAAGGCCATAAGAACTACTGTCAATAGTTCCAACAGTCGAGGCATAAAATCTAACGCATGTACACAATGCTCATCGCACTCTTAACGCTCTTCTTTTGGAGCTTTCTTGCCGCGACGGTGTTGCCTTTAAGCTCAGAAGCCCCGTTACTGGTTTACGTGCGCTCGTACGAGCAGGTAATGATTCCAGTGATTGTGGCCACCCTTGGTAACTATCTCGGCGCATGTACAACCTACTGGATCGGACATCGCACGGCACAGGCCCTCAATAGTGGATACGAGGCCGCAGA
Source organism: Pyrinomonadaceae bacterium (assembly GCA_046714695.1). GTDB lineage: Bacteria > Acidobacteriota > Blastocatellia > Pyrinomonadales > Pyrinomonadaceae > DASQYE01. Next base: position 16,186 of record JBKKAL010000186.1, read on the forward strand.
GAACCACACTCGAAGCGCCAGGCTCCTGCGTCGTTTCGGCCAACCTGTACTACTTCTCTCATGGGTGCCGATCCTCGGCGACGCGCTTGTGGCACTCGCCGGAGCCATGAGACTGCCTTTCCGTGTCTTCTCGTTTTGGGTGGTAATTGGTAAAAGCGTCCGCTACCTGGTGGTGGCATGGGCAGCCAGTGCCATTTAGATAGCGGGGTGGATCTTGACTCTCTCTGGTTGAATTCACCTTTCAGCTTTATCCTTGGGGATGACTTTAAGGGCGGCACGGCGCAGTGAGTGGTCGCCTCGTTTCTCCGTTTCCCAATAATCCAACTCGAATCTATTGGTGTCGCGCTGAACGACATCCAGGCAGCGCAGGTTTCAAGATGATGATTCCCGAAGGGTATGATGGATGAGCTTAAGTAGGATAATAGCTCAGAGGTAATTCCTGCAACACAGCCCGAAAACCTTCACATGTCGCGAAAAGTGTTGAGACTCATTCCGGTATGATAGGGTTCCAACCATGTGGTACAAGGTGAAGATCATAGGCTTAGTCCGTGTCCGAGGTGGTAGTGCAATATCGAGCTGCTCATCCCTATAAACTTTTCGCGGCGTCAGGCGGCCTAACGCTATGCATCGTCCTGCTCACTTGCTGCGCGAGCAAGCAATCAAACGGTCGGCATGAACTGGTTATCGGCGCGCGTGCCGACGACTATGTGGTTGAACCGCTCAAGTCGAAGCTCGGAATGTACCCGCTCAATGTTCAAATATGCGAGACGCTGGTACGCATCACAGCCGATTACAGGATCGAGCCTCTCCTGGCGACCCATTGGGAGCATCATGGCAATACGTGGCGCTTCTTTCTTCGACCGGGTATCAAATTTTCCAACGGACGGCCCTTCACGAGCGAGGCAGTGCGGTATACCTTCGAGCGGTTGTTGAAGGGAGATCGGGCGGGCATTTACCAGCATATATATCTGGGCGAGAATTCCGTTCAGGTAGTGGATGATCTGACGGTAGACATTACGCCTGAGCGCCCGGATGAACGGCTGCTCGAACAAATAGGACATCCGTCCTACAGCATCATCGCTCCCGGCTCGGAGCCTGCCACCGAACCGGTCGGCACAGGCCCATTCAAACTCGTAGAGTACCGTCGCGGTGAATGGATCAAGCTTGAGCGCAACGAAGGCTATTGGGGGCAGCCTCCATCTCTTGACCGTCTCACCTTCCGTTTTTTGCCCGATGCCACGACGCGCGTGCTGGCGCTCCAGGCGGGCGAGATCGGCATGGTACTGGATGTGCCACGGGAACAGGCATCCACGTTGCGTAGAGATACAAGCTTGCGCTTAACGGAGGCGCCCGTGGGCCACGTCGCATCCCTCTTTCTAAATATTCACGGCCAGGCACCCTATGAATTGCTGTCTGATAGGAATTTGCGCCGCGCTATCGCTCTGGCGATTGACCGCCGCACGCTGATTGAAAAGGTATGGGAAGGCAACGGTGAGATGATTTCGACGATAGGCCCGCGCGCGATGCTTGGCGATCATGCGCGACTCGTCCAGGGCTTTCCCTTTGATCCTAAACAGGCGATTGATTTGCTCGCGCACGATGGATGGCTGTCCGGCACGGACGGCGTGCGTATGCGCGGTGGAAGGAGGCTGAGTTTGACCCTGATCGCGTGGGCCGAGTTCGACCCGGCGACATTGGAATTCTTACAGGCGCAACTCGCGGCCATCGGTTGTGAAGTTCGGATCGTTAAGTCTCCCGATACAGTCTCCTATACTGCGCGAGTTCAGGCGGGCGAGTTTGATCTTGATCTTGAAGCGGGCAATCAGAACGACGCCAATCCGATCTTTCTTCCGGCGCTGCGCTTTTACTCCAAATCATCCGGCAGGACTGTACGTTACTTTGCTCCCGGCGCTCGTTACGATCAAATTATCGAAGCGGGTCTCAATGCGACCGAGCGCGAAGAGGTCATGCGCCGCTCTGCCGAAGCACAGCACCTGCTCGTTGATGAAGAAGCCATCGCTATTCCATTGGCCGGCCTCAAACGCATCTACGCAATGCGGAACGAGGTGCAGGGCTTCGTCCCTCATCCTTCACTATTGAATCAACGATGGGATACGATCTCGATTGCTAAGTATGCGGTTCCGGAGTATTACCCGTATAAATAGAATCTGCAATGAAACGAATCGTTCTCCTTCGTATTCTTTCTCTCATTCCTCTTTGGCTCGGCATCTCCGTGCTTGCTTTTATTCTGAGCAGCCTCGCACCGGGCGATCCGGCGTTGGTTCTTGCCCAGCGACTTTCTGATGTTCCTCCAAGCGAGGAACAGATCGCTCTTATTAGACGCGAGTATCATCTCGACGATCCATTGCCCGTACGCTATGCACGCTGGCTCTCGCGCGCGGCGCGGGGCGATCTCGGACTTTCGTATAGAACCAAAGAGCCCGTGCTTAAAGAACTCGCCACGCATTTCCCGGCAACGCTCGAAATCGCGTTCGCAGCACTCATCATTGCCCTCATCATCGCGTTACCGCTCGGCGTGATGGCGGCGGTGCAGCGTGGCAGGTGGCTCGACCATCTGGCTCGTATGGGAGCGCTTCTCGGCGCATCTTTGCCGAGTTACTGGCTCGGGTATCTGTTGATTCTCGCCTTTGCGCTCGGCCTCGGCTGGCTCCCCGTGGCCGGACGCGAACAGGCGAGTGGGTTTGTGTTGCCTGCGCTCACACTCGGCCTGGGCACGGCTGCCGCGCTCGCCCGTCTGACGCGCTCCAGTCTGCTCGAAGTGCTCGGTGAAGATTTCATCCGCACGGCGCGAGCGAAGGGACTCAGTGAGCGTGCGGTAATTTTGCGTCATGCGTTAAAGGGCGCGTTGATTCCTGTCATAACCATCATGGGTATAGCCTTCGGTCACCTGCTGGGCGGCGCGGTGATCGTGGAGACGATCTTCGCCTGGCCGGGCATTGGAAAGTTGTTGGTGGATTCGATCCACGACCGCGATTACCCGATGATCCAGGGATTCGTACTCTTTATGGGCGCAGTCTTCACCCTACTCAGCCTCGTCGTTGATCTTTCTTACCCCTGGATTGATCCGCGCATTCGTCTCGCAAAGAGAGTGCGGATGGGATGATGAAGAGCGAGCATGAAACTTTAAAGAGCAACGGGACGCCCGATTCTTTTGAGATATTGGGTGGAAGCGCTGAACTCGCCCCGGTGATTACTACCGGACGGCGAGGTGTTCTTCTGCGCCATCTGGCTCTTGATCGCACGGCGATGGCAGGGCTTGTGATCGTCGTGTTGCTCGTGACGCTCGCTGTTCTTGCGCCGCTTTTCGCTCCGAACGATCCGGCGGCGGTGCATCCTTCCACGCGACTGGAATCATCAAGCCTTGCTTTTCCGCTCGGCACGGATAATCTTGGTCGCTGCATCTTCAGCCGTTTGCTTTACGGAGCGCGGGTCTCGCTCGGTTGCGCCGGAGCAGCATCGCTGTTGGTGTTGATTATCGGCTGCGGAATAGGCGTGCTGGCGGGATATGCAGGTGGATGGATAGAAGCGATTATTATGAGAGTAGTGGATTTGCTTCTCGCATTCCCCCTGCTTGTGCTGGCGCTGGCGATCACGGGCTTCATCGGCGTCGGGATTGGCAGCGTGCTGGTCGGGATTGTCAGTGTGTGGTGGGCATCCTACGCGCGCATCGTGCGCGGGTTGGTGCTTTCACTTCGCGAGCGCCCATTCATCGAAGCCGCGCGAAGTATGGGCGTATCCCCCGCGCGAATCATTACACGTCATGTTCTCCCGAACGTGATTGCGCCCATTATTGTCCTCGCCACGCTTGAGATGGGAACACTGATTTTAGCTATCTCGGGCCTCAACTTTCTCGGTCTCGGCGTGCAGTCGCCGACGCCCGAATGGGGCGCGATGCTCAACGACGGGCGACCATACCTTCGCACCGCCCCGCAACTGATGATCTATCCAGGGCTGGCAATCAGCTTCGCAGTGCTCGGATTCAATCTACTTGGCGACGGGCTGCGCGATGCGCTCGACCCTCGCTTGAAGTAAGAATTTCCATCGCGGATTTCTAACCCATCAACATCCCTTTTTGGCCCACCAACTTATAAGAGACCCTTTGACAAAATAGAAACTCAATATATATTAGGGGCTATGCTTCGATAGTTCGAACCCGGTTTCAATATCGGAAGGGTTTGCCTGACATCTATACCGCTTTTCGATTGGCTTAGTATATCTGGAAGAAAACCGCTGTCTGGCTTCTAACAAATAACATAAGGAGTGTTCAATGGGTTTACTTCGTTCGCTTAATTCTCAAAGGCTGCATTCGTTGAGATTTCTAACGGGTGCGTTGATGCTATGTGTGGCTTTCTCAGCTACGGCATGGGCACAAAACTCTACGACGGCCAATATCTCAGGAACGGTGACTGATCCTCTGGGCGCTGTCATGCCGCGAGCCACAGTTGAGCTGCTCAACACGGCTACGAATGTAACGCGCAGGCAGACCACAAATGAAGCCGGACAATATACATTCACTGACGTTCCATCCGGTGAGTATAAAGTGACAGTAGTATTCAAAGGATTTCGCCAGGCGGTCACTTCAGCAATCAACGTTGACGGGCCGGGAGCTTATCCGATGGATGTCACTCTGGAAGTGACCGATGTCCTGGAGAGCGTAGTTGTCACGGGAACGCGCAGCGAACAGGAGATCGGGAAAATCTCCAGCGCCGTGAGCATCATTGCGCGCGAGGAGATTCAGCAGGGACAGCGTGTCAGCACTCTTGAAGAATCGCTCAAGCGTGTGGCCGGCGTGAGAGTCGAAGACGAGCTGGGCGGGAACGGCTCAAGAGTCCGCATCATCATTCGCGGAGCGGGCACGCGGGCCAACAGTCCGGCGGGTTCGGGTGTTCGCGGCGTCAAAGTGCTCGTGGACGGCATCCCGAAGAATAACGCCGGCGGCTCGGCGCAGGACCTAACTAATATTGATCTGCAATCCGCAGAGCGCATCGAAGTGCTCAAAGGGCCTTCCTCAGTTCTTTACGGCAACCAGTCGGGCGGCGTCGTCAACATTCTCACACAGGAAGGGCCGCCGGAATTTTTCGTGGCCTACCGTCAGACGGTCGGTAGCTATCAACTGTACAAAGAACACCTCAAATTCGGCGGGCAACGGGACAGGCTCAGCTATTACTTCAGCCTCTTTCGGAATGATCAGGACGGGTATCGTGCGAATTCACGATTTAACAATACAGGATTCACCTCAAAGTTTCGTTACACCATTGATAGTGTTTCGAGCCTCACCGGCATTGTGACCTTCGACAGAAATTTTCAACAATCTCCGGGGCCGCTAACTGAACGGCAGTTCGCACAAAATCCGCGCCAGGCCGACCCGACGTTTCTCGCTAATGATGTCCACTCCGTGGTGAAGGAAACTCGTCTGGCTGTTATCTATCACCGCCAAATTTTCGGCGATGATGATCTGGAGATTACGGGCTACTGGATTCCCCGTACGTTGAAACCCTTCCGGCAAATCGGCGTGTTCATCGATCAATTCTTTATCAATCGAGGAGTCAATGTCCGTTATCTCTATGCGGGTCGCGTCGGGGGCTTCGGCAGCCGTTTCACCACCGGGCTCGAATACCAGAACACTCCGATCAGGACTACTACGAGCAACAGCACCACGAGAAATATAACTTCTGCTCTGAGAGAGCATGCCAACACCATCGGATTTTATGCGCTGGAGGAATTCAGTATCCGTCCCAATCTGACGCTCACTGTCGGCGGGCGTTATGACAACGTTCGTTTCGATTCACAGAATTTCGCCACGACCGCTCCAAGAGCCGAGCGCAACTTTCGCAAGTTTACCCCCAAGGTAGGAATCGCCTACCAGCCGACATCCGCTCTCTCTTTTTATGCCAACTACAGTCAGGGTTTTGAAACACCGGTCATCGGCGAGTTGCGAATCCTGCCCGGCGGCATCTTCGGCTTTAATACCAATCTGGATCCTCAGGTTTCTACAAACTATGAAGTCGGCGCGCGCGGCGGTTTTTTCAATCGGCGGTTGACCTTTGACACTGCCATCTTTCGCCAGAATATACGCGACTTTATCAGCCCCTTCGGGACTTTCCCGAACAACTCTTTCCAGAATGTCGGAGAGGTCAAACAAAATGGATTCGAATTAAGCACACAGTTGCAGGTAATTCCGAGGCTCGCTCTGTCAACGTCATACAGCTTTTCCGACTTTACTTTTGCGAGCTTCAATAACGGGATAAGCAATTTCTCCGGAAATAGGCTTCCGGGTGTGCCCAAGCATCAATTGTACGGGGAGTTGCGCTACACATCGCTGCTTGGTATCTACGGGGCCGTGGAGAGCCAGTACGTCGGTCGCTTTTTCGTTAACGATGCCAATAACGCCGTCAACCCGCCTTATTCCGTGACTAATCTGCGCTTTGGTTACGAGCGCGAGAACGGAAGGAAGCTTAGGTTCTCGCCCTTTATCGGCGTCAATAATATCTTTGATCGAAAGTACTCGGCCTTTGCTCTGATCAACGATGCGCTGCGGAGGTATTACAATCCGTTGCCGGGAATTAATGTGTACGGCGGGCTCGGCATCACCTATTGAGACGAGCGAGAATGAAGGGAAAGATGCGTGCCCTCGAAAACACTCGCGGGCTATTGCAAGGTTATAACTCTTCAATAGCCCGCGACCTTTATTCCATTGTTGTCTTACTGGTTCTTAGCCTAACGCTCCTTCTCTTCGCAGGCTGCCGGGGCGGCGATGATGGTGGTCGGGGTTCTGCTAATAATCGAGAGTTGATCGTCGGTGCGGGCGCAGATTCAAGCCCCAGCGGCGCTTTTCAAGCGCGCCTCGGAGTTTACCCGCTCAACACTAATGTTGCGGAGACGCTCGTCCGTCTCACCACTGATTTCGGCGTCGAGCCTCTTCTCGCCACGCGCTGGGAGTACACGGGCCAGAATACCTGGCGCTTCTATTTGCGTCGCGGCGTGCGTTTTCACGATGGGCAGGAGTTCAACGCGCGTGCCGTTCAATCCTCTATCGCGCAGCACGTCAAGGGTGGCTTCGGCTATAGCTTTCTGGACGAAAACTCGATCAGGATCATTGACGACTACACGGTTGATTTTACGCCGACACAACCGAACCTTCCGCTGCCTCAGCAACTCGTTCACCCCAACTACAGCATCTTCGCTCCGAACACAGACCCTTCCATCAAGCCCGTTGGAACAGGTCCCTTTCGTTGGATCGAGTACAGAAAAAACGAGCGCGTCATCGTCGAGCGTAATGAAGACTACTGGGGAGAGAAGGCCCGCCTTGGTCGCATCACCTTCCGCTTTTTCCCGGACGCCACGACCAGAGTCCTGGCACTTCAATCCGGCGAGGTTGATCTCGTCATAGACCTTCCGCGCGAGCAGGTCTCTACCATTGCAGCCCGCTCAGACCTTACGGTGGCGCGCGCTCCCGTCGGATTGATTCTGAGCCTTCAGATTAACGCTCACGGCCACGCCCCCTACGATCAGCTTTCAAACCGGACGCTGCGGCGTGTGATTGGCCTTTCGCTTAATCATCAGGAGTTGGTTCAGAAGATTTGGGGAGGCGAAGGCTCGGACGTGCAGAACATGACCGTCCCGGCGATTCTTGGCCCATACGCCAGTCTGGTTAAAGGTTTCTCTTATGACCCGCAGCAGGCCGCTCTGGCTTTGGATGCTGAGGGTTGGCGCGTTGGATCGAACGGGGTGCGGGAGAAGGGTGGGCGCAAGCTTAGTCTCGTACTGCTTGCGAATCCTGAGCAGGATGCTGGAACAGTGGAATTTGTGCAGGCCCAGCTACGGCAAGCGGGGATTGATGTTCAATGGGCTAAACTGCCTGATATTGGCTCTTACGCTTCACGCTTGAACGCAGGTGAGTTCGATCTAAACCTCGGGCTGTCAAATCAAAACGACGCTAATCCTTTATTCCTGCCCGCGCTGATCTATTATTCGAAGTCGAGCAGACCGTTTGCCAAGTGGTATTACGCGGGCGAGCAATTTGATCGCGTTATCGAACAGGGTATGCAGGCATCTGACCCCTCGGAGGTGCAGCGTCTGGCTGCCGAGTCAATACATATCGCGATTGATGAGGAAGCGGTGAACGTGCCCGTCGCAGGAGTATTCCGCCTCTATGGAATGAAGAAGACTGTGGAGGGTTTCGCGCCGCACCCCTCTCAGACAAATCAATCATGGGCGCAAGTCAATCTTAGGTAGACCGTCGTGTGGCGAATTTGGAGAGGGCGAAGAGGCTCTTGCGCAGTTTGTCCCCTTCTTTAGTTAGCGTGTATTCGACCCGCGGCGGTATCTCGGCGTACATCCGGCGATGAATCAACCCGGCTCTTTCAAGCTCACTGAGCCTGACGGAAAGAGTGGACGTGCTCATGTCGTCCATCTCGCTTCTAATTTCGTTGAAACGAATATTCTTGTGATCACCAATCAGGAAAAGTATTCGCAGCGCATACCTGCGCCCGATGATCTGCACTAGTCCGGCCGCAGAGCATAGACAGTCGGAGCCACCATCATCGGCGCGGTCAATACACCCGCAGGTGTTCTCTTCCGGCACAGTTAAACCAGGAACTCCCATCAGCCATTCCTCAGAGGATATAAGAGAGCTTTCTACATCAGCGGCGAGAGGTGTTTGCAAACGCCCTCGACCGATTCGGGATCGTGGCAATCGCAATCCGGCTCGTCGCACTCGAAGTGACCCGGCTTGAGCATCTCTTCAAATTCGTCAGCGAAGCGCCGCCCGCCTTCTTTCTGCCCGAGAGCTGTGAGCGCGTATTTTTCTCCGGTACTTTCGAGCAACCCACTGTCAGCCATCAATGCGAGATTTTCCAACAGCGCAGCTTCTTCCGCCTGAAGAAACTTTTGCAGGTCGGCAACAGCGAACTCTCGCCCCAGACCCTCGCCAGTCATCCAGTACATCACTTGCAGGATTTCATCGCGCCAGTAAATACTGCTCGAAGAATCCTCAACATTATGTTTTTCATGCTCCGGCATAATATCCCTCCTATGAGAGAGCGACCTTTACCTTATCATCTTCCACTTTCAGCGGCAGAGACTCAAGCCGCAGTTCGGGTCTTTCAAGGCAAGCTCCCGCGCGCCTCAAATCATAATTGTACCCGTGACAGCTACAGGTGAGCATCGGGCTATCGAACACCGCGTCGTCAAGCGGCTTTTGGCCCACGGCGCAGGCGTTGCGAAAAGCGTAGAACTCTCCGCCAAGTTTACAGACCAGCAAGTTGATCTCGGCGTAATTGACGACCTTGAATTGCCCATCCTCGAACCCTAGGGCGCGCACGACTGAAATCCAGGTGCCGCTTACATTCGTCGTGTCGGGACGCGATCTTTTGATTTGCACCAGCTTGGCGGGGGCCGCCGCCTCACTTCGCGGTGGGGCGATCATTGCGCCCAGCAATGCGGCAGCTTTGGCGGTTGCTTCGATCTGCTCAGCCATTCCATCAATGTCAATCCCCAGAAGATCGGGCGCGGCCACATCGAGCACCTTTTCGATTTCCAGTTTCAGAGCCGCCACCGGCGGCGCACCTTTGCCGCTCCGCATCAAACGCAGGCGCGCGCGCCCCTCATCCACACCAAGCAGCTTCACGTCACAACCTTGCGAGATTAAAAAGGGGCGAAGCTCTTCAATCGCCTTCGCCACCCTTGTTTCCAACTCTTCCGGCAGCAGATCGTGTACGGTCAGGATCGCGCGGATGACTTCGTCTCCCAGCATCCGCGCATAGATGTCGCTTTTCATCGGCAGCGATTCGAAAGTCGCCAGGATGCGCCGTAGCGCCTCGCCATGCAGTTTGATGATAATCTGCACGAGGTCGAGAGCTTTCTCCCGCACTTCGGTATCCGGGTATTGTTCAAGCTCTGCGACGAGCGAACTCAACTGCCCGAGAAGTTCCTCCGCGTCGTGCTCTTCAACTATCACTTCGCTCATTGGCGGACAGCCTTCATCGCTTCATTCCTGACGATCTCAATCGCCTCGCCCACACGGGCGGCGACGACCGGACTGAACTCCAGCCCGTACTCCTCATTTTGCGGCTCGATTTCGATGATCGTCACGTCACCGGGAAGCACGCCGAAGTGCTTACAGACGATCAAAAGGTTTTCCAGACTGATGACGCCTGTGATCGCTTCTCCGACGCACGCCTGTATGCCAGCCTCGTCGGGCAACTTCCCGTCCCAGGCGTACACCTCCAGCGTACCCGGCTCGCGCCCGCGATTGGCGGCGCTGACGAGTATGACCTTGTCGAATTTAACGGGATATTCTTCGAGCCATTGGTAGATCATGACGGGGCCGAAGTTCAGGTCTTCGACGTGGACGTGTGCGGGCCAACTCATCCCGGCCATCTGGCCGTACAGCACGCGACCAAAGGACATATCGCTCATGTTGGAGTAGCCGATGCCCGAAACCAGAACCATCATTTAAATCAAACCGCCGTCGTTTAAAGCCTGTCCGAACTCTAACCCTCAGCCGAGCAAGCGCAGGTATTAACCTCTCGCACGATCTCGCGCTCGCCGCCGTAGATGTGTGTCGTGCAGGGCATGCATGGGTCGAAGCTGCGAATGGCGCGGAGCATATCAACGCCGGTGAAGTCTGAGTCCTTGTCGAAGTCTTCGAGGATCGGCGTGTTTAGCACCGACTCTTCGTACGGACCGGGGTTGCCGAAAGGGTCTTTCGGCGAGGCGTTAAAGGTCGAAGGCGTGACGATCTGGTAGTTGGTTATTGCGCCCTTATCGAGCGTTATGTGATGCGAGAGATAGCCGCGCCCCGCGCCCCAAAAGCCGACGCCGATGCGTTCATTCATCGGCACCTCGAACTTGGTGCTGACTTTGTCCTCGCCCCGGCGCAGGAGGTCGAACGCCTTTAAGACCATCGTGTAGGCCATCATCAGGTTGTAGCCCATGCAATAGGCGCGCGCGCGGTTACGCTCGAAGGCGTTCCACACCGAGGGAATCTTCCACTCGAAGTTCATCTCGCGCAGCATCGTCTTCGGCATGTGGAATTTGAGGCTGTGTCCCGTCGCCTCCATAAAATCGTTCTTCGGCATCAGCCCGGCGGCGGCTGTTGTATAGATGCGCGCGTAGCACCCGGCTTCGACAACCTGCCTGTCCCAGCGCGGCGCGGTGTCCCACGTGTAGCGATCCTTCCAACTCTCCTTCGACGGTTTCGGGATCGTCTCTTTATTCCACGGGTGGTTGGGCGAAAGCGGCGCGCCCAACGGGTCTGTCATAAACCGCTGCTGTTTGCCGTTTTGATTCCAGTCCTCGTAGTAAGAGTGCTCGACGAACTCTTCGAGACCGAGGTTGATTTGCTGCAATTTCGTCGTGACCAGCTTACCGTCAATGACAACGCCCGGAGTCGCCCAGCGCTTCTCGCCCCATTCGCTGCAACGCTCGTAGCTCGCGTCGTAAGAAATCTCGTCGTCCCACATCCCCAAATCAATCAAGTTTGCGGGCAGCGCTCCGACCTTTTTGTATTCGGGATTGTACTCGTAGAAGAAGTCAGTCAAGTCGTCAGAGCAGTATCATCCGCTTCGTCCAGTCAATCATCTTTTGCAATCTGGTGTATGTCTCGTTGAAGTCGGTGATCGTCACAGTGCTTGACATACCACCCGGCACGACTGTTTGCGGGTGCGGATACTTGCCGAAGAGCACCGAGTAGGCTTCACGCGGCGTGCGCGTCATTTTCAAACCATCCAGGTAGAGCTTGCCGGAGAGGGGGTTAAGCCCTTTCATGATGTCACCGATGGTCTTGAACTGATGCACTTCGGCGTTGGGCGCTTCCGTAACCTGTGCTTTCTCCCACATCGCAGGATTGGTCGCTTCAACGACGACCTGTGAATAATCGGGGCCCGCGAGCAGAAAGAGATGAAGCGGGTGGTCGTACAGAAAATCGAGGGCGAGCGCGAGATTGCGAAGGACGGTGCCGAGCGGCGGCGGCGAGATGCCGAATGCCATTTCAATCGCTTCGCAAGCGGCGGTCGCGTGGACGCCGCCGCAGACGCCGCACGCGCGGCTTGAGATATAGATCGCATCGCGCGGGTCGCGCCCCTTCAGGATAACTTCGTAGCCGCGAAAGAGTGTCGCTATCGAGTTAGCTTCAAGAAACTTGCGCTCTTTTAAATCCGCGATTGCGTGGAACGAGAGCGCGCCCGCGACGCGCGTCACCGGAGAGATGGAGACATCTTTGATGTGCCCGTTACGCACCATCATCTCTTTCAGCTTATCGCGGTTGATTTCACCCCGTTGGTAGCCGTAAGGATCAACAACGCCGCCTTTTAGTTGCGCATTGCCCTGTGCATCAAATTCAATCGGAAGGTTCTTAAAGCACATCGGATCAGCTTCTCCTCAACACGGTTTCCCAGCCAAAGTTAAATTACAGTTGTCCTCGCTCCGCAGCTTTCTTCGCGCGCTCGGCGGGCAACACTTGATAATCCTTGCCGTAAACTCTCTCCGGCAGCGATTGATAGCCCGGCGGGAATTTTTTCTGTGTGTCTCGTTCGGGACGCTTTGAGCCTTGAAACTGCAGCGCCTCGTAGAAGACTTCGAGAATCTTGTGCGTGATTGAAGTGCCGCCCTTCTCCATCGCCCAGCCACTCGGCACGGTGTCGTGCCAGCGTATCTCGCGATTGCGCTCGCGCTGGCTGATGCGCCGTAAGGGGCGAATGATCGAGCCGAGCAGGCGCGAGGCAGTGCTCGACACGAGCGAGCCCGGCGGCGATTTGTAGAAGGGCGAGAACTTGTCCGGGAAGCCGGGCATCGTGCAGCCGATGCAGGGCGCGCCCGAATTCATACAACCGCCCATGTGCGCGATGGCACCCTTCTCAGTGATGTTGCAGTTGACGACCGGCCCCCAGCAGCCGATCTCCACCAGGCACTCTTTGTCGCCATACTCTTTCGCGAAACTCCCTTCTTCGTAGAAGCCCGCGCGCACGCAGTGCGTGTGAACAGTCTCTGAGAACTGCCATGCCGGACGGCCCAGCTCGTCGAACTCCGGCAGCGGGCCGAGACCTTGCAGGAAGAGCAGAATCGCCTGCACAGCGTCGGTAAAGTTATCGCCGACGGGAGCGCAGCCCGGAATGTTGATGACAGGCAACCCCAGCGCGCTACGATAATCTCCGCCGAGAAAATCCATCACGCTCATCGAGCCGGTGATGTTACCGTAAGCCGCCGGGATGCCGCCCCACGTCGCACACGTCCCGACGGCGATAACAGCCGCCGCGCCCGGTGCAAGCCTCTTCACCCACTCTGCGGTAGATACTCTTTGACGCTCTTCGCTCACTACCCACAGTGGAAGCGAACCACTTGCCGAGAACGGCTCGCAGCCTGCGGTTAATCTCTCGTCGGCAATCGAACCTTCATAGGCGACGACGTATGGAGCGTCGAGTTTGCCTTGCACCGCCTTTTCCAGTGAGCTGGTGAAATGGTCGCCCGATTCCAATGTCAGAACAGTATGGTGCAGGACAACGAGCGGGACGCCCGGAATTGAGCCGGTCAACAAATCTTCGAGCGCCGGTTCTGTCGCGCCGCTGACGGAGACGGTGCAACCGTCGCAACTCATCCCGGCGAGCCAGAAGACATAGACTCGCTCAAGCGGGCCGAGACTAATCATGCTCTTGCCTTGCGACTCGCAAATGTCTTCAGCTAACTCTTCCATTGTGCGTCGCGCGACGTTGCCGATTTGATCCGGCAGGCTCGCAGTCGTTGAAGTATGCTGCTTAGGACTACCGGCTTCGCCGACTTGTTTCTCAGGAATCTCGCCCATAAAATTCTCCTCTCCCACTGTTCCAGCGCGTGCTCATCCTCGGAGCAACGCTTCGCCCACCGTGCCCACGTTTGCGTCTACATTTGTGAAGTGCGTCGCGACCGCTTCTAACCCGCCCGCAAGCGCCGTCAAGCCCCCGTTGAGCGTCTCCACCCCGCCAAGCACCTCCGTCTCTTTCTCAATCGCGCGCACGCCCCAGTTGATCTTCTCGATGTACTTCCTCACGGACTGGAGCGTCCTCAAGATCAGAAAAAGGGAGACAACGAGCGCGATGAGCAGGATCGCGGCTGCCAGCGCCGTCAGAATCGTTAGTAGTAGTACCATCTTATGGCCTCCCCCCAGTGAGTGCGGCCCCGACCGAACGCAACTTCTGTTCAATCGAAGCCGACCCTGCATCAATCGCGCCAGCAACGGACAGAATCTTCCCGGCCACGCCCTTCGTCGTTTCCAACTGCGAGATCAATGCGGTGTTGCGCACGATGCCCTGCGCCGCCGTGAGCGTGGTGGCTGCTAGTTGCAAGATGTCTCTTTCCGTCCGCACGATCAGGAACACGAGTTTCAAAATAACCAGCGTCAGGATGAGCGCAATGACTAAGGTGGCCGACCAGACGATAATGATAGCAGTGTCCATAGATCACTTGCCTTTCAATAGACGAAGCGACTCAGTTTCGAGAGTCGTCACACAACTTCTTCTCCGATGCCGAGATGCGCTGCCACAGCGTTCAGGCTCTCGTCCACTCCGGCGAGATGCCCGTCAACCGACTGCAATCCATCCCCGACGCCGGTTAAGCCCCCGTTGATGAATTCCAGATGCCCCTGCAACGGAGCGGTGTTCTCCCGCGCCTGGATAAGCCCGCGCTTAACTTCGGCGAGCGCGCTGCCGATGCGCCAGAGGTAGTAGAAGATCGTAATCAGGCTCACGGCCAGCGCCAGCACCAGCACGACGGCATAAATGACAGTCAACCAGGTCAGTAGTCGCATCTCTCACCTCTTCGGGCCGAGCGCGCCCGCGAGCGCGGCGATGTTGTTGTCAATGGACTCAGCGCGCGCGTTGATGGACAAAGCGGTTTCCAGAATCTGTCCCGCGACTCTGTTGGTCACGTTCAGCATCCAGATCGAAACGGTGTTGCCCGCAATCTGTTTGCCCGCGTCCCAGATGTTGCTGGCGTTTTTGTTCACCCGGTTAGCCGCCGCGATGAGCATAATGAGCAGCACAGCGACAATTAAGATCACTACCGCGCCCGCGATCAGCGAGTAAGTCCAGAGCGTCATCGTATCCATATTCTCAAACATCTCAAACACCTCCCGCCCCATCGGCCTTGCCGGGGATTTCACGTTGGAGAAAATCTGCTACCTTCGATAACTCTTCGACGATTGGAGAAGTCGCATCGTAATCAATCACGGAGCGACCCGTCCTGTCCGCCTCGGTCACGTTTTCATCAAACGGGATTGAGGCTATTAGTGGTAAATCGTGATTAAGACAGTAGGCTCGCACCGCTTCTTCGTCCTGCGGGCTGCGAATTTTGTTGGCGATGCCGTAGATGCGTTCTAACCCCAGCCCGCGCGCGAGCGGAACGGTTCGTCCGGCAGTCTCCATCGAGCGATAATAGGGCTCAAGGACGACGAGGAGCGCATCAACATATCTGAGCGTGCCCCGGCTCAGGTGTTCGATGGAAGCTTCCATATCCATCACCGTCACATCGTTCGAGCCGCTGACAATCTCACCGACGATGCTGCGCACGGCAGCATGTGCGGAGCAGAGTCAACCCGCGCCAGCGTGATCTACGCGCGTTCCGACCAGCACCGTCACACCGTCGGGGGCCTTCAATCCATACTGTTTGACGATCTCCGCCACCGGCTTTATCAGTACGTGCCGACTTGCGCCCGATTCATCTTCGCGCCGTTCGACAAGGCCACGCGGAATCGCCTGTGCATCGACATTACCGCTGATGCCTAAAGCCTGGCTGAGATTTGGATTGGGATCGCCGTCAATCGCGAGCACGGGCAGTCCGCGCCGGGCAAGGATACGTGTCAGTGTTGCCGAGATAGTGGTTTTACCCGAGCCGCCCTTACCGCTGATCGCAATCTTCATAAACCTGTCTCCTCACTAACTGTGGATCGCCGCCGAACAGGTGCGCCCGCGAATCATGTTAGATCCGCATCAGAGAAGAGCGAGCAAGGGAATTCGCTAATACCAAGGAAAGCTATATAAGTATACCGCAAAACTTCTGAAGCCGAACTCAATATAGTTTGAGACAACAAAAGCATTTATCGCCCGCGCTTTCTCTGGGATCATTTATATTGGGTCATCATACCCCCAAGAGCGCATGATGAAAAGAGTGCGGCTTCACTTCGATTTACCGAAGTGGCAATAAAGCGGGATGAAAATTTGAGTCATCCCCTGAACATGTATTTGAGGGAGCGTGCTCATCACCTGGCCTATTGTTGATTTCTGATTCTAAAGAATGCGAATTGTAAATCTATAATTCGCATTCTACAATCCGCTCTCATGATGAGAATCCTGATTGCCGGTGTCGGAAACGTGCTCAGAGGCGACGACGGTTTCGGGGTCGCGGTCGCACAGGCGCTCAGCCAGCGGCGGAGTCTCCCCGGCGAAGTAACAATATTCGAGGGGGGCATTGCTGGCATCCCTCTCGTGCAGGAGTTGATGGACGGCTACGACGCTCTCATCGTCGCTGACGCCGTCGAGAGGGGAGGCGCGCCGGGCACGATCTATGTCATTGAGCCGGACATTACAGACCCCGCCATGATTGATCCATCCGCGCTTCACGCTTCGTTAGCCGACGCTCATTACACGGAGCCGTCAAAGGTGCTGTTGCTGGCGAAAGCGTTGGGAGTGCTACCGCAGAAAGTATTTATCGTCGGATGCCAACCAGCAGGCTACGATGAATTGGGAGCTGAGTTGAGCGATGAGGTGAAGAGCGCAGTGCAGGTTGCTCTTGGCCGGATAGAATCGTTAGTCGAAACTCTGAATCACCAAGAGACAACATGAGACTTCGGCGACCGCAGTTAATCTCGCGCTCCTTTGGCCGACTTCTCATCAGGCGCGCCTTCCAATCATTCTTCTTAATTCTCGCCCTGATCGTCATCAACTTTCTTTTGATTCATCTCGCGCCCGGCGACCCGGCGCACATCCTCGCCGGGCAGAGCGGCGACGAGAAATACTACGAGTTCATTCGCGCCAAGTTCGGGTTGGACAAGTCGCTCTCCACGCAACTTTGGATTTATCTTTCGAGCCTGTTACGCGGTGATTTCGGCTACTCGTTGGGCTACCAGCAATCGGTCATCTCCGTTATTGTGGGCCGCGTCCCCGCCACTCTCCTGTTGATGTTAAGCGCCGTGTCGCTATCATCAATCGGCGGCGTGGTGCTTGGAGTCGAGGCCGCAAGACGAGAGAATTCTTTAACTGATCGCGCGGTCAACACCTTTGCCTTACTGGGATTCTCGGTGCCTTCTTTCTCCGTCGGGCATCTGCTGCTGATCGTCTTCGCACTCCACCTCGGCCTATTCCCGGCGCAAAATATGTCTTCAGCGAACCGAGAGTTGGCAGGACTTGATTACGTCCTCGACGTGCTCAGTCATCTCGTGTTGCCTGCCCTGACACTCTCCATCGTCTATCTCGCGCAGATCATGCGTTTGACGCGCACCGCGATGCTCAATGTGCTCGGCGAGAACTTCATTACTGCGGCGCGCGCCAAAGGGTTGGGAGAAAGGCGCGTGGTGTACGGTCACGCGCTGCGTAATGCGCTGCTGCCGATTATCACTATCGTTGGAGCAGACTTCGGAATGCTGTTGAGCGGGGCAGTGCTGATTGAGACGGTGTTTGCTTGGCCGGGCATGGGCAGGCTGATGATTGACTCGCTCGCTATGAGAGATTACCCGGTCTTGATGGGTCTGTTCCTGATGGTCTCAATCACCGTCGTCGTCGTAAATTTCATTACTGATCTGGCCTACTCGGTACTCGACCCCCGAATCAGCTACGGAAGACGAAGATGATTATGAGCCGAGAGACTAAACACTCGCGCGCGTCGGAAAGGTGGGCTATCTGGCGTGAGTTTAAGCGCAGCAGGATGGCGCTGGCGGGTCTTATCCTTTTGGGGCTCTTTTTCTTCGCAGCCGTCTTTGCCGGGCAAGTCGCGACCCGCGATCCGCAGAAAACTTCCGAGGAAAGTTTCCGCCCTCCCTCTGCCGAATTCCTCTTCGGCACGGACGATCTGGGCAGGGACATATTCAGCGGCGTCGTTCACGGCGCAAGAGTTTCTCTTCTGATCGGCGTCACAGTCGCCTTTTTGAGCGTGCTGATAGGGGTGCTTGTCGGTTCGGTTGCGGGTTATGCGGGAGGCTTCCTCGACGATCTACTGATGAGGTTCACAGAGCTTTTCCTTATCCCGCCGAGATTCTTCCTGGCGCTCATCGTCGCCGCGCTCTTCGGCTCAACTGTTTTCATCCTGATCATCGTCCTCGTTATCACCTACTGGCCTTCGACGGCTCGACTGGTTCGTGCGGAGGTCTTGTCTCTCAAGGAGAGAGAGTTCGTCGTGGCTGCGCGCGCCATGGGGGCCAGCCATCCGAGAATACTTTTTCGCGCAATCCTGCCCAACGCCCTCCCGCTCATCATTACCAACAGCGTGTTGATGGTGGGCGGAGTAATACTCGTCGAGGCGGGGCTGGAATTCATCGGCCTCGGAGATAGCAGGTACATGAGCTGGGGCTACATGCTGCACAACGCCGAGCACTTCGTCCGCGATGCCTGGTGGATGGTGTTCTTCCCGACGCTCGCGGTTTCACTACTCGTTCTGGCGCTGAACGCGGTTGGCGACGCCCTCAACCGTGCCCTTGACCCTAAATCCCGCATCGAGCATCTCGACAAACCCGCATGACGCCTCAACCCCTTCGCCTTCGTCTTTTCAAGGAGACCGCGACGACTGCCAAAGAACAGAGGACGACCAAAGCGATGAGCAAGTAGAGCCCACGGCGCGAGGTTGCACTCGCATTGGTGCCTTTTCGATGCCCTGCGTCAGCCCACCATGCATCCTGTGAGAAATAGATGTTGGACTTCGCGCTCCAGATGTACATGCCCTGCAAACCGTCTCTATAGACAACGGCAGTTTTCGGCTCGTAAAGCCAGAAGTAGGGCAGGTCGCGAACCAGAATATCCTGCGCTTCGAAGTAATACGCGGCGCGCTTCTGTTTGTCTAACTCTGACGCGGCCAGCGCGAACAATTCATCAACTCTTTCGTTGCGATAGCCCGCGCCGTTGGAGAAAGGGATCGGCCCGATGTTCGATGAAACTACCGTGCGCTTGACGCCGACATCCGGGTCTGGGCCATTCTCGAAAGAAGCGAAAGCAAGATCAAAATCCTTCTTGATGTAAACAGCGTCAACCGCTGCGCTGAACTCCATCAGTTGCAGGTCGAGTGCAATGCCAACTTCCCTGAGCTGATCGCGCAACGCTTCAGCCACCTTAGCGTAAGAGGACGCGTGGACGAATTTCAGGCGGAATCGTACCCCGTCATCACCCCGCCTGAACCCGGCCTCGTCGAGCAGTTGGTTGGCAAGTTCAACGTTCTTCTCGTAATTTTCCACATTCGGGTTGTAGGCCCAGGCGAGCATGCGCGAAACCGGCCCCGTCGCGGGCATACCCATCCCGAACAGAACCTTATCAACCAAGAAGTTCTTATCAATCGCATGCGCAATGGCACGCCTGACGCGGAGGTCGGAGAGCGGCGCTCGCGTGAGGTTTGGGATCAACGTTTCGACGGTCGCAAACCCTTCGCGGCCCTTATCGGTGATAACAACTCCGGGCTGGTTTTGTAAGCGCGCCGCGTCCAGCGGTGAAGGAGTCAAATAATCCACCTCTCCCTTCTCGAACGCGATGGTCGCCATCGAGGCGCTCGGCATGACTTTGTACACGATCCGATCAAGATAAGGCTTCCCTTTTTTGAAGTACCTATCGTTCCTCACGAGAGTCAGGTGATCGCCCTTCAGCCACTCATGGAACTTGAAGGGCCCGCTCCCGACTGGTTTCGTATTGTGCTGATTCGTCAGTGGGTCGGTTCCTTCGTACAGGTGCTTCGGCATAATGGGCGCATTAGTCACGTCTATTAGCTGGAAGAAGGCAGCGTAGGGTCTGTTGAATTCAAAAACCACCGTGAAGGGATCGGGCGTGATGATGTCATGCAAGTTATCGCCAATCGAAGTGCGCGTGCGCGAGTGGTATTTCATCAGCATCTCCTCGAAGGTAAACCGCACGTCCTCTGAGGTGAGCGCCACGCCGTCGTGAAATTCTATGCCGTGGGCGAGGTGAAAAGTGTAAGTTCGGCCATCGGGAGAAACCTCCCATCGTTCGGCGAGGTCTGGCACCGGATTCAAGTTGAAGTCATGCGCCACGAGCCCGCTGAAGATCGAGCCGCAGATGAGATGGACGCCGCCTTGAGTGGTGATGGCAGGATTGAGTCCTCCGGGGTCTGCCGAGACGGCGACGACGACGCTGCCGCCGTACTGAGGCGCGTCGGCCTGTCCTGAAACAGAAAATACTATTAGAGCTAAGAAGAGATTTGTGAAAACAAATTTTGCTTTAGTCATTACTATCTATTTGAAGCGGGCATCATTATTTCTGAGTGCGCCTCCGTAATATCTCTTCAGCATTACTCAGAGTCCAACCGGCTGAAACAAAGTTACTATCTTATGATGATTAGCATATCATTCGTGAGCGCCGCCGACTCGTCTGGTTTGCTGTGTGTAATAAGAACAAAGCATGAACTTCTATTTCGTCGCCGCCGTAGTTCTCGCAATCGCAATAGGTTTAGCTCATTCATGGTTGGGTGAGCGTTATATTCTGATGCGCCTCTTTCGACGGCAGAGCACACCGCATCTATTTGGAAGTGATGATTTCACCAAACGCACATTGCGCTTTGCGTGGCCCGAGGGCTGACGTGTTGCTTCTAGAAAACATGGAAAATCTGATTCCGAATGCTGACCTGGAACGCGGCGTTAATAAAGCATTGGTCGCATTCAACCGTGGTCATCTGGTCAGTCATCTTAAAGAGGTCGCCGCAGAGTTGGGTGTGAGGATATTCGAGATCAACTTATGCATGCTAAAAGAACGACATGTATGGTCCGTGCAAGGCGACTTTTGTTGGTCATCTCTTCAGTCTCTTTACGCCTTATCGGATAAGCTTAGCCGCTGCCCCTGTGTGTCAGCAAGTGTGCCAGTAGAAGGTGGGGAGACAGGACATTTCACGTTGTTTCGTGTCGTCCTGTGTCGCACCAAACTGTTGAGAGAAAAGCTAAGTTGTTGACAGACGGAGCAAAAACTCTGGCCTGTCACGTCGGATGTCGCGGGTTCGAGTCCCGTCGGCTCCGCCATTAAGGTAAGCGCGCCTGTGTAGTTTCAGGCGCGCTTCTTTACTGTCCCAAGCCGCTAGTTAAAGCTATGCACTTTCAGTGCAAGACTTTCAGTTGCTACACACTTCTCGAAATGTTAGAAGTGCGAGAGCATGAAAGAGAATAGATACGGCAGCCATACAGTCACCAGATTAACGGCACATCTGATTTGGGCAACCAAGTACCGATACCACGTGCTGACAGGTGACATCAAACTGCGATGCCGCGACCTGCTCATTGAAATCTGCGATGCCGAGGACATGCAGATACTCAAAGGAGTGGTGAGCAAAGATCATGTTCACATGCACAT
>JBKKAL010000187.1:0-10090 GCA_046714695.1 Pyrinomonadaceae bacterium
CGGTTAATTCGGGCGTTAGACGCTTCGCCTTTTCCTACTGTGTTATGAATGGAAGTGAAAAAGTAGTGGAACAAATAAACTTGAAGGTACATGAAACGCTGCCTTCGCTCAAACCGCATCTTCTCTCTTGGGCACAGCAGCATTTAATCCAGCCTCGTAAGATCAATCTATCTCTTGATTTTGATAGGAATACCTCGAAAGATTTCTGGTTGGTTACAGATCATAATGGTAAAGATGATTCTTCCTACAGGGTGGTCTATGATGTTGACGAGCAGGCTTTCGGCTTGGAGGTAACACTTGAAACTGGGGTTGAGTGGTATATGGGCGCATACGGCACATTCGCTGAAGCCCTTGAAAATATGTAGCGCTGTGTGTAGCGAACGCCGCGTCTAACAACTCATTCAACCGGAGCGGAAATAGCTCGGATGTCATCGTCAACTTGGATGCTTCTCGTAGATTCTTCCCGCCCGGTTAATTCGGGCGTTAGGTGCTAGATTGATGATAGAGAGGAAAACTGTGTGAAAATTATTATTCTTGGATTCGTCTTGTGGCTCATTGTGATTCCTGTTTTCTCACAATCAACTAAATTGCCGGATTTAGGCTATAAGTCTGTGCCTGATTTTCTTACTCTTCCCTCTGGCGCGAATTTTGGTGAAGTGGCAGGCATCGCGTTGAATTCCAAAGGACACATCTTCGTATTTAATCGAGGCTCTATGCCTTTGATGGAATTTGACGGCAACGGCAAGTTTATCCGCACGTTAGGCGAGGGGTTATTCAAATCCGCTCATGGCTTGCGAATTGATTCTAAAGACAATATCTGGACTATTGACGTTGGTTCGCATCTCGTCCTGAAACTTAGCCCTGAAGGGCGCGTTCTACTGGTCTTGGGTAAAATAAATTGGAAAGGGGAATTTTCAGAGCCGCGCTATGGTTTGCCTCTTTTTAATGAGCCGACAGATGTAGCCTTTAATTCTTCAGGCGACATCTTTGTCAGCGATGGTTATGGAAACTCCCGTGTGATGAAGTTTGATAAGAACGGGAATTTTATTAAATCTTGGGGTAAAAAAGGCGCGGCTCAGGGTGAGTTCAACCTGCCGCACGCGATTGCGATTGATTCCAAAGACTTGGTTTATGTCGGCGACCGCGAAAATAAGCGGATTCAGATTTTTGATGCCGAAGGTAACTTCATCAAAGAATGGGTTCACGTCGGTTATCCATATGGGATTACCATTACTCCAGACCAATTTCTTTATATGGCTGACGGCAAAAACGAGCGAATAGTTAAAATGAATTTGAATGGTGAGATTCTCGGTGTGCTTGGAGAGCCGGGGAAAGGTGAAAGTCAGTTTGGTTGGGCGCACAACGTCGCAGTTAGTCCTAAAGGCGAGATTTATGTTGCCGAGATTCTGAATTGGCGGGTGCAAAAATTCGTGAAGAAATAATCCAATTCGGGTTCTGCATAAATATCACGACGCACCTAACAAGTCATTCGACCGGAGCGCGAATAGCGCGGTTCTCATCCGCGAGACTTGGATGGTTGATGCGTTGTGTGCGCGCCCGGTCAATTCCGGCGTTAGATTGCTTCTGTTACGAAAGTGAGTAAAGAAATGAATCTTGCATTTAGCATAGGAAGAGGCCCAATGTGGAGTTGGTTACTTATCGGTTTCATTATTGTGATTATCGCTTCAGTCATCTTCTACGGCTGGCGTCAGTATGCTTCTTCCTTCACGGCTCGTCTTGCTAAATGGTATCTGCTGGTTGCGGCTGTTCCCTGTCTGCTCCTTTTGTTTGGTAATGGTATCGCCTTTTGGTCTATGGTAGGTGGCACAATCCTGACCTTGCCGTGGAGTTTGTTTATTCCTGATCTGTTAATTGACTGGTTGGGAAATCGGGCGCTTGGAGGCATGTTATTCATCTGTGCTGAGATGAACGCGGCCTTGCTTTATACCATAGCGGTTATATCATCTCGACGGAGATCGAATTTATCGTGAGGCGCAACCTAACAACTCATTGAACCGGAGCGCGAATAGCGTTGCTTTCATCCGACAACTTGAATGCTTGATACATTAAATGCGCGCCCGGTTAATTCGGGCGTTAGATGCTGCGCCGCTGGAGACAGCTTGAATCTGTTGACGATGTGTGTCGCCGCTCGCGCAATTGAATGGCGATGAAGGTTGAATGGTTTGACTCTGCGAGTTCCTTCAATGTTGAATGAAGATGCGAGGCCGACAGCATTCGCTGTGCGCTCGCGGCGAGGCGGTGGCGCATCGTCTAACAAGGGGATGAACCGGACGCGAAATAGCGCGACTTTCATCCGCGAGCTTGAAGGGTTGGTTGGTTGTGTCCGCGCCGGTTATCCCCGGCGTTAGGCGCTCAACATGTGGTTTCTAGGAGAAGACGAAAATGGATGGGTGGAAACGCGTTGCCTTAGAAAAGTTCCCACACCTACGAGAGCTTATTGAAAAAGATGAAACCACAACTGAACTGTGGATTGATCTACTCTGGAATCTAGAAAATGCTTACAAAGAAAAGCCGATCAACGGAAAGTTCATTGATGACGTTTATGATTACGCATCTTGGAGTCTAGTTGAATCAAATGATGATAATGTGAAAAGCTCTGCTTTGATCTATTTCTATGAAAACCTTCCCAGTTTTAATGAAACTGCTCGAAATGATATACCGAATAGAATGAGTAGGGAGAATTTTCTAGGAATGACAGAAATATACAAATATTCTTTGTCGGAAGAGGAACATGCTGCTTACATGAAAGAAATGCTTGAGAAATACGATGAAAGAGAGTCCTCTTAATTGCAGGCCGCGCCTAACAACTCATTCAACCGGAGCGCGAAAAGCGTTGCTTTTATCCGCGAGGCTTGAATCCATCAGCGGTTCGTCGCGCCCGGTTAATTCGGGCGTTATGTCTGCGCTTCGCATGCTATGTAAGAAGTCTCCCGCCGCCCCTCAATTGAATGATGTCGAGTTTGTGTGAATAATGCGTGAGGTTGGTTGAATGATTGTGTGAGTTGAATCAGCCCGTGATAAGAGCACATGGCATTCGGCATCAGCTATCAGATGCCGCCAGGAAATCTTGGGCGTTCGGCGCGGCGGAAGGGTGCGCTCCAACATAACAACTCATTCAACCGGAGCGGAATTAGCTCGGATTTCATCGTTAACTTGTCGCACGATGTGGTTGATTCCCGCCCGGTTAATTCGGGCGTTAGGCCGCTAATTCTGAGGTTGACGATATGAACTTAATCATTAGGACACTTACTCTATTAGCCATCCTACTTTGTTGCGGTGTTGTCGCTCTGCCTCAAAGCATTGGAATTTCTCAAAGCAAATATGCTAATGACCCTTGCGGCGATCCGAGAGTAGAGAGCATGTCTTGGACACCTGTGACGGGGAAAGTTGTAAAGGTAATTGATGGCGACACTATTATCATGTCCCTCAATAATAAGAAACGCTTGCTCGTTCATTTGGTCGGCATTGATGCTCCATCTTTAAATCAGCCGTTTGGACGTGACGCTCAACAATTCCTTAAGCGTATCGTAGGGAGCAAGAAGGTTGAGGTATGGGTTAATTCCAGCAATTGGATATTCAAACGTCCCCGACCTGGAGAGCTTACAGGTGTCGTGTATCTTCGAGGCGCGGATATGAAGGACGTAAATCTTTCTTTGGTTCGTGCTGGCATGGTGCGTCATAAACAATCGCAACCTTATACGATGTCTAACTACACTGAATGCCAATATGAAAAGGCGGAAGAAGAGGCGCGTGCAGCAAAGCGTGGTCTATGGCAAGGCGCGGCCTAACAACTCATTCAACCGGAGCGCGAATAGCATCGCTTTCATGCGCAAGACTTGGCTTTAATTGGCGGTTCGCCGCGCCCGGTTAATTCGGGCGTTAGGCTTCTTACCTCTAAAGTTCGATGCTAAAACAAGTATGGTATTCCTAATCACAGCTATTACAAAAGTAGATCGAGCGGGCTATGATGATGTTTATTGGGCAGGGGCCGAAATAGTAAAAGTAGAGGCTGCTCCGGTCGATGCTTTCTTCGATATTGAAACCTTAGTTGCAGGTGAAAGGAAGGTTTTCGAGGCGGAGGTAAGAAAAGGAAAGTTCTTGCAGGTCGAGTGGTCAGATGAGTTCCAAGACCTGCTCATGGAACACTCGAAGTCGGAAGAGGATTGGGGGCGGCTTGCAGAGGCGATAGTAAACGTCCACGCTAGTGAGCCGCTTGGTCTCCCAATTAAAATAGGTGAAGAGCTTGACATGAATGGCGAAGCCTAACAACTCATTCAACCGGAGCGGCGATAGCATCTCTTTCATGATGCTTCCTACGATGTGAGTTGAATGGATTCGCACCGCCCGGTTAATTCGGGCGTTAGACAGCTTTTCGATTCGGTAAGTTGGAGTACAATAAAGAAAGCCATAACTGTTGTTCAGGTATATCCATCTACTGGTCACTCATGCTCACATTCCGCAGTTATTACGAAAATCGGCGCTCAACCGCGCAGAAAAGATTTGCGCGCGCAGGTGAATTGCTGGCAAAGATGCGCAAGATGTCAGAGCATTGATCGCAGAATGGCCGGCCTGTATCGTAGCCCCTTGCTCACTCACTCTTTTTCGGATTCAACGGTCTTTCCCCACTTGTCCATGCGACATCCGCACTGCGGACATGTCCAGCCACCCCACATGAGCTGGCTCAGACCATCTGGCACTCGTATAGCGGGCATCTTCGTGTCACACTTTGGGCAGTTCACCGCTTCCAAGTTGATAGGGATCAATCGCTTGTTTTCAGGTTCGTCAGACACTAATCTTCTCCCTCTTAATCCGTCACGCTTCGCCGTGGACGCGCTCTAATGGCGTGCCTGCCTACCGTAGGATTCGGACGCTCCCCTACGCGGCGCTTGATGCTCGCCAAGTATAACATTAAGAGCATAGGAGATGAGCAATTAAAATGCGCTATAATTGAAGATAGCGCTTTGCTTTGTGGCGCTGTCTAACAACTCATTGAACCGGAGCGGAATCAGCTTGGCTTTCATCCGCAGGACTTGAATGCTTGGCTAGATGTTTCCCACCCGGTTAATTCGGGCGTTAGGCGCTAGTCTTTATGAGCCATGAAATTGTTGACTACCTTTAGAGTATTTTCCAACGTATTTACCAAGTCTCATCCTCGCCTCAGTTTGCTGAAGTTCTTATTGTTCCAAAAAGTGTCGAAGCCTTGTTTCCGTAACTCATCCTTCTTGAGTGCGATTATCATGTTCTCTGCATGAGTATTCTTGCTCGCAAAGAGGCTTGGGAGAAGACCCAAGAGACCTATCAGGCCAAGGATGCCGGCAACCCCCAACGTGGCCATCTGGAGTTGCACGGCTTCTCTGATTCGCGTAGGGTCCTTGAATTGATCCCAGCCGGAAGCCCACAACGCAAGGCCCGCTCCCACGGTAATCATTAACCCGAACACGACAAGCCTAATAATCCGACGATGTCGGATACACTTGCCACATACTGCGGCATTCTTCTCTCCGGCGATGTCGTACTTTGTTGTATAGATGGTTGCGTTGCCGACGCGTCTGCTCGTCTCGGAATTTTTCTTTCCATAATGAAATGAATAAATGTCGCCTCCGTTCTGACTGCATTTCTCGCAAGTTATCCTTTGCAACTGCTCATTAATATTTACGGCCACTTGGCTTTCTCCTTTTAATTTTCCTGCTGAAAAACTGGGAGCCTTTTACAGCAAACGCATCTAAATTTGCAAGAAACTTTTACATTTCCAAGTATATCGGGCTTCCATGCGCTGATCTGATAGGGTGATAATATCATTCAGATATTTGCAAATAAATATCTGCCGGGTTAAAAATTATGCCGCGCCTAACAACTCATTCAACCGGAGCGGAATTAGCACGACTTTTATCGTCAACTTGTCGCACAATGTGGTTGATTCCCGCCCGGTTAATTCGGGCGTTATGCTGCTTCGCATTTAGATACTAGATTGCTCAAGACTGAGGGGAATGAAATGAAAATCATTCTAAAAGTGGCGCTGCTGTTTCTCACATGCTCTGTTTTGGCGCAAGAGCCTACATCCTCTGATTTAAAGCCCGCTTACAAGATCATAGAAGAGTCCAAGCCTACAGAAGACGGAGAGATGACTTTTGTAAGCCTTGAGCGTACTCTCATTGAGAGTCCTGATTCTCTCGGCACACCCATTGAATTTACGGCGAGTTTTGCTTACATCACTAAAGACAAGAAGTCGCTCGTTTGGCCAATTGTGACACTAGCGTTCACATCAAGGGCGGCGAAAAGTAGATTCCCTGACAAACCTCATGTAACCTTCTTGCTAGATGGCACGCCGATCAAGATACGCTCTGTCGAAGCTGCCGAACGTGGCGGGGATATAGTTACAAGCTTCGCCGAGCCTGGCATTGAATGGCTTGACATGATGCTTTCACAGAA
The DNA here is from genome assembly GCA_046714695.1 of Pyrinomonadaceae bacterium. Classification (GTDB taxonomy): domain Bacteria; phylum Acidobacteriota; class Blastocatellia; order Pyrinomonadales; family Pyrinomonadaceae; genus DASQYE01. Next base: position 6,451 of record JBKKAL010000187.1, read on the forward strand.
GACCTTTGCAGCAATCGTGGATGCCAAGAATGTTGAGATGCAGACCGGTCAGTTGAAGTTCTGTTTTCAAAACAAACACATGGAAGCGCTACGTGAACTCGCTAGGAGGATGACCCTTTTACAGACGCCGCATAACAACTCATTCAACCGGAGCGCGAGTTAGCTTGTCTTTCATCGTTAACTTGAATTTATCGGCGTTGAATGCGCGCCCGGTTAATTCGAGCGTTAGACCTCTTCGCGTAATCGGCGCTCTCGAAGAGTTGGCTCATTGAAATATTTGCGAGGATTGCCGCACATCCAGCATGAACAGAGTTTTCGAGCGTGAGCCATTTGTCCGATTCTGCGCGAGTCGTCTTTATGTACGCCGCTATAATATTCCTTGACGCGGCACTTGATGCGTTCCTCGTGATGTCGTCTGATGGCGCGTGATTTCATATATCTTTTGAGGCTATGTGTATCAAGGGCAAATGAAAACCTCAACCCAAATTTACGTTACGCTTTTGGATGAAGGCACAGATGTTTGGCGTCCGGTCGAAGCTGTCCATCTGTGTGATGACATCTATCGAATCACTAACTCAAATTTTAACTCTGAAGATGAGAGATGGCAATTTTCACCGGGCGATGTGGTACGCTGCCAGACCCATGTTTTCGCAGACGGCTCAAAAGGCATGGTTGCTTATGAAATCGCAGGCGAGGTCTAACAACTCATTCAACCGGAGCGGAATTAGCGTGCCTCTCATCGTCAACTTGTCGCACGGTGCGGTTGTCTCCCGCCCGGTTAATTCGGGCGTTAGGTGCTACAATCTAATGAAGTCGGGGGATATAAGTGATGAGGAAATCAGCTCTTGCTCTAATAGCGCTTCTCAGCCTTTCAGGATTCTATGCTCGGGTTATAGGCCAAGATAAATCTTCCGATGACAGACAATGGCCTCCCTTAGTTGCTAATAGCAAGATCATTATCCTCGACGGAAGCCCGCGATTTACCATTGATGCCCGAAAGCTTAAAGTAGCAAAAGATATTGTTAATCCATTGAATGTTGAACGCTGCCGTTTACCTGAAACATGTTGGATAGACGTTCCTGACTTTTTCTCAAAGTGGAATGGTCAATATGGAATTGAGAAAAGTGTTTTACGCTCTGAGGTAATGATGCATCATTACCCTGATGTATTGGTAAACGGACATAACCGAAGAACAGGTACATACGTTTTCTTCTTACCAAAGCAAGAGATATTTTATCTGTGGGGAGATTGTCACATGAGTCACGGCGACGCAGTGATTGGGCCATTTATTGGTGATCCAAGAGTAGTGTTGAAGAAATTGGCGGACGAGACTTCTTCTAAATGACGGCGCACCTAACAACTCATTGAACCGGAGCGCGAATAGCATTGCTTTTATCGAGAACTTGCGTGTATCGGCGGTTCGTCGCGCCCGGTTAATTCGGGCGTTAGATTTCTTTCTTATGCGTAAGAACTATTGGAACTCAATCCTGTGGGCTGCATTCCTGATGGGCAGCCTTCTGCAAATCATCGTCTTGTTGGCTGTGTACCGGAAGAACGGAGGCACGACGGGAGGCGAGCCATATATTCTTATCGCACCTTTCGCGCTGCCGCTCTTGCTTGGGTTATACACGCGTATTTGGAGACGCGAGTTTGCCAATCGTGTTCTCGGCTCCGTTGTAATTATTGTGGGCATTTTTGGGTGCGTGCTTCCTTATTGGCTAGAGCGCACGGGAAGCTTGGTGCAATATGAGCGATGGTTGCGTAATAACCAATCTCCAAATGCAGAAAATCTTGTGTTGTGTCTTTTGCTATTCGCGGGTGCAGAGTTGCTCGTCATAATCGGAATGCTCTTTTGGGAAAGCAGGAGGGTTGCAGCTAAGGGCGCAATCTAACAACTCATTCAACCGGAGCGGAATCAGCTTGCCTCTCATCGTCAACTTGGCCCTAGCGCAGTTGATTGCGCGCCCGGTTAATTCGGGCGTTAGACGCCTTTCGTTGGGTAAAGCTATGAAACTACTAAGCTCCATTACACTTCTGCTACTTCTTTTATTGATAGCATACGGCCATGCTGAGGATAGTCTTAAAGTTTTCGATCCTGTTCCAGCTAATCAACGTGCTCATCTTGCCGAGCGCCTTAAGCAGCTTGTCGAATATCGGCGTACCAAACAATATGACAGGTTATTCGAGATGCTTCCCAAAGTTCACACCCAACATCCTGACCTAACGAAAGAACAGTTCTTGTCTGACATCCGAATGCAGGGGAAAGCTCACATTGTTGATTTCGTTCCCGAATACACGACTGAAAATCCAACCATTGATGGTGAATATGCAATTTATGGTTGTGCTAAAGTGCGTGAGGGTTGGAGCACAAAGAAATGGCAAGCGGCTACTTATGTTTCCCTGGAAAACGGCGAATGGTATTTCTCAGACATTCTGTTTACGTTTTCAGGATTGCACGCGAGAAATCCAGCGACTTGTGCGTCGAAGAAAAAGCGTTGATGTGATTGACCTTTTATGCGGGAGGCGGCGTCTAACAACTCATTCAACCGGAGCGCGAATAGCATTGCTTTTATCCGCGAGACTTGGATGCTTGATACATTGAATGTGCGCCCGGTTAATTCGGGCGTTAGGCCGAAGGGCCGTCAGTCACAAAATCTCCTGTAGCTGTTGACCTGAACCTTACCGCAGATGTAAAAATCACCTTGCCTTAACCATTCTTCTGAAGGAGATAACAATGAATCGAATCTTTTTAGTGCTAGTTATAATGATTGTGGCAGTCTCTCTGTCACCGGGTCAGACAAAAGGAAACAAGACTTCGGGCAGCAATGTTCGTAATGCCATTGAAGCCGCTAACAAGAGGTTCGTTGAAGCACTTAGCAAAGGTGACGCGGCAAGAATTGCTGACATGTATGCTGAAGGCGCGCGGGTGCTGCCCCCGAACAGCCCGATGGTTCTGGGGAGGCAAAGGATACAAGAATTCTGGCAGAGCTTTATTAATGCGGGTGCTAAGCTGACGCTAAGTACGTCCGATGTTGAGGCGCAAGGGAATGTGGCATATGAGGTAGGGACATACGAGTTGATCTTTCCCGACAATAAACGTGATGCAGGCAAGTACGTCGTAGTGTGGAGGCGGCAGAAAGGGGATTGGAAACTCGCCGTCGACATCTGGAACAGTAACATGCCAGTGTCAAGCAATTAACGGAAATATCAGGCAATCGGCCTAACAACTCATTCAACCGGAGCGCGAATAGCGCGGCTTTCATCGAGAACTTGTCCGTAATGTGGTTGAATGCGCGCCCGGTTAATTCGAGCGTTAGGCGTCTCCCGCTTGCGAGAGTTGAATAGAGAAATAGAGAATGTTCGACGGCGTTGACCTTGAAGATAGTGGGGTACTTGGCTGGCATTTTGATGCCGGACACCACCGACTCGTCTTTGATCTGGAAGCTAGCCTATGGCCGGGGCATGAATGTTATGTTCTACCTTCACCAGATGAGTATACGTGTTATAAACACGCTCACCTCATTTTTGAACATGTCGCTAATGTTGATGGCCTGTTGCCTATGGATGCTGTGAAACCTAATATTGATCCTGATGGGAGTATTGATTATGGAAATATTGAAGGGCTACATCAGGCTGACAC
>JBKKAL010000188.1:0-27692 GCA_046714695.1 Pyrinomonadaceae bacterium
TCGATGACCTGACGGGGCTGTACAACCGACGAGGCTTTCTGACCCTTGCTGAACAACAGTGGAAATTGGCACATCGCATGGAAATTGGATTATCGCTTGTATATGCTGATCTGGACGGCTTGAAAGCAATCAACGATACCTTTGGTCACGACGAAGGGAGTACGGCGCTCTGTCAAACAGCAAAGATCCTCAAGGAAACCTTTCGTGATTCAGACATCATTGCACGTCTCGGTGGGGACGAGTTTACCGTTCTGGTGATGGATATCTCTGATCATAGCCCAGAAATTATTGCGAGTCGTTTGCAAGAGAAACTGGCAGACTACAACGCACAAAAAACGCATCCCTACGAATTGTCATTAAGCGTCGGTATAGCGTCTCTCGATCCTAAGAATCCGGTTACGATTGAGGAATTGATAGCCAAAGCGGATGAAAAAATGTACGAACAAAAGCGGAGCCGGCCAAAGGACACAGATGCTACTTTTACTAAAGTACTGGAGTGAGTAAGGTCATTGACCGCAACAGCGATTCAAGGTCTCGCACTCTATCTCATATGAGACCTACTCACAACCTTCATCTTTTCTGCCATACTGCTGATGTCAAATAACTGTAGTTTTCTGACAGTATAAATCAACCAGCAAAACACCCCGAAATCATTAAGGTTTTGATACTCGTTTTTAGAGGGTTTTTTTGACACTCCATAATCTCTATGATGAAAGCTGGAATCTACGCCCGCGTCTCTACCTACGATTAGCAAACCTTGCCGATGCAAATCCATCTACCGCCATCCTCGTAGCCATCACTGCGTCCTTCGGCATCGCGTTCGTCATCAGCACGCCTCCGAACGCGATGGTCTACGGCGAAGGTGGTATTAAGTCCTCCGATCTCCTCTCGCCCGGCATTATCTTAATGGTCTTGGGCTGCCTGCTGGTTGCCTTGACCGGCCCCTTCGTTTTGAAATTAATCGGTATCACGTAAGCCGTTTGATAGTCTTCAGGCGCGGAGGACTGGCTTGAGGCCGATTCACCGAGTGTGCTGGTTGGCACATTGCCGCGCTTGAACCCGACTGCACGCTCGTGCTGCGCCACCACCCAAAGATGGAAAACAGCACTTGGGCTTTCGTCCTGAACCCCGTTGATGGGAGCACGACACGGCTTGTAATCGGTCTGCGTGTTAACAAAAAGCCTCACTGTTCAGGTTTATGGTTGGCGAGCCTGCCAACTTTATTATGGAGCGGAAGATGCTTTTAGGGATCAAGCAACTGGTGGAAGTCTCATATCTGAGGACGATAGAGGAAGCTGAATGAAAACCGGGAGCACTAACGAACACCTTAAACCGAATTGCCGTCATCGGCTGCGGCCAAGTCGGAGCGACGAGCGCCTACTCACTGATCACGGGCGGGGTAGCGCGCGAGGTCGTGCTTGTAGACTGCAACCGAGAACTCGCCGAAGGCGAGGCGATGGACTTACAGCATGCCGCCGCGCTAGCGCGCCCAGTGCGCGTTTGGGCTGGTGATTACAGTGATGTGGCGGACGCCTCAATCGCTGTAATCGCCGCCGGATTGGGAAGCCGCCCCGGCGAAACGCACTTCGACCTGTTGGGCAGAAACGTCACGGTCGTGTGCAAATGTATGCGTCACCTGTTCACCGCTGGCTTCAACGGCGTCGGGTTGATGACCACGAACCCGGTGGATGTCCTTGCGCAGGTCGCGCAAAGTGAGTCGAGGCTGGTGGTCGAGCGTGTCATCGGTTCGGGCACCGTGCTGGACACGGCGCGGCTGCGGGCAATGCTTGGCGAACGCCTGAACTTGGAGGCGCGCTCCATTCACGCATACATCATCGGTGAGCATGCCGACTCGGAGATAGCCGCGTGGCGTGCGGCGAGTGTGGCCGGTGTCAGCTTAAAGTATGCGATTCATAGACATCCTTTCACTGTAGAATCGCTGAATGGATCACAAAATCGCGCAACGACTTCACTGGGTTGAGTTGTTTGAAAAGACTAGGGACTCTGGGCTCGTCTGCCGCCGATGCGGTATCTCACGTCCTACCCTCCGACTGTGGGTCAGACGTTATCAGCAGCAAGGGCAGAACGGCTTGACGGATCGCAGTAGACGCCCGGCCAACTCGCCAGCCACGAAGGTGTTCGAACAGCAGGAGCAGTGGATTCTCACCCTGCGCTGTCGACGCTTGGGCACACGCCGGATTCAGAGCCAGTTGCTGCGCGAGCATGACTGCAAACTCTCGCTCGCCACCATACATAAGGTGCTCAAGCGCCACGACCAGCAGCCACTCAAACGCTCCCGACTATCCCGCAAGAAGAAACACCGCTACGAGCGGCCCGTGCCGGGCGACCCTATCCAGATGGACACTTGCAAGATCGCCCCGAAGCTGTATCAGTACACGGCTACCTCAGATTGTACGCAGGTCAGAGTGCTGGCTATCTACGAGCGTCGGACAGCGGCTAACTCACTATTGTTTCTTGAGAAAGTAATCGAAGAGATGCCATTCCCCGTCCAGCGCATCCAGACAGATCGAGGGCGAGAGTTCTTCGCTTATGCTTTCCAAGAGCAGATGATGGAATATGGGATAAAGTTCCGACCGAACAAGCCGGCCTCCCCTCATTTGAACGGCAAGGTCGAGCGTTCACAGAAGACGGACCTCGAAGAGTTCTGGGCGACGGTTGATTTGGCAAGCCTTGATCTGGAGAAGAAGCTCGATGATTGGCAGGTCTACTACAACGAGTTCCGCCCACACGGATCGCTGCACAGTCAGACTCCGTGGGAGCGGTGGGGCGAGTTGTCGCTCAAGACGCCGTTCACAGACGAGGTTGAGGCGCTCTACGACTCATCAAAAGAGCGGATACAGGCCCAGGATTACAGGGTGGATTTAGAGCTGCGGAAATTGAAAGCATCTGTGTGAATCGCACACTTAAAGGATTACTGCGCGTCCGTTGGCGAGTATCTCGACTTCGAGGATCTTCTGCGGCAGGGGCCTGAACCCCACACGCAGCAGCAGCGCCTGCATCTCACCCGTCGCCATATCTTTTACCTTTAACATGCTCGCTCCTTTTGTGTAGGGTCATTGTTACTATGCGACAGCAATTGGCAGACAATGATCCTCACTGGTTGCAAGCCTGAAGTATCACTGAGTGGCAAAATGAGGCTTCCGGCATCGTCTCATAAGTGGGACTCCGGTGCGAGACACTGAAAGAAGGAAGATGACTGTTGCCAATGAACAAGCCTGACTTGTTGCTGCACCCCTAGACCAAGCAAACCTGAGTAAGATCATTAATCAGTTTGTATAGGAAAACTACAAGAAGTAGGTTTTAGCGGTTTATTTTTAAAAAATGAGCCGATTTCAGCCAGTTCTCGTTTAATGGATAGGAAAGGGGAAGGTTAATAGTAAGGTGGAAGCTGAAAATATTTGAGGAGAAAAAATAAAATGAATAGGACATCCAAAACAAGAATTAATTGGACAAAGTTAATAATAGCTTTTGTGCTTTTGTGTACAATCTCAACTTTTAGTGCAATGGCACAAACTGATTCCGATAAACCGCTTGATGCAAAATCACTTACTGCTCTGGTTGAGGAACTCAAAGGAGTAGTTTCAAGAACGGAATTGGATGAGAAAAACGCCGCGTTGGTCGCCGAAAAATGGGATAGGCGCAAAGACCTGGCAGGTAAAACAAAGAAGGTTGTTATCAATCTGCTTTTTGAGGATGTCAAATCCGTCATCAAAGATTCGGGGATCCAATACCAGATATATTCAATTTTTTCGTTCTATAAGCAGATCCCGGACGAATCGCCGTCTCCTCAACCTCAAAAAACCAATGGCGCAATATCAAAACCTGCATCGGTCAAAAAATTGGTTGATCTAACCTTCTTGATGCATCCCTACGTCGGCATTGAAGAACAATTGGCTTCACTGCCGGGGAGCAAAAGTGGAGCAGATGTTAAAGCCGCAGTGGACGAGGAAAGAAAAAACCGAATCGCGGGTTTTGATGACGCTCTCAAAGTCAACGTTAAATTAACGCCTGATCAAAAATCGTTTGTCAGAAGCAATTATGATCAATTGATAAAGATCGCCGACAAGATCACCGAAGACGCAATCAGAACAAATTTCCCGACCGAACGATGGATAAAAGAAGGCTTGCAGCAAAGTTATACCGCGAAGTTTTCGCTCAAAGAACTGACCGGCCTGATCGCTTATTTTCAAGGAACTTCCGGTCAGCAGGTTTTGAAATATGTCAGGATCTCAAATATGGCGGAACTGATCACAGGAAACGGCGGTAAATTGGACTTTACCGAAGCAGACAAAGCCGAACACGACAGATTTATCGCCACTCCGCTTGGAAACAAATTCGTCACTGCCTACATAAAAGAAGCCATCGCTTATGAGAAAAATAAAGAGAATGCAGTCAGATCCAGAAACCCAAATGCGGATGGATTTGCGATATACGAAAAGGAAAATCTGAATAAGCTCTTTAATAAGTTTGTGGCGGAAAACTACAAAAAATAAGTCTTCATCTCGACAAAATCAGACCATCAAAGCAGAAACGCGACCTTGAGGAAAGGCGTTTCGATTTGGGATTGCGGATGGCAGTAGCGATTGGGCACGGCGCAGGCCCGACAAATAAAAGAGCGTTTTCACGGAAGGCCTGCCGGCGAAAGACCGAGCCGCTCAATGCGGCCGCGAATGGAAAAAGGTCGAACGCTCATGGACGAAGCTGCTGGTATCATTTGTTAAAAACAAATGAGGAACAGTGGGCGTGCCACCATTAAATCTAATACGGTCCAAAAAAGGGTCTATAAGCGAGATTACGACACCTTACGGTATTTCACTTCGGCTCCCCAAATACTCTTGTCGTATTCAGTAGCAACTAATTCATTGCCTTGAAGCTTAAAAGTCATGTTGTTGGCTTCCTCGCCCTCTTTAAATGTCACTTTCGCCGAATTCTCTTTCTTGCTCCATTTACAAGTCTGGACGATAGGCTTGCGCCCCTCATACACAGACTTCAATGTGCAAGTCATGTTTGATTTAAGCACGAGCGTTTCTTTGATCCCGCCGGTTGCGCCTATGAAAGTACGAGTGTATGTACCAACGAATGGATCTTTCTTTAGCCCACCAGTAGCAAGAGAGGGCGTTACTAAAGCTAAGAAGCTGATGGCAAGAATAATCAAAGTAAGTCGTGGTTTAAGCATCTAATTTAGTCCTCCAATGAACCCGGATTCTATACAAGGTAGGCAATAAAACAAAGGAAAACAGGTTAGAAGTTATCCACAACATCCAAAAATGATTATTGAGCTTGATTTATCGCTTTGATAAATTTAACAGACTAACAACAATTTCTTGAAAGAAGGTGCTCTTATATGTGGAGATGGTTCTCTTTCCTTGGTTTCCTTATCCGCAGCCTACTCGGATGTGGCGCAAGGTGCGATCAGAAAAGCAAGTTACTCTCACCCCATCTATGCTCTGATAATTAAGATGTAAATCTTTGTATTACCTCTTATAATGAGAATCCCCCAGTTTATTGAAAAATTTGGAACGGGGAATTTCCCCACGCACCTCTCTGGGTATGGAACCAAGGGCTGAATAAACTGATGGCTTCTGACAGTGTAATTTCCGAACACGCTTTTGATGAGTCAAACACTCTCGAAGAGTTGCGCCGCCGTGAACGTGAGCTAGCCGATTTTATCGAGAACGCATCCGTCGGTCTGCATTGGGTCGGTGCCGACGGGACCATCCTGTGGGCCAACCAGGCTGAACTAGACATGCTCGGGTACACACGCGAAGAGTACATCGGCCGTAGCATCACGGAGTTTCACGCAGACAGCGATGTGATCAACGACATCCTGTGCAGGCTGACTAATAAAGAGACGCTTCACAACTACGAAGCGCGACTCAGGTGTAAGGACGGCTCCATACGTCACGTGCTCATCAACTCGAACGTGATGTGGGAGGAAGACAAATTCGTCCACACGCGCTGCTTCACGCGCGACATCACTGAGCGCGTAGAAGCGGAAGCCAGGTTGCGCGAATCCGAGGCGCGGTTCGCCAAAGCCTTCAACTCGAGCCCGCTTGTCCTGACGATCTCCTCGCTCAAAACCGGAAAATTGCTTGAGGTCAACGACACCTTCGTCAACGTCACAGGCTTCACCCGCGAAGAAGCGATAGGACTCACCACCGTCGAACTCGGTCTATGGGCTAAACCGCAGGACCGCGAAGAAGAGATGGAAACGGTTCGCCAGCTCGGACAGGTTCGTAATGCCGAGTACATCTTCCGCATGAGGGACGGCTCTGAGATCGTCGGACTGCTCTCGGCCGAAGAGATTGAAATCGGCGGCGAGGCCTTTACCCTAACCGTGATACAGGACATCACCAAGCGTAAGCGCACAGAAGAGGAACTGCATAAGTCTAAAAGACAGCTTGAAGAGCTGCTTACGCGCGAACAGTACGCGCGGGCGGCGGCCGAGCAGCAGCGGGACTTCACCCGTCTCGTGCTGGAGGACGCGCCCATGGCCATCGGCGTGATGGAAGGCCCAGATCATAGGTTCGTGCTCGTTAACCGTGTGACGTGCGAGATTACAGGACTCTCTGAAGATCAGTTCCTAGGACGCACGCATCGTGAAGTCGTACCTGAAGCCGACAAAGTAGTAGCACCTATCCTGGACAGGGTGTATGCGACAGGCATCAGCGAGACTGACGAAATAGAAGTAGACCTCCCTACGGGTCGGCGGCAACTCCTGGTCACGTGGACGGTGCTGCCCGGCCAGGATAGTCGGCCCGGTTCAGTGCTCTACTTGTCGCTCGACATCACAGACCGCAAGCAAATGGAAGAGCGCTTGCGCGAGAGCGAGATACAGTTGCGTACCCTCGCCGACGCCGTGCCTCAACTGGTCTGGATGGCCGAGCCGGACGGGCACATCTTCTGGTACAACCAACGTTGGTATGACTACACGGGCACTAGCCCTGAGCAGATGGCGGGCTGGGGCTGGCAATCCGTGCATGACCCGGAGATGTTGCCTCAAGTGGTCAATCGCTGGCGTGCGTCACTTGAGACCGGCGAGCCGTTCGAGATGGAGTTCCCGCTCAAAGGCGCTGACGGAGTGTTCCGCTGGTTCCTGACGAGAGTTAACCCCCTGCGCGATTCTCAAAGGCGTATCGTGCGCTGGTTCGGGACCAACACTGATGTTGACGAGCAGCGCCGCACGGCCGAAGAGCTGCGCGAGGCCAATCGCCTGAAGGACGAGTTTCTCGCCACCATCTCGCACGAGCTGCGAACACCGCTAACGGCCATCCTCGGCTGGGCGCACCTGTTGCGCAGAGGACAACTCGATGAAAAAAGAGCGGCCAGTGCGCTTGAGACTATAGAACGTAATGCGCGTGCTCAGTCGCAACTCATTGATGATCTGCTCGACGTTTCAAGAATCATTACAGGTAAGCTGCGCCTGGATGTCAGGCAGATTGAACCCGGCTCCTTTATCGAATCTGCTATTGAGGCGCTTCGACCGGCAGCCGAAGCTAAAGAGGTGCGGATTCAGAAGGTGATGGATACGGGTGTAGTTTCTGTCGCGGGCGATCCGACGCGCCTGCAACAGGTCATCTGGAACCTGCTCTCCAACGCCATCAAGTTCACCCCCAAAGGCGGGAGGGTGCAAATCAGGCTTGAGCGCATCAACTCGCACATCGAGATCGCGGTCAGCGACACGGGGGTCGGCATCAAACCGGAGTTCCTCCCACACGTCTTCGAGCGATTCCGGCAGGCTGATCAAACAACGACGCGCCAGCACGGCGGTCTCGGTCTGGGGCTGGCAATCGTCCGCCACCTGGTTGAGCTGCACGGCGGCACGGTGCATGCTGAGAGTCAGGGCGAAGGACAAGGGGCGACTTTCATCGTGAAGCTTCCGGTAGTTCCGGTTTATCAGAAGGATAATTCTACAGAGCGCGTTCACCCGGCGGCCAGAGATACGCTCCCTTCCTACGACTGCCCCGAAAGGTTCGAGGGACTAAAGGTGCTTGTGATTGACGATGAGGCCGATACGAGGGAGTTACTCAGGGTCGGGATCAGCCAGTGCGGCGCAAAAGTCTTGACTGCCACGTCGGCCCAGGAGGCGCTCGAAGCTATTGAAGAGGAGCGTCCCGATCTCTTAGTCAGTGACATAGGGATGGCGGGCGAGGACGGTTACGAGTTGATCAGGAAAGTAAGAGCACTGCCTGCCGGGCACGGAGGAAAAATACCGGCCATCGCCTTGACCGCATATGCGAGAACGGAAGACCGTTTGCGGGCGCTGAGGGCGGGCTATCAAATGCATATCCCTAAGCCGGTCGAGCTGGCCGAGTTAATGGCCGTCATGGCAAGTCTCATTCAACGAAACGATAATGTTGAATAAAGATCACTGTAGGGTTAAATCTACAAACGGGACACTATCACTGTCCGCGACAAGTTAATACGGCTCATCACGTATTGCCATACTATTCGTACGCGAGTCTGGCGAACTATGCGTGGATTTTTCCAATCGCCTCAGGCGCGCGTGATCGGTCGCCAGCGCCTCTCCAGATACTCGGCAACGCGCGTCAGCGGAAACGTCAGGAGCAGATAGAAGAGCGCGACGATGGGCCAGATCGTAAGCGGCGCGGCATAACGGCTCGCCAGCTCCTGGCCGGTGCGCGCCAGCTCCGTCAGGCCGATGACGGACACCAGCGAAGAGTCTTTCAAGAGCGCGATGCCTTCGTTCGTGAGCGGTGGGACGACGCGGCGAAATGTTTGCGGCAGAATGATGCGGCGCATCGCCTGCGAGTAAGTCATGCCCAGGGCGCGTGCCGCTTCCATCTGCCCGGCGTCTATCGAGAGAATACCAGCACGAAAAATCTCCGCGATGTAGGCGGCGCTGTTCAAGGTGAGCGCGATCACGCCGCTGGTAAACGCAGGTATATAGATGCGGAAATATGGCAGCACGAAATAGATAAAAAGTATCTGCACGAGAAGCGGCGTGCCGCGCATTACTTCCACATATATGGCAGCCGGAGCCGCGATCAGGCGCGAGGATTGAACGCGCATGAGCGCTAAAAATAGGCCGATAGGCAGGCCGAACAATAAACTGAGGAAGGCCAGCTTCGCCGTCCACCAGACACCCATCAGGAAGAATCGCCAGGTGCGGCGAAGTATGTCCAGATCGAAAACCTTCGGCTTGGTCTGGCTCGCCGCCTGCTCAGCCGCCCGCTCAGCCGCTTCGCCAAACCATTTTTCATGTATCTGGTTGTATTCCCCAGTCTCTTTAATGCGCCGCAGGGCCGCGTTAACGGCCTGCTGCAAGTCCTCGCTCCCCTGAGCAAAAGCGATGCCGAACTTTTCATCCGTAAAGCGACGACCGACAGTCTTCAGCTCGCGAAAACTCTGGGTGATCATGTACTTCAACACGGGCGCGTCGCCGACCACCGAATCAATGCGCCCGTTTCTCAAGTCGAGCAACGCGAGGTCAATGGTATTGTACTTGGCGACCTCGACGCCCGCGCGCTTCTCCAGATCGAATTGCGCCGTCGTGTTGATCTGCACGCCTACCTTCTTGCCGTTTAAATCGTCCGGGGTGTTGATTCCCTGCGTGTCGCCGCGCACGACGATCAATTGACCGGAATTATAGTACGGATCGGAGAAGAGCATCGTCGCGCTTCTCTCGGACGTAATCGTGACCGAAGACATCACGGCATCGAAGGTTCCGTTCTGGAGCGCAGGAAAGATGCCGTCAAAACCTGCATTGATGAAACGAGCGCGCACACCCAGCTCGCGCGCAATAGCGTTGCCCAGATCAATATCGAAGCCTGTGAACTGGCCGCCCTCTGCGGATTCGAGCGGGGGATAAGTAGCGTCCGTTCCGATGCGCAGCTCGCCCGAGCTGCGCACGCGTTCGAGCGCCGTTTGGGCAGAGGCCGCACCGGGCAAGATCAAAAAGAGAAGCAGCGCCGCGAGCGTTACCCGCAGACATTTGAGGCTCATATGATTAATCATTCTTCCTGTCCGAGAGTTGCCCGCGTGCCCATCTCCGCATCGAGTTTTTCGTTCTTCACAGTATTACCCGCATCCGGTTCTGCTGCGCCTGCTGTGCCCTCGTCTTCCTGAAAACTCTGCATAAAGGCGCGCGTCTCCGGCTTCTGCGGATTGCCGAACACCTCTTCAGCCGTCCCTGCTTCAACGGCGTGCCCGCCTTCAAAGTAGATCACCTGATCGGAGATAGAGCGCGCGAAATTCATGTCGTGCGAAACGACGACGAGCGTTTTGCCCAGATCGTCGAGGGCTCTCAGCATGCGCCCGACCTCTTTGATCAGTTGCGGGTCGAGCGCCGAGGTGGGCTCGTCGAAAAGGATCACGTCGGGCTCCATCGCCAGAGCGCGCGCGATGGCAACTCTCTGCTGTTGCCCGCCGGAGAGCTGCGCGGGGAAATGCTCCTCTTTGTCGGACAATCCGACCTTGTGCAGATAATGACGCGCCACCTCTTCGGCCTCTTTGCGGCTCAGGCCCTTGACGGTCATCGGCGCTTCGCTGGCGTTGCCGAGCGCCGTCAGATGCGGGAAGAGATTGAAATTTTGAAAGACGATTCCGACCATCGCGCGCAAACGCTTTGTTAACTCCTTCTCTTCCGCCGCCGAGAGTTGCCTGTCTTCCGTGCCCAGCGCTTCGACGCCGCCAATGCTCAATCGCCCACGGTCGAAACGCTCCAGCCTGTTCAGGCAGCGCAGCAGTGTGGATTTGCCGCACCCGGAAGGGCCGAGAATGGTCGTCAATTGTCCTTCCTGTATTTGAAACGTGGCGTGATTGAGCACGGTGTTGGAGCCGTACCGTTTGATGATGTCGGTGACTTCGATCAACTGATCTCTCCGCTAATGCTTAAAGGTGGAAATCAAAACCGGCGGCATGCCCGTGGGCCTTACAGCCCGCCCGTTTAGTGCGGCGGAGTTTGTCACGGAAGGCGCGCGCTTTGCAACAATAAAAAAGCCCCTCACAAAACCGAATCGCCAGAGTAGGTTCGTTGACGGTGTTGAAGGCGCTCTGCTAGACTCCGCCGCAAAACTTCCGCTCTTAGAAAAGCGCCAGAGGTCCCGGAATCTGCGAAGGCAAAGGCTTATGCAAGAGGACGACATACAATATCGCCCCCTCCATGAAAACCTGGATACGGCGTACGTCAATCTGGCCGCCCTGCTGCGATATTTAAGGGCGCGTGCGTTCTTCGGGCGTGTGCATGTCGAGTTGGAAGAATACGAGGCGGATGTTTTCCTTGAGGGCGAGAGTGCGCCTCCGCGCGTGCTGGAAATAAATCATGCTGCGGGGCGCGAGTCGGAAGGCGAGGCGGCGTTGCAGCGGCTGCTGGTGCGCGCCAGTGATCCGGGCGGCCGAATCAGTATTTACACCAGTGCGGAGGAAGATCCTGCGGCCACAGACGAAGCGCCCGCACACTCTCGGACGCCCGCTGCTACAGAGCGTGCGCCGGAAGATGGGGGAGAGATTGAGCCACAAGTGTTAGGGTGGCCTGATCTGGTGCGACTAAGCGGTGATTTGATCGCTGCGATAGAGCGAGCGACCCTTAGCTTCAACGCGGATTTCGCCGCCATGTTTCATGCGGCGCGCCTCGAACTGGCCGACGACTTCTCTTTTCTGGACCCGGCATCGCAGCATTTCCATTACGCGCATGGCGTGGTTCGCCTACAGGCCCAGCCCAACGTGAATGCATACATTTCGAGTATCAGCGAAACCCTGCGCCGCGTCGTTGACAAACTCGCCACGGCGGAACGTGGAAGGAGTGTGCGCGAGCGAGTCGCGCTCGAACTTGCCGTGCTGGCACGCAGGCACGAGACAGGGATGAGACACTTCAAGCTCATGCCGTACCTGGATCGCATCGCTGGCGTGAAGGTGTTGTGAAGAAGTAATCAGTTGTCAGTCATCAGCAATCAGTCAGGAAATGATTGGCGCGCCTTTATCTTTACCGGCGTGCTGATGCTCCGGGGAAAATTTGAAAGGCAAAAGTAAAAGGGAAAGAGGCAAAAGCGCGGACGAAAAGCAATTAATTTAAAAGTGGTTTGCGACCTAACTTTTACCATTTATCTTTTTACTTCTGAATTAATCATGTATCCATTCCGAAATATTTTGTTTCCGACAGATTTTACGCTGCATGCGCGTGCGGCATTGAAGTATGCGGCGGCACTGGCGCGCGAGGGCGGCGGCCGCGTTGTGCTTTTCAGCGTGCAGAGCGGAACAGTACCCGCGAATCTTTTGACGCTGCCGGATCGCATCTTCGAGGACACGGATAAGCGTTGGCTACAGCAGCTACGCACGGATGTCAGGGAACTGCTCTCAGACCCGATGTTCGATGGTCTGGAGGTCGAGCCGGTCATCCTTGAAGGCGAGCCCGCGCCGATGATCGCGCGCGCTGTACGCGATTTCGACATTGACCTGGTGACGATTGTGACGCACGGGCGCAAAGGCTTGTCGCGCGCCCTGTGGGGATCAACCGCCGAGGAGATTATCGCCGAAGCGCCCTGCCCTGTGCTGACGATCAGGCCGCCGCAACGTGATTTCGTCGAGCATAGAGACAGTCATACGGAGATACGGCTGAATCGCGTATTGCTGGCGACCAATTTCCGCCCGTCTTCAAACGCGGCCACGCAGGTCGCAGCAGAACTGGCGGGACGCACCGGCGCAGAGCTTCACTTGATCTATGTGATCGGTGATTACATGGATCAGATGGCGGAGTTTTTCCCGGACAGCGGCGGGCCACCGCTCACGCGCCTTCGTCAGTATGTCGAAGAAAGAATGGCGGTATTTTCGAGGGAGGCCAGAGGGCGCGTCGTCACACATATCGGTGAGGGACGCCCTTATGCGGAGATTGTGCGGCTGGCGACAGAAAAGGATGTGGATTTGATCGTCATCGGCACGAGCGCCCACGATTCGCTCTTCGGCGGCGCGCCCGTACTCGGCCCTGACATCGAGCGCGTCGTACGCAACGCGCCCTGTCCTGTACTCTGCGTGCCTTCGGGTAGAGTCTTGACGCCTGTTCCGGCCCTCGTTACAGAGCCAGTGCCCCAAATGCAATGATGATTGATAAGTAACGAGCAGGAAGAACGCTTTTATTCAGCGCTCGCCGCTCTGCGTTTAAGGTTCCATCGGAAGCCCTGCGCGCTTCCACGCTTCTGTGCCGCCGAGCAGGGCTGCGGTGTTTTGTAGGCCGACATTCTTGAGGTCTAGCGCCGCACGGGCGCTTGAGTGTTCGCTGGGTCAAGAGCAGTAAAAGACAATCGTCTTATCACGGGGCATCTCATCTTTGCGCGCGACGATCTCACCTTCCGGAATATTCAGCGACCCCTTGATGTGGCTCATCTTATAAGACTCTGCGGAACGCACATCAACGACGACAGCGGTGCCCTTTTCCAGAGCGTCGCGCAACTCGGCGGTCGTCATGCGGCGCACGCCGTCGCCCGGCGTTGATGCGGTCGGCCCCGAAGCAGAGCCCGTACTATTACTACTACTACTGCTGCTGCCAGTAGAGCGCGCGGCGGTTCCGCTTCCATCCCTGGAGTTGCATGCTGTGAAAGCGAGAGCCGCGAGAAGGACCGCCGCTGATAACGAAGCGAAGAGACGCATTCAACTGACCTCCAATAAGTAATTCAATTAGTGCACGTCCGTGGCCCCTTGGGCCAACCTATTTGTCTTTGGTCTTCGGATCACCGGATTCGACGGGGAAGCCAGCGCGAACCCAGGCATCGTAACCGCCAACCAAAGCCGCTGCGTTCTTAATGCCCCGCTCTTTAATGTCATGCACCGCACGGGCGCTGGTGTGTTCGCTGGGTCAAGAACAGTAGGTGATGATCATCTTATCGCGCGGCAGTTCCTTGATGCGCGAAGTAACGTCCGGCATCCATAGTGCGCCCTGTATATGACCGATGCGATATGAGCTTTCACTACGCACATCAACCATGATCGCTTTGCCCTTCTCGATCAGCTCATGCGCTTCAATTGGAGCAATGCGCGGCACGCCGTCCTCATGTGCGGCGTGCGCCGGAGGAGTTTTGGCATCGGGCTTTTTCGCCGCCCCGCCGGAGCCTTCTTGACCGGCAAGCACGCTCATCAATAATGCCGATCCGAGCAATATGGCCGACGCCAACGAGATAAGAGAACGCATACGAGCCGAAGCCTCCAGAATGTTAAGAGTACAGACAGGAACAGTGACGCCGCCGCTACGGGATGCTCAACCATCCTTCTAATAGTTCTACCACAATCAGGGAGGAGTTTGAAGGGATGAGGGATGAGGGCGGCAGCGATGAAGCGTTTGAGTGAATACGATATTTAACAGTTTGCTCAAAGGGCTTTTAATTCATCCCTCATCGCTGCCGCCCTCATCCCTTCGTTGACATGCCTTCGCGCACGCGCCTATGCTTTCAGGTGAGTTGTGGAATTTGCGTCCGCATTTGGACGCTTGAAACCTTCCCAACGTGTCGCGCGTCCCAGCGTCTCCCCGCACGCTGCCGGTTTTTTGGAACTGGTTGGGAAAGGCTCGCGGGGTTTCTATCTCATGTCGCAGCCGACCTATCTAAGATCGGGTAACGCGGTCGCCATCGTCGGCGCTGGGCCTGCGGGCTCGTTCTTCGCCATCGAGCTGCTGCGCCGCGCCCGCTCCCTGGGGCTACAGATCAGCGCAGACATCTACGACGGCAAAAACTTTTCGAAGAAGGGCGCGCCCGGCTGCAATATGTGCGCCGGGGCTATCGGTCATAACCTCATACAGGAGATCGAACGCTCGACCGAGACCATCCCGCCCGAAGTCATACACTACGAGATCGAAGGCTACGCCGTTCATTACCAGGACTCTGCCGCCCATCTCGAAAACGATCCGACCAGGAAGATTTACGGCGTCTATAGAGGCGCTGGCCCCGTGAGCACAGAGAACCCTGACGGCGCGCGCAGCTTCGATCAGTTTCTACTCGAACAGGCCATCAAACTTGGCGCGCGCCACATTCCTCAGAACGTGCATGATATAGACGTGCCCGCCACGCTTGAGCGCCGACCGGCCCTCTGTCTCGCAGGCGATAAGCGCATCGAGTATGATCTGGTGATCGGTGCATTCGGCGTCAATTCGCAGTTAGCCCACCGGCTGCTTTACGGTTACGAGCCGCCGCCGACATGGAAGACCTGTGTGATAGAGGCTCGCGTCTCGCCGGAGTTCCAGCGCGAGAAGCTGCGTAACATGATTCACTTCTTCGTCCTCAAGCAGCCAGACATACGCTACGTTGCGCTGATCCCGAAGGGCGAGCATGTGACCGTCACAGCCATCGGCGAAGATGTTGATGTCGTCGCCACAGAGCGCCTGCTGCGCGATACCTACATGCGCGACTACCTGCCGACGGATTGGAAACTTGATTGTCACTGTCACCCGCGCGTGGCGCTGGGTGCAGCTCGTCTGCCCTACAGCGAACGCTTCGTTATCGTGGGCGATGCTTCGGATTCCCGTTACTTAAAGAACGGGGTGGAGTCGGCGCTCGTGACGGCGCGTCTCGCAGTTGACTGTGTCATTAATCACGGCGTCACGGCGCGCGATTTTGAAAAGCATTTCTGGCGGCGTTGCAATCAGGTCTTCGGTCGCGACAATATTTATGGACGGATGCTGTTTGAAATCTACGACCGCATCTTTCCGCACCCGCTCCTGGCTCCCGTTTACTTCTCCGTGCTGCGTTCGGAGCGCAAGCTGGCGCGTCCCGGCGCGCTGCTTTCAAACGCGCTGCTGGCGGCCTTCACCGGAGATCAATCTTATAAACGAATCCTGCTGCGTGCGCTCGACCCGCGATTGGCGGTGCGCATGGCGGGACGCGCGAGCGGGATGGCGTTGGAGAGAGCGCGCGCCGTTGTATTTCAGACCGAGCGGCAATCTTTAAGAGGCTTGCGTCTGCGCGACGGGTCGAGGGTTGCGATCATCGGCGGCGGCCCGGGCGGCGCGGCCTGTGCCCTACGTCTGCTGCGCAACGCCCGCTCGCGCGGAATAAATTTGCGCATCACCATTTACGAGCCCAAACAATTTCCGCGCCATCACAATCCTTGTATGGGCGTGCTCGCGCCGCCGACCGCAGAGCTTTTGCGCGAAAGGTTGGAGGTAGAGCTTCCCCCGGAGATGATCAAGCGCACGATCAAAGGCTATCGTCTGCACGGCGACCGCAGCGATATAGAGCTGCGCGCGCCGACGACGGAAGAGCCTGCGCTGATGGTCTCGCGCTCGGACTTTGACCAGATGCTGCTGGCGCGTGCCGTCAAGGCGGGCGCGCGCCTGCTTAGTGATCGCGTGACCGGCGTTGAGTTTCATCCGGACAATCTGGAGCATCCGGTGCGCGTCTATTCCGAGGGGCTGTCATACTCGGCGGATATGATCGTCGCCGCCTGCGGTCTGGATGACGGTATGCTCTCGGTGCTGGAACAGGCCAGCCCGCGCGCGCGCCGTTATCATCGCCCGGCAGAGTATATGAATTCGATCATCATTAGATTGCCTTGCGACGAGCGATATATAGAGAAGCGTCTCAGTGGCGAGATACATGCTTTTCTTTTGAGCGACCTGCCGCGCATAGAGTTTGGCGCGATCACGCCGAAGCAGGATCATGTACTCGTCAATATCATGGGACGCCGCGTGCGCTCCACAGACATGGAAGATTTTCTGCTTCACCGAAAGGTACGCACCCTCTTGCCGCGCTTCAACCTTCAGCAGCTCGATTATTACGAGGGACGCGCGCCCGTGCGTCATGCTCGGCATGTCTTCTGGGATCGTTTCGTGGCGGTCGGCGATGCGACAGGCTGGCTTCGTCCCTTCAAGGGGATGGGCATTACGACGGCGATTCAGACGGGCACAGCAGCAGCGGACGTGATGTTAGAGCGCGGCATTGACTCCGTGGCGCTCGAAGCCTACGTGCGTCGTCTGCGCATCCTCACCGAAGACCACTATCACGGTCGCGTGTTGCGCCGACTGTGCCGGATGGGGATGAGCATGGGCGTCATTGACGGCATCATCGAGCAGGCCAAGACGAACGAAGACCTCTATGCCATTCTTTATCACACCATCTCCGGCCACTCTTACCGCCGCATCTCTCGCGACCTGCTGAGCATGGCGACCATCTGGAAGATGAGCGCGCTCACCCTCAGGCGCGTGCTGCGTCCAAGCTGGTGAAATGTTGTTCGAGTGGGTTTTAATCGAGCCTTCGGCGCGGGAAGAGAGTCGGTTTTGGTGTGCTCGCCCGTCAACCGGTGGCAACAGTGTGTGATGCCTGTAAGGTTCTCCGGCCAGGCTAACTAACGGGCTCGCGGCATCAGGATGCTTCGACCTTCTGTTCGCCGATGAACACGGCAAGCATATGCTCACTCAATCTCATTTTCATCCGTGGTGGCGAACCACGCTTATGATGGCTAACTGGAATAAGAACATCTTCCGAGACCGAGAGAGCGTCTTCGCCTGCCTTTCACGAACCGTTATTTGCGGAAACAGATCACGATACAAACCTCGGTAACGCCAACAGATTGTCACTGGAATCAACGTGCGGTTTGAAGGGCTGCTCATGATCCCGATAGTACACTGTCACCTTTCCATCTCGGCGCATGGTGATAATATCCAGTTTACCTAGCCCAAGAGTCAGGAACTTCATTTTCTGCAACTCCGCAAACTCGAAAGGCTCCAGATTGAACTTCATTCTTTTGTTAAATTCCGTCTCGATTCTTCCTCCGAAAGCATCGGCGACAGCCTGCTCCAAAATGATGTTGAACCGGGCGTTGATTTCGTCCGTCGTCGGGGTCCGGCCAAGTTCCTGTTCGAGTTCGGTCTGCGCCTGCTGGCGGAAAGCGGCGCTGTTTTGCCCAAGCAGTTCGGAACGAAGCAGTCTCCGGGTGGTCTGTTCTATCTCCGGAATCTCCTTTAACGAAACCGCCAGGATTTTGTAGATCTGATTTTCGATCACGTGTACTTTTTGGGGAAGGTACGGGATCTTTTCCAGGTGTTTGTCCTTGACGCCTTTATCCTCGCTGACCAACCGGTCGTTGATTTGCTCAGTGGTGAGCGCCACGCGAAAGGATTCGATATCGCTGTCGGGATTGAGCAATTCGACAAAAGGCATCCGGTCCACCGCCGGAAAGATGAACGTGAGATCGGTGTTTAAGTAGGGTTGAAGGTCTTTGGCGCGGTACAAAAGCCCGTTCACAGCGCCTGCTGCGTCCCGTGTAGGGGCACGGATGACCATGTGATCCAGAGGTTCAAACTTTTTGCCTATGAACACGTCGTTGGCGCTGAAAGCAAAACCGTCATCGTTTACCACCAAATCATCCACGGCTGTCTCCAGGCGGTGCGTCGTAAAATACAAGGGATCCCAGCGCCTTTTTTCGACCGTTAGTTTATGGGGAAGGGTGTCCAAAAACGACGTTCTATCCAACTCGGATTGGATTACACCTGCGGCGGCATCTTCGCCGACTTTCTCGATGATTTTGATGATCAGGAGGGTGGCAAATAGCAGGGATAGGCCCAATTTGGGCACTAATACGGTGATCACCATTCCCAGAAAAAAGGCGATGACTTGTCCCAGTGCGCTCAATTGCAGATCGAAGTCCAGGTCGAAATCGAGCAAGCCATTTTTTTCGATGGGGACTAGCCTGATTAAGAAATGGAAGTCTGGATCGAAGAAATTTTCGAGGGCATACTCCCCGTGCACATCAATCACCAAGACATTAGTAAAGACCCTGCTGGATACTCCGCCCGTTCCGGTGGAAATGGTTTTCGTTTCGGGATAAATGCGGATGCCTTTGATTTTCCCCCTCTTTTCCCCGTTTTCTTCTAAAGGGTGCTCAAATTCATCGGTCGTGCCTTCCTTGAGCACGGCCATCTTTTGGAACAAATCGTCGGCCAGTCTTTGATAAGTCGCCGCGGGGAAACCGAAGGCCATGTGAGAAGTTTTGGGCAGGAAATTTTGCGCGTCCTCCACATTGCCGCGATCCGGCAGCAGGTCAGTGCTCTTCGGGCCGTTTTGCAGCACGAGGTTGATGTAGATACCGATGGCATTGGGCGTTTCGTCATCGGCGAAGAATTTTTTCATAGCGATGCCGGCAATTGTCCCGCCCCCCGCGACCGAAAAATCCACGGTTCTGTCCAATTGCTTTTTCATCGAAGCCAGGGTGTCCGCTTTCGAAAAAATGGGGTTGCCGTTATCATCAGTCAGTGTTTCGGCCGCATCAATCAAGGGGCCGCTGATGTCCAGCAATTCGATTGTTAAGCCAACGTCGTTCAGCACGTCGTCGTCCAGAGAAAATCTGATATCCAGGTTTACGTGTAGGATGTTAGAAATAATTCTTCTTTTATCGGGATGATCGAGGTCTGAAATGATGGTCGGAAACAGCTTGACACGGATGTCGGCTCCGATGGGAGAGTCTTGTAGCAAAGTAACGGTAAACTCGTCCTCCTGGCTGGAGTATGCCAGGATGCCCAGATCGAAAAAGGGATTCTCATTGCCCAAAAATTCTGGATGCACGGGATATAGCCTTTTTTCGTTCAGTTCTTCCGGCGGGTGCGTGACCGTAGCATCCGTCTTGATATGATTGCCGAACTGGTCTTTTATCTCTTGTTGCGACCACCAAGCGATGGAGCCGGTTTCCATAGAGCTGAGCAGAAAGTATTTGATGTACTCTTCGCCCATTAAAAATTCGACATCAAACCCGGAGCTGATTTTTTCTTGTTGTATCATCGTCGGATATTTTTGAATTTTAGAGAGAGACCGTTGATTGACCGATCCGTCGGAAAGACATTAAGGCTTCGCCTCGAAAACAAGATTGAAAGGCGTTTCGGTCGCCCGCCGAAAGTGTTTGAATCCTCCGGCAGTAGCAACCTCGCGCATTCTGGCTTCACCCGCTTGCGCTCCAAGTGCAAGCCCTACTTCCTGTGATAGGGAAGCCGGAGTGCAGAGCAATGTCGAGGCGGAATAGTAGATGCGTCCGATTTGATTCAGATTATCCTGAACTTGATCCCCGGCAAACGGCTCGACGATCATCCATGTGCCGTCAGGCGCAAGCGAGCCTTTGACATGAGCGGCTGCACCGACAGGGTCTCCCATGTCATGCAAACAATCGAAGAACGTGATGAAGTCGTAGTTCTCTCCCGGATAATCTTTAGCTTTAGCAACCGCGAACTCCACTCGATCAGCTACCCCTGCCTCAGACGCTTTTTGCCGCGCCATTTCGATGGACTTATCATGGTAATCGAAACCAACGAAAGTAGAATTTGGGAAAGCCTGCGCCATCAGAATTGTCGAAGCGCCAAGCCCGCACCCAACGTCTGCTACTTTCGCCCCAAGCTTTAGCTTCGCCTCGACTCCGTCAAGAGCAGGTATCCATGCGTTGACCAGATTGGCGGCATAACCGGGGCGGAAAAATAGTTCAGTCCCGCGAAACAATCCATGATCGTGTTGATGCCAGCCGAAACCCTCTCCCGTGCGAAATGCTTCGGTAATCTTCGGTACGGCTCTCAGCGCAGAGACGGCCAGCAAAAAAGCTCCCGGTAAATATGCAGGACTCTGTTCATCAGCCAGAGTGAAGGCTTGCTCTTCGTTGAGAAAGTAACGCTGAGTCTGTGCGTCATATTCAACATAACCTCCTGCCGCCTGTGAGCAGAGCCACTCGCGCACGTAACGTTCAGTCGTATTGGTTCGCGCAGCTAATTCGGCGGGAGTAAGAGGTTGTCCTGCCTGAGCCAGTGCTTTATAAAGACCGAGGCTCTCGCCTATAACAACCAGACCGGCGTGAAGTGTCGCCCCGAAGTCAGCGACGAACTTTCCTAATAATTGATTCAATTTTTCTTCATTGATAGCCATTTAACTATCTCCTTTAGCAAGCAAGTAATCAGGCTGTTTGCTTTTATACTAAAGTTGCTCCAGCGTCAACGATTTCGCGTGGCATCCTTGCATTCATTTAGGAGAAGCACCTAACGCCCGAATTAACTGGGCGGGAGACAACCAAACAAGCCTTCAATCTTGCGGATGAAAGACGAGCCGATTCCGCTCCGGTTCAATGAGTTATTAGACCGCAGAAGAGCTAGTCAAGCGACAATCGCATTATGCTTAGGGACTCGTCAACCTGCTGATAATGCTTGGCCCCGAAGTTTGAATAGAAGTCTGGAATATCAGTGCCAAGGTACAACGCAGAGAATCCAAGTTCTCTTGCTTCGAGCATCAGAGCACGGACGAGGGCCGAGCCAATTCCAAAGTGACGATACTCAGGCACAACCACTAAGGCCGCAAGCCAAGGATGAAGATCAGGTCGGGTTTCGCTGTCGGTGTGGACAAGGTTAACTGTGCCTACAGGTTGCCCATCAGCCAAGGCAATCAGAGAAAGGGGGATTCGGTCTGGATTATCGGCTTGCCGGAGGAGCATCTCGAAAGTCTCAGCGCTATATCCGGCTTTTCCTGCCCAAAACTCGTTGTAAATCCATTGAGCAACCAGCCGAATATGCTTAGGATGATCGAACAAGTGATGGATCTGAATTTTCATCCGGATACTCCATCTACCACCGCTAGTGAACTGACTGAAGTGTAGGCGTTGTCCGTGCGGTCTAACGCCCGAATTAACGCGGCGGGAAGCATTGCGAGCAGCATCCGACCTTGCGAATGACATCTAAGCTAATTCCGCTCCGGTTCAATGAGTTGTTATGCAGCGCCATCGCTGCCTTCCACTGCAATGTCAAAATGCAGAACATCCTCCCGCTCTCCTAGTTTCGTGTATAGCGCAATAGCTGGTTCGTCTTCGATACCGGTATCGGCTTGGACAAAGATTACGTAAGCTCCACGAGCGACCGCCACCTTCTTGAGATTATGGATCAAGGCTGTCGCTATTCCTTTGCGCCTGTGCTCTTCTGCGACAGCAAGATCGTAAATATAGAGTTCGCTACGTTCCTGCTCGAACTTTTTTAGCTCGTAGGCAGCGATTCCGCCAACAACTTCTTTGCCCTCAAGTGCAGCTAATGCGATGAAGTAGTCACTTCCGAGGAGCCGACGCATATAGTCAGCACTTGGACGCTTTCTAACATAGGTCTCCACTTCATTAAAGGCTGCACCGAAAATCGACAAAAGAGCACCCATCAACTCTAAGTCATCCTGCACAAGTTGACGAATGGTGTATCGAAAAACCATAGACACGGTTACCTCCTAAGCGGCCTAACGCCCGAATTAACCGGGCGCGGACACAACACCGAGACCATCCAACTTCACGATGAAAATCAAGCTAATTCGCGCTCCGGTTCAATGAGTTGTTAGGGGGCCGGTTATCAACTGTGAGTTTGAGCCCTCCGCCATTCATCCACCGCTGCCATAGACTCTTTTGCGTAGATAGCAGACACATCTCTCTTTTGGTAATCGTAGCCCGGTCCCGAATATTGTACGGCCTGCGCCAGCCAATTTAGATAAGTGTGACCCTCTTGAGAATACTTAGATTCCTCTTCAGCACTTAGCTGAATCATGACGTCGTAACCTACCGCGCTATGATTGCAGTTTACGTCGAGCAAGAAAGCATTTCCCTCTTTAAAAAGAAACCAAGCGTGCGGCTCATGATCTACAACCTGCATATTCGCCCCCTAACTATTATTATACCGAATGGTTCGGTATAACTAAGCCATAGAGCGGCAAATGCCGAAGCGTTCGGTATAACACGCTCCAATTATACAAAGACCTCAGCGACTTTTGAAACAAGACCATTACTTATGAACCAAAGCTTCGCCGGAGAAATAGTTTGGGCGGAACACTCCGGTTAAGTTAAGATGGCGGAAACGAATGCTGCAAAGTTTTTGAGACGACGAACAACTTTTTTGTGAAGTTATACGATGCTCCTCAGGCCGCAAGTTTCTGAGGCCGTAACAGACTTTTAAAAAATCATCTTGATGAGAGAGCTACCCGTCTATCCCGCACAGGACCAAGGGCCTCAATGGGGCAAAGTAATTGATCACACGCGCTGCATCGGCTGTCATGCCTGCACGACCGCATGTAAGTCCGAAAACGTTGTGCCGCTCTCTGTGACGCGCACTTACGTCAAGCATGTTGATGTCGGCGAGTTTCCGCTCGCGAGGCGCGCGCATCAGGTCACGCGTTGTAACCAGTGCGCGCATGCGCCGTGCGTGACGGCCTGCCCGACGACGGCGATGTTCAAACGCTCGGACGGGATTGTTGATTTCGATAAATCAATCTGCATCGGCTGCAAGGCTTGCATGGCGGCCTGCCCCTACGACGCGATCTTTATCAACCCCGAAGATCACTCCGCAGAGAAGTGTAACTTCTGCGCGCACCGCATAGATATGGGGCTTGAGCCCGCCTGCGTCGTGGTCTGCCCGACCGAGGCTATTTTAGTCGGCGACCTTAATGACCCTCTTTCAAAGGTTGCGCGGATTGTGAACCGTGAGGCGGTCAATGTGCGTCGTCCAGAGAAAGAGACGCTGCCCAAGCTTTTCTACAAGGGCGCGCACCAGGCGACGCTCGATCCGCTCGCCGCGCGTCGCCCTGAGGGCGGGCTCTTTATGTGGAGCGAGCAGCTTAGTGGAACGGAGATGGTCGTCTCCGGTAATCCACATTACAACAACAGTTCCGCCGCCGCGCTTCTCGCTTACGATGTGCCGCACACGATTCCATGGGACTGGCGCGTGAGCCTCTACACCTGGACCAAGGGCATCGCCGCTGGCGCTTACCTCGTTCCGCTGCTGCTCGTAGTCTGCGGTTTGATGAGGATAGACAGTCCCTTGTGGCTCTGGGTTGCTCCAATCGTTGGGGGCACATTCCTGGCAATCACCGGCGGCCTCCTGATCTGGGATCTGGAACACCCCGCGCGTTTTTACATGATCTTCACGCGGCCGCAATGGAAAAGCTGGCTCGTCAAGGGGGCTTTTATTATCGCCGGATATTCCGTTATCCTCGCGCTTCATTTCGCGGCGAGTCTTTCGGGCAGCACCGCCATACAGCGCATTCTTATCTGGCCGGGATTGCCGCTCGCAGGGATGACGGCCGTTTATACGGCATACCTCTTTGCGCAGGCCAAGGCGCGCGACATGTGGCAGAACCCTTTGCTTCCCTCCCATCTGGCGCTACAGTCGCTGCTCCTCGGATCGGCTGCGCTCGTGCCCTTCGCTCTTTGGTTAGAGCCCGCGCTTACTCCTGTGTTGCTCTGGACTCTGGGCGCAACGAGCCTCCTGCACCTGCTGATGATTTGGGGCGAAGTTACCCTGACGCATCCGACGGCGCACGCGCGCCTCGCGGTCTGGGAGATGACTCGCAACCGCTATCGTCTTTTCTTCTGGCTGGGAATCGGATTGACGCTTGCTGGCTGTCTCGCTCCGCTGCTTGGCCCAGCCGTCGTGCCGTTTGCCCTGGCGGGACTTCTGTTCTACGAGCACGCATATGTTCAGGCAGGTCAAAGCGTGCCGCTGGCATAGAGGGCGTACATCAGGCGAAGCGTCGCGCGATTATCTTTGTAATTCAAGCGCGCGCGGCTATCGAATGCCTAGTTGAATATCGAAAAAAGGGGACGAATGCGATGAGGATATTTTCACGGCGTAGAATAACCTGCGCTCTGGTCTTGACGGCGATGGCGACGCTTCTTATCTGGCCTGCAAAGGGGCGTGTTAACCCGCCCGCCTTTGGGCCGACCGCTTGTGCCTGCTGCGCAGACGAAGGTGCGTGGTATCAAAGAACGGAGAAAACCAATTTTGATGAGCTTGCGCGCGTAAGATTCGCGACGGCGGCTAAAACGTATGAGCCTCCAAGCTCAGATGGCGAGCTCTCTTCGACCTATGTTCTGTCGCAAACGCGCTCTGGCAGGCGCTGGCAGTTGAGATTTCGAGACGAACGGGGAAAAACCGGCGCGCTCTCTTTCGCACTCCCGCCGAGCGCCGTCACCTACGGCGCGGACATGCATGATGGCAGTGACAGTGGACTCGGGCCGGTGCTCTATAAGGAATGGCGACTCAGCGGGCCGGTTGAGGTTACGGGCGACTTCAAAAGGGTTATGAAGGGGCCGACGCGTTTTCTCCTCATCTTTCAGGGGAAGGGAAATAACTGCACAGAGGCGCAGGATTTCAAGCACTGGACGCTACAACTTTCCGGTGCAGGTAATTCCTTCTCCTTCTACGGCTCTTTAAATAATCCTCAATAACTCGATCTCCCGGCAACGAAAGATTGAGCGGGTGATGCTGTTATTAACCACGATGCGAGATTTATGAAGCTCAGTGAACTAAACAAGCGCGTGAGTGCGGCCCGGCAGGAGACCGAAGCGCGGGGCGAGACCTTTTATCCCGGGCCAAGTCGCATACATCTCGCAGCCTTCCCGCCCAAAGAGCGCTGGGACGATTGGGTCGAGCTTGACTCAAGGAGTTGGCCCAGGCGCGTAGAGCGACGATACATGCTCGTGCCGACCACCTGCTTTAACTGCGAGTCGGCATGCGGGCTTCTGGCATACATTGATAAAGAGAGCTTGCAGGTACAGAAGTTCGAGGGCAACCCGGAGCATCCGGGCTCGCGCGGGCGCAACTGCGCCAAAGGCCCCGCGACCTTGAACCAGATTACAGACCCCGACCGCATTCTTTATCCGTTAAAGCGCGCGGGCCGTCGAGGTGAAGGCAAGTGGGTGCGCGTCTCATGGGATGAAGCCTTAAACGATATTGCCGGGCGTATTCGCAAGGCCATCACGGAGGGGCGACCGAACGAGGTCATGTATCACGTCGGTCGTCCGGGCGAGGATGGCTTCACGGAGAGAATACTGGCGGCGTGGGGCGTTGACGGCCACAATTCTCATACGAACGTCTGCTCGTCCAGTAGTCGCGCAGGCTATCAATACTGGATGGGCCTTGATCGCCCGAGCCCCGATCATGCGAATGCGAAGGTCATCTTTCTCATCAGCTCTCACCTTGAAGCAGGCCACTATTTTAATCCACATGCGCAACGTGTGATTGAAGGCAAGGCTGAGGGCGCGCGTCTTATCGTCTTCGATACGCGGCTCTCTCATACGGCAACGCATGCGGACTACTGGGTCTCGCCCTTCCCAGGCTCGGAAGCGGCCATAGTGCTTTCGATTGCGAACTACCTGATCCGTAATAATCTCTACAATCGAGAGTTCGTGCGGCGCTGGTGGAACTGGGAGGAATATCTGGCGGTTGAGCGCCCGGAGATCGAGACCACGTTTGAAAATTTCGAGCACGCCTTAAAAGAGCTTTACGCGAGCTACACCTTCGAGTTCGCGGCCACTGAATCAGGCGTGGATGCGAGCGTGATCGAAGAGATCGCAAAAGTTGTGTCCACGGCAGGAACACGTCTCAGCAGCCATAACTGGCGCAGCGCTTCGGCAGGAAACAGCGGAGGCTGGCAGGTGACGCGCACGCTCTTTATGTTGAATGCGCTGTTGGGCGCGGTCGCCACAGAGGGCGGCGTCTTTCCCAACGCCTGGAACAAGTACGTCCCGAAGCCTATCCATACGCCGCCGCATCCTGAGACGTGGAACGAGCTGACGTGGCCCAGAGAATACCCGCTCGGGATGAACGAGCTTTCTTTTCTCCTGCCGCATTTCCTGAAGGACGGCAGGGGAAAGCTGGATGTCTATTTCACTCGCGTTTATAACCCGGTGTGGACTAACCCGGATGGGTTCTCGTGGGTCGAGGCTTTGACGGACGAAAGCCTGATCGGTTGTTACGTCGCATTGACTCCGACCTGGAACGAGACCTCTTACTTTGCCGATTACATTCTGCCGATGGGTCACGGCTCGGAGCGGCACGACCTTCATTCCTACGAGACGCACGACGCTCAGTGGATAGGCTTTCGCCAGCCCGTGCTGCGCGCCGCGCGCGAGCGCATTGGAGAGCATGTCACGGATACGCGCGAAATAAATCCCGGCGAAGTCTGGGAGGAGAACGAATTCTGGCTCGAATTGTCATGGCGCATAGACCCGGATGGCGCGCTCGGCATTCGCCCATTCGTCGAATCGAAACAGAATCCCGATGAGCGCCTCGGCGTGGACGAGTATTACTCATACATCTTCGAGAATTCCGTTCCGGGCTTGCCGGAGAAAGCGTTGAGCGAAGGGTTAACGCCGCTTGATTTTATGCGGCGCTACGGGGCTTTCGAGATCAGCAAAAAGGTCGGGGCCGTTTACGAGGAGACAGTCCCAACTGTTGAGTTGGACGACATACGCGAAGATAGGTTCGGTAGGGTTTATACCAAAGCGCCGAAGCCTGCTTCAACCAATATCGTTCCCATCCCTAACCCTGATCCTGACGCGGAGGGACGGCGTCTCGTCGGCGTTCAGGTTGACGGACAAATACTGCGCGGCTTTCCCACGCCGAGCGGGCGGCTCGAATTTTACTCGCGCACGCTCGTTGATTGGGGCTGGGCGGAATACTCACTACCGACTTATATCAAGAGCCACATTCATCGCGAGAATCTAAGAGAAGATGAGACGGTCTTGATCTCGACCTTTCGTCTTCCCGTGCAGATACACACGCGTAGCGCCAACGCTAAATGGCTCGACGAAATCGCGTACACCAATCCTCTGTGGATTCACCCCGATCATGCCTCGCGTCTTAGTGTGCATACAGGCGACCTCGTTCGCGTCGAAACCGAGATAGGCTACTTCGTCGTCCGCGCCTGGGTCACAGAAGGCATCCGACCCGATGTCGTGGCCTGTAG
>JBKKAL010000189.1:0-19446 GCA_046714695.1 Pyrinomonadaceae bacterium
GGTGAGCTGATGGTAGCGTTTCATTCGTGCTTCCTTTGACTTGGCGGTTAAAGCAGCACGGATGCTACCGCAGCTTACCCTCTAACCATCAAGTTCAAAGTTGCACTTACAAGTTGAATTCACGTGATACTTTTCAATCAGAGATTTAAATAATGGATTCAGGGACAAGAGAACTGATTATCGTGCTGTTATTGATGGCGGCACTTTTCATTTTTGGAATCATCGCCGTCCTCATTTTTATCCGGCAATGGCGCAGGGAACATAAATAAAGCCGCTTCTGTATAATGTCTTTATCATTAGTCTCCAAGAGACGTGGTAGGCATTTAATGATTTGACCCTGAGCTTTAAATTCTCTTTTGATTTATGAAATTACCCATCGTCAACGCCAAAACAAGACCAGCTTCCCTCTTTATCTTTGTCTGCCTTCTTTTTGTCGTCTCGTCCGAATCAACCAGGGCCACGGAGATTACTCTCGCGCGTAATGGCCAGCCCGTGGCAACCATTATTGTCTCGCCAACACCCGCGCCTCATGAGCAAACGGCCGCGACCGAACTCCAGACATATTTGCGGAAGATTTCCGGGGCAACGTTGCCGATCTCAAGCACGCCGCCGAGCGCTGAACAGATAACCGTACGAATAGGAGTGTACGGCGCGGCTCCTGTTTCGCAGTGGCGTGGCGAGCGCCCGCCCACGGATGGTTTCGGCATAGAGACGCGCGGCAATTCCCTCTGGATCGTCGGCGGCGATGCGCGCGGAGTGCTTTACGGAGTCTATGAACTTCTGGAGAGCCTCGGCGTGCGATGGTTTATGCCCGGCGAGATGGGTGAGGATGTTATCGAGCGCCCCACAGTATCAATTTCACAACCGGAGAAACGCGGCGCTCCCGCTTTCCGCGCCGTCTCCGGACTTATCTGGGCTGGCGGGCCGGGCGCTCATGATTGGGAGCGACGCATCCGCGCACAGATCGGCCCCCCCAACGCCTTCTTTGGTCATAACTGGTACAACATCATTCCTCCGACGCCGGAGACAAAGACTGCACATCCTGAATGGTTTGCTTTGCATAACGGCAAACGGATTGACCAGCTCTGCTCAACAAATCCGGACGTAGTCCGCATCACGGTGGAGAAGGCCCGCGAGTTCTTCGCACAGTACCCGGAGGCGCTGACCTTTTCCGTGAGCCCGAACGACGGAGAAGAGTTCTGCGAGTGTGATCGCTGTCGCGCTCTGGATAGCCGTTATGGCGTCAAGGACGGCACGCTGACGGATCGCTTCGTGCACTATGCCAACCAGGTGCTTGAAGAACTGGCGAAGACGCATCCGACCAAACAGATCGGCCTTCTGGCATACGTGCAGCATACGCGTCCGCCGGTCTCTGCGCGCCCACATCCCAACCTGGCGACCATCATCTGTCATACGCCCTGGGAATTCTGCCACGTACACTCTCTGGACGATCCGAACTGTTCTCGCAACCGTCGCTTTATGGAATATGTCACAGGCTGGGCCAAGGTCTCTCGCCATGTCGGCGTCTATGATTACTACGGCCATTTTTATGCCTTTACGCCCTGGCCCATCATTCACGGAATACGGCGGGACATTCCGCTACTGGAACGCATTGGCATTGATCGCTTCATGAGCGAGACGCAACAACATTGGGCCAATCAAGGGTTGAACTTTTACCTGGCCGCAAAACTGCTCTGGAATCCGAAGCAGGATGCAGACCGCCTGCTGACGGAATACTATGAGCGCTTTTACGGTAAAGCCGCCGCGCCGATGCGCCGTTACTGGGAGCGCTGGGAAGCGGCGATGATCGAGACGGCGAAGAATGGCGACGGAGGTTACAAGTGGTTCGAGATGTTCACGCCCGCATTGATCAGCGAATGTGATCGCTATCTCGCAGAAGCCGAACGACTCGTCGCCACAGACCGCGAAGTGGTTCGCCGCCGCATAGCCTTCGCCCGAGAGGGTTTTCGTTTCACACAAGCCTGGACTCGCCTGCGCTATCACGGCGAGCGCGGCGAATACAGGGAGGCTGTCGCAGCGGGCGAAGAGGCACTCAAACGCATAGATGAGGCGGCTGCCTCGGAGCCGCAGGCTTTCTTCACGTGGCTGGCTAAATCGCAGACGGAGAAGATTATAGAGCCTTACCGGCAGGCTCTCGTCAAAAAAGCGGAGGCGGAAGGTAAGCTGAAGCCTTGATTGCCCGAATCCATCACAGCATGTTTCCATCCCCCGTAGAGAATGGCATGAGGTTTATGAAGAGACTGACATGGCTTCTCCCTTTCTGTTTGATCTGCTTTAGCCTGACGACTGCGCAGCAGAGCAGCACGAGGGCCGGGGTGGGTTTTACACAAAATGTTCCGACG
Source organism: Pyrinomonadaceae bacterium (assembly GCA_046714695.1). Classification (GTDB taxonomy): domain Bacteria; phylum Acidobacteriota; class Blastocatellia; order Pyrinomonadales; family Pyrinomonadaceae; genus DASQYE01. Next base: position 2,364 of record JBKKAL010000189.1, read on the forward strand.
GCTGCGCGGGGAATGTTAGACCGTGGGGTGGCAATGTCGAAGGCGGGCAAGGGAGCACTTGCACTGACGCTCTTCGGGGAATCGCTCAAGGTGTATCCGGACTATTTTGACGCTCGTCTGGCGCTCGGCAATGAACTGTTCAAAGCGGGGCGACTGAAAGAGGCGATGACAGAGTTTGAACACGCGCGGCGCATTAATCCCAGAGATGATCAGGTTTATCTCTCGGTCGGGCTGGTGATGATGCAGCAGAAGAGATATAACATTGCTGCCTCGGTCTTCGCTGACGGTTCCCTTCTTAATCCTAATGAACCACTGCACCGGCTCATGCGCGGCATCGCCCTTATTCGCCAGGCCGCTACGATCAACCCATCCAGTACGGGGAACTCTGCGGCGGTTCGCGATACTATTTACAAGAGCGCGGAAGAGGCATTGACGCAAGCCCTTGACCTGAGTGGCCGCAGGCTGTCCGAAGTATATCTTTACAGGGCCTTGATCTATGAGAAGAGGGGGGAACGAGCCCGTTCTGCCGATGAGCTTGAACAATACTTGCAGGCCAATTCCGCAGGGGAGAATGCGGAGGCTATTCGCCAGGCGATCAGGAAATTGCGCGACCCGGCTGCCTCATCTCAATCAGTCCCATCGCCACAGTAGAAACCAGCGACTAAACGTCATCCGCGCGCTCCCTAGATGTCTTCAACCCGATGACTACCGCGAACGCGCAAGCCTATATGTTGGCCGTCATTCAATATTCTCGCCTCTTGATAAACTTAAGAGGAAAGAAGGACAACTGTAATGAGCATGCAAAATTCACCCGACCTCGCCTCTACGCGCGGGAGCGAGCCTTTGACCTGCGAGGCTTGCGGCAATTCATTCACTTGCGGCGCGGCGCTCGCAGGCTGCTGGTGCTCAGAGGTAAAGTTGAGCGAGCGTTTACGTTCGACTCTTCGCGCCCGCTATCAAAGCTGCCTGTGCCCTTTATGTCTGGAAAGATTCGCCGAAGTGGATGAGGAAGAGGCAGCCGTTTAAGATAGGAGTAGTTGCTCTAGTGGAGTTGATGATAGCCCTCAGTCGCGTAAGCATTGACTCGCCACTCGATTTATCATAGAAGACAACTGTTGTAACCATTTCCCCCGAAGGTAATTCCCCCATGAAAAAAATCTTGATCGTTGATGACACTGAAGTATGGAGACGACTTTCCTTCAATCTTCTTTCGGAAGCAGGCTATCGAGTTGTCGAAGCTGACTCCGGTGAAAGGGCAATCGAGGTGGCGCGCTCGCATTCGCAGCTTGATCTGGTGGTGATGGACTTCGGAATGCCGAAGCTCAACGGCATTGACACAGCCAGGCTTTTACGCGCCATCTCCGGTTACGAGACCATACCGATTATCCTCCTTACGGCTGAGGAGTTCCCCGGCGATTGCGAGCATCCCCCAGCGCCTTTCGTGGATGGCTATGTGGATAAAAAGCACGTTAGCGGCCAGCTTTTGGAGTGCGTCAAATTGCATCTGGAGAGAGGGGCCCAAGTAGCATAGCCGGAGACGTAAGCAGTTAGGTTTAAGGCTTTTGAGCCACAGGGCAGCTCGAATGTCGGGCACGAGGTCTGGGCGAAAGAGAAATTTTCAGGAAAAACCGCCAAAAAAGGCGATTTTTTGCAGACTTTAAGCCGTTGTGTGTGATATATGTTGTCGCATAAGCTTTTCACATCGCTTGATTCATTGGAGGTAGGGACACCACGTTATGGCAACTGCGGCATCAGGCAAGAAGCGCATGACCCAATCCGAAGTAGTTAATCACTTTGCCGAGAAATTCGGCATGAAACGCGCCCAGGCGAAAGAGATTTTTGATGAGTTGGCTAATCTGGCGAGCAGCGAAGTCAAAGGCAACGGCGAATTTGTGCTCCCAGGATTCGGAAAACTCGTTCGCTCCGAGCGCAAAGCACGCGAAGGTCGCAACCCGGCTACCGGCGAGACCATTCAGATTCCGGCCAAAACCACGCTCAAGTTTCGTGTCGGCAAATCAATGAAGGATACGGTCTTACCGAAGAAGAAGTAGCTCGTTTTTCACATCGTACGCTTTATACATACCGGAAGCGCCGCTTTCGTACCCGCTTGCTTATAAGCATGACCGGGTCGGCAGGCGGCGCTCTCATTTTTTCCATCGCTTTGATGAGCCCTACCCGCACTCATATCCTCTCAGACGAACTCACGATGATAACCCCCCAAGGTTTATTAGAAAACCAGAATACCACCGAGACTAAACACGTAAACTACAGCGGCCCAACACTTTCGCCCTTATACTGAATGCCTTCGCTGTGCCCCTCGAAATTTTTTCTGGCATTTTTCAAGAATTTCCTTTACACTCTCCTGTTTTGGCAGACGACACATCAACGGGGCTGATATTGAAGGGTCTTCTATTAGTGTGTCTTTCTGGACAAAATCTACTTGGAATTGCAACAATTTTGCATCCCAATCCGTTTAAAGGGCATCTAAAATTCTCGAATTAATTACCGTTCGGAGACCCTGTTGAGGGGAGAATCGAGATCAGGTTTTCCGGGCATTGAAGGAGCTAGAAAAAGTGACTTTTGACAGGCATCTGCCGCTCGAAGAGCGGCTACAGAGAATTGACCACATACAGGCACGCCGCTACTCGAAGTTGAGTGGGGCGGCTTTGGCTATTGCCACTGAAGGGATTATGCGTCACCTGCGGGCATGTGATCGGATGGACGTTAATCCGGATACTTCTGCCGTCCGGGAGATTATTGACGACGCCTTGAACGGCCGCCGCGTTTTCGCTGAAACCAGCGATGATCGCCGCGCCGCCTGAAAAGTTAGAGATTAGTCATTGCTTATACATTGAGGCCGTTATCCTCCTTGGATGGCGGTCTCTTTCCATGCAAAAAATCTGATCGTGTTGATAAGGTAAGCGTCACTTTAACTGATGGCGCGCGCAAAGTTATTCAGCGGCCAGCATCTTGATACGGTAATCCATGATTGCGAGAAGGCTCAGAGCGTCCGTGATCTCGCCCGCGAGCGCCATTCGTATAATTTCATCCAACCGAACGCGCCGCACATTGATCTGTTCCGTACCTTCCGGATGAAACTCGCCTTGTGTCAGTTCAGTGGCGAGAAACCAGACGGCGAGTTCATCTGTGACGGAATTCGAGAGGAAGGCGCGTCCCATCAATTCCCAACGGGCAGCGCGCAATCCCGTCTCCTCATCTAACTCACGTTGCGCTGCGCATAGTATATCTTCCCCCTCAGGACATCCGCCCTCAGGAATTTCCCACGAATACTGGTCAAGCACGTAGCGATACTGACCAACCAAAAAGATGGAGTCATCCTCGACGGCGAGGACTCCGACGGCTATGTTTTTGTAATGAACGACCCCGTAGATTCCACGCTCGCCATCCGGGCGTATCACTTCATCCTCACGCACCTTGATCCAGTTATTATCATAGACCTCTCGCGTCTTGAGCGTGCGCCAGGGATTCTTTGTTTCATCGAACATGATCGGATTTTCGTAAGCCTTGTGATCAGGATAACTATCAACCAATTACCCGTCTCAACCTTCTTGCGGGTTGGGCTCACTTTTTTGGTAGGGGCGATCAGCCTGTCTGAAGACATCAAGCAGCGCCAGAGTGATGGCGAGGACGACCGGTCCAAGTACAATTCCTAAAACCCCGAAGACTTTTAAACCGCCCAACACAGAAAAAAAGATGAACAGCTCGTGCAGTCTCGTTTTTTCGCCGACCAGCTTCGGGCGCAGGAAATTATCAACTGTCCCGATCACAAGCAGCCCCCAGGCGGTCAAAATAATCGCACTGATCCAATGGCCTGTGGCGGCCAGGTAGATAGCAGCGGGACCCCAGACGAAAAAAGCCCCAGCCATCGGTATCATGGAGAGAAAAGTCATAACTACGGCCCACACGATTGCGGAAGGTAAACCGAGCACCCAGAAGGCAAGGCCCCCAAGCGCTCCCTGTATCATCGCGATGACAAGCACTCCATAGAGGCTGGCGCTGATCACGTCGCGCGTGCGTGTAAAGATAACTTCGCTCTGGGCTCGCTCAAGCGGCAACATCTCCGGCAAAGCACGCAAAATCCTGTCGCCGTCGCGAAAAAGATAGTACATCGTAAAGATTACGAAAAACACCTGGACGATGACACCGACAAGACCGCCCACGAAACCGAGCGTGCTTCCCATAATTGCTCCGCTCAAGCCCTTCAAACGATCCAGAAGAAATTGTTGCGAGTATAGTTGCTCTACGTTAACGTAACGACTGAGCCATCCGATGAGTCGTCCCGTCACAGGCGAGTTGGGATTAAGCAGCGTGGCCGCGCTCGTTTGCAGATTCTCCAAAACTCCCTTCACCTCATTGACGACGGCAAAGGTGATCAGGGTCAGTGGCAAAAGGATGGCTAGAACGACAAGCAGGCTCGAAAGCAGGGCGCTCGTTGCAGGTCGTCCCGTGCGCGCGACGAGGCGGCGATGGACGGGATAGAAGAAGACGACCAGGACAGCAGCCCACGCCAGGACATTCACAAAAGGCTGAAGCATCAGCCAGCATAAATAAAGCGCGATGGCGGTCGCGACGACCAGCGCCAGCAATCGCGCGGGGATTTTTCGCTCTTCCATCCTCATGACCTCTCGGGGCAGTCACTTTAACATACCTGGAAAACTTTTGCGGATTTCTTCAATTCGGCAGATGAAGCAACAAAAATTGTGGGCAAACAATCGCCCGGTTGACCTGGAAGGCGGGGCGCATGTTACCATCAAAACGCCTCCAGCGATGCGCTCCCGTAGCTCAGTGGATAGAGCATCTGCCTTCTAAGCAGAGGGTCGCTGGTTCGAGTCCAGCCGGGGGTATTATTTTTATGCCGTTTATTTTCCAGTGCGCTTGTCAGTAAACGCCTCGCTTCGGTATGATATGCGGGCGTTGTGGGGGGTCGGCTCTTTGTAGAGAAATGCTCTACCGCAGCTCTCTTTAGCAGATTCTATATAACGATTTTGTGGCGGCCATAGTTCAGTTGGTTAGAACGCTTGATTGTGGTTCAAGAGGCCGAGGGTTCGAGTCCCTCTGGCCGCCCCAGATTAGAGCAGGGAGTTCTGAGATTCTTAAAGAACTTCCCTGCTTTTCTTTTATAATCATGTCATGCCAACTAAAGATATCGAGAAACGGCGTAAGTATTGGCGCGATTATTACCATCGCAATCCAGAAGCTCAACGAATTAGACGTAAGCAAAAGAGGAAGCAAGCACGTGAGAAGTTTGAAGCGCTGAAGGCGCAATATTTCTGTATTAAATGCGGAGAGAATGATCCTGCTTGTTTAGATTTTCATCACCGCACTGGATCGGAGAAAGATATTAATATCTCTGATGCGGTCTTGCGCGAGTGGAGCGAGAGCAGATTTTTGTCTGAGCTTTCAAAGTGCGTCCCCTTATGCGCTAACTGTCATCGGAAACTTCATGCAGGGCGATTTGCATTATAATTTCCTTGGTTCGAACCCGACTAGCCACCCATCAAAATTTTATAACGAAGGGCGTCCGGCAAGGTCGCCCTTCGTCGTTCAGCATACTAGCCTCTAAAATCAAGATAACTCGCGCTCTCGCGGGAATAACTTGCTACGTTGCGCCGCCTCCGTCTTTCACGGTTGCTAAATTCTTTACAAGTAGATGCACAGGATAGCTGATCGCAATCAGCAACACGGCATAAATACTGTTTGCTGTATCACTGACGAGTGCGCCAACGAGAAAGACGAGCGACCCGATCAAAACAATAAGAGTAGTCCAAGGGTATCCCCATGCTCTGTACGGGCGCGGCAGTTCGGGTTCTCGCTTTCTCAGTACGAAAAGGGAGGCGAAGCCGGTCGTATAGATGGCGACGTAAAGGAAGGCTGTCATCCCCAGAAGTCTCTCGAAAGTGCCCGTTGCTACCAGAAGAATTGCTAATAAGGTGGTGAGAAACAAAGCTACAAAGGGTGTCCCGCCACGGCTTACCTGAGCCCCTTTTAACGAAAACAGGCCATCGCGGCTTAATCCGAATAGTATTCGAGGCCCTCCCATCGTGACAGCATTTATTAGACCCAGCAGGGAAACAAGAGCCAATGCGGTAATCAACTTTCCACTATATGCGCCGAATATCGCTTGCGCGGCATCCGCCAACGGCAACTCGGAGGCTGCCATCTGATCGAGGGGTAAAGTATATAGCAACGCCAAGTTGACAAGAACATAAATGAATATGATTGCGAGAACGCTGCCAAACAGCGAGCGTGGAACGTCGCGCGCCGGGTTTGAAAATTCCTCTGCAAAATAGATCGCTCCATGCCATCCATCATAAGTAGCGATGATAGCCTGTAATGACAACACGATGGCGATGAACATAGCCGCCACAGTTGAGGGGAGATTTGAAACGGTTTGGGTGGAAGACTGATCACCACTCTGACCGCCAAAAATAAAACAGGCGGCAACGAGCGCGATAAAAGCGACTGCCTTCGTTAAGCTCAGGAGTTTTTGACTATTACCGCCGGCGCGCGCGCCTAACAAATGTAATAAAGAGAAGAAGAGAATAGCGGTAATAGCGATTATTTTAGCTTTACCCGACAGCGCAGGTGCGAGTACGCCCGCATACTCGCCTATGGTGATGGCTACCCACGCGAGCGAGGCGCAGTTTCCTAACCAATCCATCCAGCCGACAGTGAATCCGGCATATTCGCCAAACGCTCGCCGCGCATACACGTACCACCCACCCGCGCGCGGCAAACTCGCTCCCAGCTCGGCCACAGAGATTGCCCCAAGCAAAGCATAAAGGCCGCCGAAGATCCATGCGGCAATAATAAGATTGGCGTCCCCAAGCTGCGCTGCTACCAAACCCGGCGTGCGCAAAATACCAGCCCCGATTGTGCCGCCGATAGCACCGGCGATGCCAAATCCGACGCCGAATATGCGCAGCAGTTTGCCTTTCTGGCTCGTCTGCGCTTCAACTGCTGCCGGGACAAATCCCACAAGTCGCTCCTCTTGCCAACACCACTACGGCTGATAATTTTAGTCGCCGGTCACAATCCAGCAGAAGGCGGAAATGAGCTTTAGCCCGCCACTGGCATTCAAGCATCGTTCCAAGAAAACCTTATGAGAAACTCGCTATCGAGCGCATTGAGTGAATGACTCTTCAGATGTCTCCGATTTTGGGTTTGGGGCCCCACTTCCCCATCGCATTCAGCATAAAGAAAGGGCGACCATGATAGTCGCCCTTTCTTTTGTTGATGCGAGCGCGATGTTGCTCGACTTTGGGTCGAATCTTTGAAGTTCTACAGGGATTTATCATTTGATCTCGGAAAGAAAATCGCGCCCCTTTACTTGTTTATCGCTGCACTCAGTTTGCGCGCCATGTCCGCATCCAGATTGGTGAGCGCGTTGTACTGCTCTAAAGCCGCGGCCTTGTTGCCAAGGCTTATGAAGGCAAGGCCCAGGCTGTAATAGGCATCGGCAAAGTCCGGCTTGATGCGGATCGCTTGTTTGTAAGAGCCGACTGCCGACTGGAAAATATCCAGGTTGCGATAAGCTTCGCCAAGATCATAATGCGCTTCGGCATAGTTTGACCTGAGAGATAATGCCCGGCGCAACGGAGCGAGCGACTCGCCGTAACGCCCCATCAGAATATATGCATTGCCGAGACCGAAATGTGCTTCGGGTGAGCTGGGCCTGAGTTGAATCGCACCCTTATAAGCATCCAGCGCACTTTCGTAGCTGCCGCTGTAGAGATATGAATCTCCCAATCCCAACATCGCATCAATGTTGTTCGGATTGGAGCTGAGCGCCTGCTTGTAGGATTGAGCAGCCTCTTTGTACTGGCCGTTATCGAAGTACTTATTTGCCTGTTCCGTGTTTTCGTCGGTCGCGACCGGCTCCGTGTCTTCAGCTTCGCCTGCTGAGGGATCTCCCTGCGGTTGCGGTGACCTGCGCCGCCCCGTCGAATTGCCCGAAGATTTTCTTGTCCCGCGTTTGGTGGCGGGCGTACCCGCACTCCGGCTAACGTTCGGCGTTGGATTACCACCACTGGTTTTACCAGTACTGCCACTGCCGCCGCTGGGATTACCGGAACTGCTACCCCCGCCGACCGGACGCCTTTGTGCTTTCGCCGTTTCTAGGCCCCAGAGAAGCACAAGCGCTGTTGCGGCCACAGCGATGAGAATGCGTGCGGTTGATATACTTTTCATTTTTACCTCCAACAAAACTGGCCTTGAATTAAAACGGGCAAGCTGACGAAAAGAAATTAATTCGATATGCTCTTGAAGCGAGGGATTTTGAAGCCAGTCCCGCGCAGCATACAACGAGGTGCGGGCTTCCGTAAAGACCTCTCCGCAGGAGCGAAGGCCGCAGATAGATTAAGAGCGGCACTCCCGTCAAGACAGTGTGACCGAGTTGAGCGGTCTGCTATAATCGTCGCCTGTCTCAAAAAGCACGGCCGCTCTCTTCCGGCCTTTTGGGTTAATGACAATAAGGGCTTCGTACCACCCGGCCAATTAAATCAGCGTAAACGCACGCGTTCATTGCGGAGCATTGAAGCCATCAAGAAACGGGAACCCCCATGAAACACTGTCCCAACTGCCTAGCTACGTACGAGGACGACTCGCAAACTTATTGCACGAACGAGGGCACGCGCCTGGTCACGGGTTCCCCGCCCAGATCACAGGCACAGCCGACGATCCTCGCCCCATCGCAGGGAAGCGGCGATCTCACTTCGTCATCGAATTTCTTTCGTTCCCAGGGCTCGTCTTCAAACTGGAGCGGATCGTCGCCATCCCTTGGCGATCAAAAGCCCTGGTCTATGCTGTCTGCCGATGCTCAGCCTCCGCCGCGCAAATCGAATATGCTGTTGGTAGTGCTCGGCTGCGTAGCATTGATGGTTGTCGGCCTCGTCATAGGTATTGTGCTCGCCAATCGCAACGCGACGGCGGACAGCCAACCAACGACCGAGCCGCGCGGGGCGGCTGAGGTCAAGCCTGAGGCTTTGCTTACGGAATTAAAGGATGCCGAAGGGAAGATCACGGAGGCCAATATCAAGGGCGATAAAACTGTGCTCGAACGTCTTCTGAACGATGATTACATTGCAATCGCCGCCGATGGCAAGGTTTATAACAAGGCACAAACCCTGGCCTCGATGGAACCCGCAGAGGGCGTCGCGTCATGGAGCATTGATGGCGCAAGACTGCTCAGCTATGGCAAGGATTCGGCAACGCTGACCGGCATCATCACCTTCAAGGCCAGCAATCTAGTCGAGCGCCAACAATTCACGGACTCATTTATCAAGCGTGATGGTCGCTGGCAAGCATTCGCCTCGCAAAGCACCGTGCTCAAGTAAATGCCATAAAAAAAGCAGCAAGGCAAAGCCGGAGCGTTTCACTTTGTCCGAATTGCTTCTCCTGCCCGGTATGGGCTTAAGGCTGTTTGAAAAGTATTTGAGGCAAAAAGAAAAGCGGCGAGGCATTTGGGAACCTCGCCGCTTTCCTTTTCTCACATTTAAGGAGACACGCGCATCAACGTCCTCACCCCGTCAACGCGCTAGATGGACACATTCAGCGCCCATCAAGTGCGCGCACTTTACGCCTCGTACAACCCCCGCGTCAATCCATAATATTTTGCAATTTTAGGGGCGTCGCCCGGTCCGTCGTATAAGTCTTTCACTGATCGGGCAAAGCCCTATCGTTTTGCCCTGCCCTTTTGCCTTTTCCTCTGATTCGGCTCTACTACTCGCCTCCGTACCTGATCTCCATCCAGCGAATCTGAAGGCTCGCGAATATGAGTACCAGCCCCGTCATCAGCAGCAGTGTGGGGACAGCGACCCAGGCCGGAGTCGGATCGGCCACAATGGCAAACGGCCCTTCTGAGAGAGGAAGCGGCGCAAGCGATTGAAGATAATGAATGACGCTCAACTTTTTGAGCAGCGGCGGAAGCAGAAAATTTATAAACTCCCAGCCGTAAACGGCCAGCGCAGGAACAATCGGATTGCGAAAGAGCAACCCGATGAGCAGGAAAACTGCGCCGTACCCCGCACAGGCCAGAACAGTGATAGCCAGATAGGTCAGCCCATACTTCAATCCGTTTCCTGCAAAAAGATGCTGCATCCCCACCGGCAGATAAAGCAAAAGAAGCGAAATCAATGTGGCAGAGACGAAAAGAATAAGGGCGGTCAGAAGGCCCGAAAGATATTTTGCGACAACCAGCACCTCTCGCCTGAGCGGAGAGAGAAAGTAATAATGCAGGCTCCTATCAACCACTTCGCCGCGAAAGAGATTCATAAAAATCCAGGCGCAGCCGAAGAAGATGACCGTCCGCAGAATCAGCAGCTCGTAGATACTGGCGAACATCATGTTGAGGAACGCCAGATCGGGACGCGCTCCCAGGGTTGGCGGAATGATGGCGATGGCGGCGCACAGAAGGATAGGAAGAAGCGCCAGCATGTAGATCAATATCGCACGCTTGCCCCAGAAGTTCTTCTTCACCTCAAGCTTGAGGACGGCTGCTACCTGCCGCACCCAGAGAGCCCAGGGAAGCCCGTCCGCGCTTTTCGCCACAGTTGACGTGTCGGCCCTGCAGCTCATCAACCGTTGCCTCCTTCTGAGCCGATCAGATATTGATAGACGGCGCTCAAATCATCATCCACGGGCGCGACCGATTCGACGTTGAGCTTGTCGTCAAGCACGACGCGATTCAGCAAAAGATAGAACTTATCAGGGTCGCGCGTTTTGACGAGAAGACCCTGGCGATCAACATGCAGCCGCGCCTCTACGACCACGTCATGCTCAAAGACACGCGCGGCCAGAACCGAAGGGCGGTCGCACCGTATCAGAATCTGCATCGGATGCTCATCCATCTCGTCGCGCACGCCGTGAATATCTCCCTCGGCGACGACATAACCGTTATTGAGGAGCACCACGCTGTCCGACATCATATCAACTTCGTGCAGGATGTGGCTTGAAATGATAAGGTGCAAACCATCCGCGGCAAGTTGACGAAAGAGATTGATGGTTTCTGCGCGCGCCATCGGATCGAGCCCGTTCAAAGGCTCATCCAGAATCAGCACCGACGGCCCATGCGCGATTGACTGCGCCAGCCTGATGCGTTGGCGCATGCCTTTGCTGTAGCCCGCCACTTTCCTGTCAGCAGCATCCTGTAAACCGACTCGCTCAAGCGCCCGCGCGCTCAACTCCCCTGCCTCTTTGGGCGTATAACCGTGAACGGCCAGAAAAGAACTGATGAACTCGCGCCCCGTCAATCCTCCCGGAAAGGAGTCGAACTGCGAGCAATATCCGAGCTTGCGAAAGAGTTGTTCGGGACGATCTGGCTCTATGCCCAGGATATTGATGCGCCCGCGAGAGGGACGCAGCAGCCCCGTCATCAGGTTCATCAAAGTAGTTTTGCCAGAACCGTTCGGGCCGACGAGACTGGTAATGCCCGGCGCAATCGAGAGATTGATGCGATTGACGCCGAGAATCTCGCCGTAGAATTTCGAGACATCGTCGAAGACGATCATCTGTGTTAAGGCTTCGGTCATCCGCGCACCACCTCGTAGGCACGCACTTTGCGCGCGATCAAAGCCAGGCAGAGCGCCGCCAGAATGGAGAGAACAAGCCAGGACAACCAAAGCGGCGGCTCCAACAGGACAACGCTTACGTTGCGCCCGTTGATAGATCCCTGACTGTGAACATTCTGGCGGACGAAGATACCGAATAACCCTGACCACACGGAACGGATTACGGCGCGCAGGCTGAGCAGATTTCCCCAGCGTGTCATAAAGATATTATTTATGATCTCGCCGAAAATGGATGGAATAAAGAATATTCCGAGCAGCGCCGCGCTCGCCGCTATCCGCCACTTGACCCAGGCGGAGATTGCCTGTGAAAGCAATGCGAGAATCAGAATCCACACCCAGCTACCCAAAAAGATCGCTCCGGCCAGATAGAGATTCGCGGTGAACCACGCTCCGCCCTCAAGGTACGACTGGAAAAGAAAGAGCACGAGACCCGGTATCCAGGTGATAATCGAAAGCAGTATGACGATGACGGACATCTTGCCGATGACATACTCGGCGCGCGAGAACGGGCGACTCAGATAGAGCGGCAAAGCGTTATTGGACAGGTCGCGCGAGATCAGGGGCGGGCCAACCAGCAGGTTGAGAAAGAAACCGAAGAACCCCTGTGTCGCGATGAATGTATAAAAGAATTCGGCGTCAATCGGAATCAGATCGCCGACCGTCATCTTCATAATCGCCTTCGCGCTCTCGTTATGCGGTAGGTAGATGACAATCGCCGCGATCAGAGGATAGATCAAACAGGCAATAAAAAAAGAGAGAAATAGTTTCGACTGAAAGACGCTACGGAAGGCGTGGCGCGGAATGATCAGAAAGCGCGACCAGAGCGGCGTCACTTCGCCCGTGTACGGCCTGTAAGTATGCTCATAAACCGCCATTAGTGCCGCCCTCCATCGCCTTCAGGAAGATGTCCTCAAGCGAATCGCGCTTGAAATTCAGGCGACGAATCTGCACCTGCCGTTCGGATGCAAGCCGGTACAGGTCTGTTATCTCGACGCCGTTTTGTAAGACCAGCTTGATACGCCGCTCGCCCGTCAAGGCATATTCGCAGCCCGTATGGGCGATAGCTTCGACGAAAGGGCCGCTCTCGCCGCGTATCTCCATCTCAAGAAACTTCCGATTGGCGCGGCGCTCCTCTTCCAGATTACAGTTGGCCACGATGCGCCCGTCCTTCAAGATCAAAATATCTTCGCACGTCTCCTCGACATCGCGAAGCAGATGCGAGGAAAGCAGGATGTGCGCCTGGCCGCTATCGCGTATCTCTCGTATGAGGCGGATCATGCGCTGGCGTGTGGGCGGATCGAGACCGTTGGTCGGCTCATCCAGAATAATCAGCTTTGGCCCATGAACGATGGCCTGGGCCAACTTCGCCAATTGCTTCATCCCCAGCGAGTAAGTGTCCAGAGTGCGGTAGCGAGCCTCGCCCAGACCGACATAGAAGAGTGCTTCGTGCGCGCGTTCAAGCGCCGCTTCGCGCGGCAGTCCCGATAACTCCGCCATCATACTGACGAAATGCACACAGGTCATCTGTGCGATAAATGAATCGCGCTCCGGCATGTAGCCCGTGAGGGTGCGGATTTGTTTGGCGTCTCGCGTGATATCCTGGCCGAAGATATGCGCCGTGCCTGCCGAGGCTTTGTGGAATCCAAGCAGGGTGTGAATGAGGGTGGTCTTGCCCGCGCCGTTTGGCCCAAGCAAACCGATGGAGCGCCCTGTGAGCGAGCCGCGCAAATCTTTCAGTATCGGTCGCCCGCCTAACAGCACGCCCAATCCATCTAGGGTGATAACCGGATTCATCAGGAGTTGATTCTCTGCCTCTCTCGCCTCAAAGGTCAAGAAGAGTTACGCCTGCGGGAGGGCACGAGTTCCCTCCCGCAGGCGTTACATGCTGATTACGGGTTTGAATTTTTCCCGCCCATCGCCTCACTCATGATGTGCTGAATGGCGAAGGCGCTGGGCAGACCGAGCAAGCTGCTCGGACTCAAACCGAATGGGCCTCCCTCTGTGTTCGAGGCGAGAGTAATCCTGTCTCCCTGCGCATAGGCATAGGCGAGTGTCGGCGGTGTAGATGCTGAGATTGACTTTAACGCCTCCTGTTGTTCTGCCGGCAGGCTCTTGGACTTCGCCATACGCTCAGCCAGCGGCTCAATCAAAGGCGCAAGGTCGTGATAAAAGAGCGCGGAGAAGTTTGTATTGCCCCCGGCGGGCAACTGCGCGGTGAATCGTGGTGAGCGCAACAGCGTATAGCCGGATTCACGATAACGTATCGCCCGATCAACCAGCGCGCGGCTCGGCGCTGCGATGAGGTATCCGTCAGCGTAAGCGTAGTGAACCTCAAGACCCAGGGTGCCGGACTTTAGAGCATAGAAGGTGCGTCCGCCCGATTCGTTACGCTCCCATTGCAATCCGGCTTTGCCCTCGCGTGCGGCCCACTGGTTCAACTGTTCCACCACACGCTCAAAGCTCTGTTGCAGACGCACCTGGTCATAAACTTCAAAGACCATTTTCCATGAGGGCGTCGGCAGGATTGGCCCATCAATGGCGAAGGCGAACTCGCCGCCAAGCGGTGCGGCAAAGTCGTTGCGGATGTTAATGCCCTGCTTGGTTTCCATCTCCTGTAGATTTTTTCGCAGATCAGGCGAAGCCGTCTCCATAAATCCGAGCAGGTCATCAACTAGCGCCGTGGGCTCTTTAACAACGAAGGCAGTCGCGACGTTCGCATCCGGCGAGACGTATTCCAGAGCGCCCATAGGCCCGGGCGCGGCGAGCCATGAAGTAATGCCTCGTCGTCCCTCGTTAAAGGTCAGGCTGGCGCGACTCTGCGTATGGCCGTCAGTCTCCTTTTGCTCGACGATAAAAGCCTTCAGATCGAGCAGGCCGAGTTTGCGATAGGCCTCGGTGCGCACAGCATCTTCTTTAGACTTCTCGCTGTCGCGCACGGCGCGGGCGATTATCTTCTCCAGGTCTGCGGCGACCACGAGGCCAGCTCCTTCGCGGTAAACCTCGCTGATGCGCGCATAGAAGGGCGTGGCGGCAAATGGGCTGCCTGCCCCGGATTGAAATGTTTGTTGAAGTCTTTGCAATTGCTCAAGCTTCGGAGCGACGGCGAAGAAATCTTTCTGAATCCAGATGAGAATCTCTTTCGGCTGCTTCGGGTCGCTCGTGGTGGGCGTCGTGGTGGCCGTAGTGGCAGCGATGCTCAACGGGTCGTCAATAATGCGCACTACGGGAGCGTTTTTGGCGAGCAGGTTGATCGCCTTGATCTTTTGCTCGACGTATGGACGAAAGCCCTCTGAATTTTTCAATTCGCCGAGGACGAGAAAGTTATCAGGCCCGCCCTCTTCGCTCATCTCGGCGGAGGCGACGACCTCAGCTCCGAGATATTCGCCGAACTCTCGAATCTGTCCGATCATCAGATCCAATCCGGGGCCGCGACGTTCGTTTGCCTGCTCTTTCTCCCACCACTCGCGAAGCGCCGGATTCTGATTGATGCGATCCTGCATTATCTTGTGCGACTCGCTCAAAGTAGCGCTGAGGTTGGGCAGGGCGGCGTAAAGCACAGTGCCTTCGGGCAGCAGATTGAGAAAGCGCGTGGAGAAGCGCGCCTCCGGTTGCGAGACCTTTTGATCTACTTCTTTGCGAAGCGCCGCCAGATCGGCGAGAAGCTTGCCGTACTCTTCCGCCCTCGGACTCCAGGCGATCTCATCCTTGATGGACACACGCTCGAGGCTCGCCTGCGTCGTCGTTTGATCGCCGGGGTGAAGAACGCGCTCGTTGCCGGCATGATTGACATGAACCTCGCCCTCGACAACAGATACGCGCGATCCCTTTGTCCCGCTATTGACTGCGAAGATAGTTCCAGTGACCGACACTAAAGAATCCGGCGTGGCGACATAGAGATTACGCTCGCGCTGTTTGGCGGCCTGCACGATCACGTTTCCGCGATCAAGATGAATAGTCACGCCCTGTGAATTCTCCGAGACGTAAAGCTCGGAGCGTTCCTTTGTCTCGACGAGCGAGCCGTCTTCGAGGCGCACCACAGCGTAGGCATCTTTAGCCGTGCGAATTTTTTCGCCCTTTGGAATCTCTTCACCGACTGCGAGCGCGCGGCTCTCCGTACCGGAGACTCTAAAGATAGGCCCTTGAGCCTGTATCACGATGGCGCGCGCCGCGCCCGAATTGAAGCGCTGGAAGACCAACATCGTCGAGAGAACGAACCCGATGATGAGTGCGGCGGCGACTCCCCAACGCCAGTTGGCATACTGCAACGCGGAGGTGGGAGTCTCCTTGAATTGAGCCGGAAGCATCTGCGGCACAGCTCGACCGGAGCGTGCCTGCTTGAGTGCCTTGCGACAGGGGATACATTCGTGCGTGTGATCCGCGAGCAGAAGCGCACGCGCTTCCGTTAATTGCCCGCGCAGGTAGGCAGGGATCAGCGATTGAAAATCGGCGCACCCTTCGATCAACTCGGAAGCCGCAGCTTCGACCTGATCGGACGGCGTAGCGTTTGCCCGCTCATCCGAGAGACGCGACCAGACGCGCGCCGCAGCGCCCTCTAGGATGGCCGGGTTTATTTCTTCATTGCGCATCCCGTCAATCACGCGATCCAAAACGACATCCGATTCATTACTTTTGTGTTTCATGTTGTTTCTCCAAATACTTGCTGATCTCTTTACGCAGGCGTAGGCGCGAGCGGTGCAGGACGACAGCGACAACCATCTGCGATGTGCCGAGCATCTCGCCTATCTCTCGATTGTCGTACCCCTCAAAGTAACGCAGCGCGAAAACTGCGGCGGACTTCGGGCCAAGCGTGGCGACGGCCTGACGGATCAAGAGACGAAGCTCTCGATCTTCGTGTTGCGCTTCGGGACTGGCCGTCAGAGTCGCGATTGTCTCCGCCTCTTTGTCCTGAAGATTGACGGATGGGTCGCTGCGGCGGCTGCGTATGACATCGAGGGATGCATTGATGCTCGCGCGCACCAGATAGGCTGCGGGGCTCGGCGCGAAATCATAGCCGTCACTCTCGCGTCGCATGAGACGTAAGAAGACCGTTTGCAGCACATCCTCGGCGTCCGTAGGGCTTCCCGTAATGCGGTAAGCGGTGCGAAAAATTTGTTGGTGATGTTCGCGAAACAGGCTCTCCAACGCATCCGGCGGATTGGGGAGCGGTTTCAAATGCGCGGCGGTTGCTGGCACATCGTCCTCCTTCAAGCTGTCCTCACCTTTAATAACGTCGCCCAAGGGTATTTATTAACACTCCCGAAGTAAATTATTTTTTCAGGCGTAACTTTCGTGCCCGATTCGAGGAATGAGTCATTATTTTGCCAGTAAAAAGCGGACGAGCAACAAAACGGACGCTATTTATGAATTTAAGTAAACTCGACGGCGGCTAAAAACATGCCGCACGTCTCGCCTTCGCAGGTGGGGCATTCACCCCACCCTTGACCAAAGGGATGCTGCGCCCCTTTGGAAACCCAAGCGCGAAGACTGATTCATCC
>JBKKAL010000190.1:0-13314 GCA_046714695.1 Pyrinomonadaceae bacterium
CTTCGCGCACCGCGTCAAAGCAATCAACGACGGTGAGGATACGCGCGGTCAAAGGAATCGCCTCACTCTTTAAGCCGTCCGGATAACCCTGGCCGTCCCAGCGTTCGTGATGATGACGCACAATCGGCACGACCGGATATGGAAACTCGACGCGCCCCAGTATCTGTGCCCCGATAATGGTGTGCAACTTCATCTTCTGGAACTCTGCGGCGGTGAGCTTGCCCGGTTTGTTCAAGATGTAATCGGGCACACTGATCTTGCCGATGTCGTGCAGGAGCGCCCCGGCTTTGAGGGCTTCGATCTCGTCCCCTGTGCAGCCGAGCAGTCGCGCCACGCCCGCCGCGTAAATCTGCACTCTCAGGACATGATCGTGCGTCACCTCGTCCTTGGCGTTGATGGCGACCGCGAGCGCTTCAATCGTCTCGCGGTGCGCTTTCTCCGTGGTCTCAACGCGTGCCTGAATCTGGAAGCAATACTGGCGATGCCAGAAGTAGATAGAGATGATCAGCGAGCCGCCGATGACCGTCATCGCCAGCGGCCCCTGTTGAATAGCGACGTTCATCGAGCTGGCCGCGGCGCTGGTTGATAAAAACATCGGTATCGCCCAGACCAGTTGTTCACGAAAGCCGCTCGTGATCGAACTTGAGTGGCGCAGCGCCAGCAACGTCGAGAGCAATCCCATGTTGATGATTGTCTGAACGATGCTCGCCACCAGCAGCGTAAGCGCGACGATGATGAAAGAATCGTTGTGTTCAGCGCTCGCCGCGAGTAACGGTTGGCCCAGCATCGCGCTCGTGGTTGCGGCCGCCGCCGCTGCCGCCAGCGAGATCATGCCTGATGAGAAAAGGATATTAGATGCCCGGCGCGATGTCCGGCGCGAGGCGTTAAAGCCTTCGATGCCTGCGACGAAGATCGCCGGGGCGAGTCCGTACCAGTAGGCGACCACAAGAATGATGGCATCCGAGAGGGTGAAGTTGAATTTTTCGTTGGTCAGCTTCGCGCCTGACGGGAGCTGAAAAACGTTCATGAACAAGCTGACGATGAGGGTCAAAGGAATGAGCGCCAGCACGATTAATTGATGCCGCAGCGAGTAGTTAGTAAAGAGAACGCCTGCCGCAGCCAGCCACACACAGAGGCCGACGGCGCTCACCGCCGACTGAAAGATGCGACTTTTTGTTTGCGGCACTTCTTTGGACATACTCTATCCCTGATAACTCCAAAGCGAGATCACTGCTGGCCTGCCAGCCTCCGGCACGAAGCGCGCTGGAATCTTTTGTCAACGTGTGACGCGAAGGGTAGGCCGTGCGTCTCGAAAATGTTTGAGGCCGGGGCGTGAGACGTCTTCGATTGCGCTTGTGGGATCAGCGCGCCGCGAGCATCATAGTTTATTGAAACGGCAGTTGCTTCAATAACTCTTTTGAGGGCACAAATGCTTCGTCTCCTCAGTGAAGCTGTTGCAGATAGACGGTATCGTAATCGCATATATGCGTGTAACCGGCTTTTCTGTAAAACGACTGCGCCTCTTTCTGTTTGTGATTGACGACCAGGCAAACGGCCTCTGTGTGCGCCAGTAGATTGTGGGAGAGCTGGGCCATGCAGCGCAGCCCGTACCCCTTGCGTCGCTGCTGCGGGTGAACATAGATGCCTTCGAGATAGACAGCTTCGGGCGTGTCGGACACAACGTCCGCCTTGAAAATCAACTGCCCATTCTCGATCCACACCCAGACGCGCCCCTGCTCGATACGTCGCGCCGTGCGCTGGCGAAAACCGAGCGCATCGCGCTCCAACGGATTGATGCCGCATTCTTCAAAAGCCATCTCGGCATTGGTCGTCATTACCAGCGCCAGATCGTTTAGCGTGGCCTGTCGCAATCTTGTGACAGCTTTACGCGGCTTGACCGGCCCGCGATGCTCGAACAGCATTTCTCGACAGACGTAACGCGGCTCGCGCCCCTGTTGCAGCGCATAACTATTCCAGAAGCTCTCAACTTCATGCTCCTCACCCCTGATCAGATGTGAGAGCGAGCAACTTTGCGCGAGGCGCGCGAAGACCGCGATTGCCGCCTCGCTTCTGGCCTCGATCAATGTGGCATGTCCGATCAGAGCCACGCCCTCTAAACAACCATCCTGATCGCGACAGCCGTAGAAGGAACCGCGATTGAGCGGGCTGATGAGACCGTTGTCGCGTATCAGCCCGGCCATAAAAACAGTGTGAACGGCGCGCGCGGCGAGAAAACAGAGGACTTCGTCGCGGTCGCAGGCCATTAGCTTTCCAACGCTCAACGATTGATCGGAGCGCGTCCGTTTTTGCGTGCCGAGCCCTATGTTCATGACTTGTGCGGACGAAGATTGCATTTATCTACTCCTGGAATTACGACTGAAGGCGCGTCGAATAAATGATCAGGGTTAAATCCATGATTTATCCGGGTCAGTAACCCAGGTAATCCATCCCGGTATCTGCTTCCAAGTCCATCTCGACGGTCTCGTCTCCGTTGATGCGCGCGGATAGCGCTTGCAGCACGGCATCGCTGAGTAATATTCCGTTACCAAGCACAGTATTGTCGGCGAGCACCACTCCATCGGCGAGAACAACGCCGTCTGCCAGCACCACGCCGTCGCTGAGCAACATACGAATATCCATGAATGGCCTGCCATCTGCCAGCACCACACCATTGCTCGTCAAAACATGATCGCCGACGAGGATACCGTCGGACATCTTTGTCTTATCGGCGAGGACGACACCATCTGCGAGGACGACGCCATCCGCGAGGACAACACCGTCGGCCAAGACGACGCCATCTGCGAGCACCACGCCCAGAGCATAGACCTTCTGGTATTTAGTGATGAGAGCAGAACCATGAGCGAAAGTGTGGCCGGCGATAACGCCCTGCGACCAGTTGAAGGTCTGACCGGCGATAGTCGTCTGCGGCACGGGAGCGACGAGGGTTGTCAAGAGCGGTGCGCCGAGCGGCGTGGCCGCCGAAAGATCTTTGCGCACGAGCCCTGCCAGCCGCACTGCGCCTTCGATGTTCAACTCGCCCGCGCCCTGCTCGAACATATTGCAGTTCGCCAGAGACTGTGCCGTGTACATCAGGATCATCTTAACTAGATTGGGCGTGAGGCTCGGATTGGCTTGCAGGAGAAGAGCAGCAGCGCCTGCGGCGACCGGAGCTGCCATCGAAGTGCCGTTCATAAACATCATCTTGCGGTTGTCAACCGGGCTCACTCCGGCATCCAACTGCGGATTCTGTCGCACGATTAGATTATCAACGGCCTCCGCATAGACGAGCTTGTTGCCGGGAGCGACGATGTCCGGCTTGATCAGATTGTCATAGTGCTTGACACCGGCAGCGTCCGTCCAAAAACTGCGGGTTGGCCCACGCGAGCTGAAACTTGTGACCGTATCATCGCTGCGAACATCCGTGCCGTAAGTATTAGCCGCACCGACCGTAATGGCCGAGGGCTCATTACCGGGCGATTTGATCTGCCCGTAGATTTTTTGACCGGCGCTGTTCTTGCCGTTGTTACCGGCGGACGCGATGACGACGACGCCCGAGTCAACCAGGCGACGAACTGCGAGACACACAGGATCATTCTTGTAAGAGTCCACGGCGGGCATGCCGAGACTCATGTTGACGACACGAATGTTGTAGAGATCGCGGTTGACCATCACCCAGTCGAGCGCGCTCAAGACCCACGAGACTGTTCCTGCTCCCTGAGAATTCAGCACGCGAAGATTGATGATGTTGGCGTTGGGCGCAATCCCTATGTATTCAGCATTCGAGATCCGGCCATTACCCCCTGCGATTGAAGCGACGTGTGTGCCGTGCCCGTATGGATCATCCACGCGTCCCTCGCCTGTGAAGTCGCGGCTGGTGAGAACGCGCAGATTGTTGCTCTTATCCAGGAATGCTTTGTGAGACAGATCAATACCCGAATCCAGGATCGCTATCCCGACGCTCGTGCCGTCAAGCGCGCCGGTGGCCGGTAAGGCGGACGTTAAGGCGGGCGGGCGTACAGCATCCGCGCCGGTCGTATTGGAAACATGACCGAAAGACTCGATGCGATTGTTCAAGGAGATATGTGCGACTTCGTTAAAGGAGGACAGCTCTTCGACGGCGCTGGCGGGCAGCTCAATCGCGTAGGAATTGAAGCTGCGAAACTTCGCGCGGACATGAACGCCGTTGCGATTGAGCAGCGCGTTGAGGCGGCCACTCGGTTTACCGTTCAACTGAAGAATGACTTCAAGGCGGCCAGCGCCCTCAAGGGCACGTTCGTTGAGATCGAGCGATAGCTTTTGCGCATGCGCCGCAGACCTTTGACTTGATTGCGCGCCCACAGTGTTTTCGCTAAGCGTGATGCCCGCCCACAGCGTCGCCAATAAAATCAGAGAGGTGAGCCACGCCGCAACAGGGAAATGATTCCTCGTTTTCATCTATCGGACTCCTTCAAACTCGCAACTCGTCGGGGGATAGCAGGCAACTGGCGTAAGGATAGAGACCCGCACGCATATAACTCTTGAGCAACCTTCATGCCGTCTCGCTCCTATGCATTAAACAGTTGGCCCTGTTGCGCTTAACCACAAGAAGGATTCACTGGCGAGCATTCAAATTTGACCGCATCGGTCAACATGAGAGGCCTCCGGTCAATCTGGTTGACGGATGATCGAAGACGCGCACCCGGTTTTCGGTTTCGTCAAAGCCTGAGGTGAATTCATTATCTGAACCTCAAAAGTCTCTTGTAGCCGGACGCCCCGATTGAGGTTATGCTTGGAGTGCTGGTCAAGCAGCAGTGGACGGCGAGCAGATACATGCAGGGACGCTCATTCTTCAAGGCGTTATTGATTGAGGTCGAGCAAAGAGAGAGCGTGTGTGTGGAGAAGGAAACTGTGCCAACAAAACGTGCGCGGGTCGTTTATGATCGGCTCGCTGCCAGGTATGACGAGGCTATGCGTCCGCTTGAAAGATGGTTTCTCGCGCGCCTTCGCGCCAGGACATTTGCAGCATTGCCGGAGGGCGCTCGCATTCTGGAGGTCGGCGCGGGCACGGGGCTCAATTTTCCTTACTACCCGCGCGAGGCGCGTGGCGTGGCGAGCGAGCCGAGTTGTGAGATGATTCAGATCGCAAGCGGCAAACGACGGCCCGACAGTGTGCATCTGGTGCAAACGAGCGCCGAGGTGCTTCCCTTCGCGGATGCTTCGTTCGATGCCGCGCTGGCAACGCTCGTCTTCTGCTCGGTCGCTTCGCCCCGCCGGGCTTTTATGGAACTTAGCCGTGTCGTTCGCCCCGGCGGAACTATCGCTATGCTTGAGCATGTGCGGCCGGACGGATTGCTCGGCTGGCTCTTCGACGCGTTCAGTATTTTGACGGTGGCGCTTTTCGATGATCACTTTAATCGCCGGACAGCAGAAGAAGCGCGCCGCGCCGGACTTCAAACGGTGCGCGTCGAGCGCCGCTTCTTCGGCATTATTCAACTGATCGAATGTAAAGTTTAGAAGAGAGAAAAACGGTCGTTATTGTTTAAAGCGCTGATGGCCGGAAGATAATCTTTTATGTCTCGGACAAAGTCACAAGCAGATGTTCACGTCGGTTGCCAGGGATGGAATTACGAGGACTGGGTGACCGGGCCTGTGGGCAGCGATGCGGTCTTTTACCCGCACGGCACGCGCGCCGCCGGTATGCTGGAGGCTTACGCGCGTGTCTTCGAGACGGTTGAGGTGGATTCGACCTTTTACGCCGTGCCGTCTATCCAGACCGTTGACGGCTGGAACAGGCGAACGCCCCGCAGGTTCTCCTTCTCGCTCAAGCTGCCGCAGGAGATCACGCATCAATATGCTTTGAGGCGCGGAAGCGCGGAGATTCTGGCGGAGTTTTGCGACCGCGTGCGCCTTCTTGATGAGAAGCTCGCAGTGGTTCTGATTCAAATGCCGCCGCAGTTCGATGCGACGCCTGAGAACGAGCGTGCGCTCAGAGAATTTTTGCCAGGACTGCCGCACGACATACGCTTTAGCATAGAATTCCGCAGCCGCGATTGGACAACCGAAGGCACTTTAGACCTCTTATCCAATTACAACATCTCGCTCGCGCTCGTTGAAGGCCGCTGGATTCCGCGCGATGCCTTATGGCGATTGGCCGAGAAGGCGACGGCTCCGTTCGCCTATATACGCTGGATGGGTGAACGCGACCTCACACGCTTCGATATTGTCGAGCGGCCGCAGAGCGTCAACCTGCATGGCTGGCACGAATTGATCGCCGCACTCGATGAACGCGTCGTAGACATCTATGCGTATTTCAGCAACTACTACGAAGGGCACGCGCCCGCGAGCGCAAATAAACTGAAGCGCATGCTCGGCCAGTCAATCGTTGACCCGACTGATCTGGAAGACCTGCCATCGCTTTTTTAATTTGAGACGGAAATGAGATGGTTGCGCCCGTCGAGCTTTGAGAGCCCGTGATAAATAGCCCCGAAGGGGATTAGGATTTCTCGCCTTCGCCGAGTTCCTTCATCACTTCGGCGAACTTTTCTATATCGGCGCGTGTTTTCTCTAGCTCACGGCGGCTTTCGAGATAGGCGGCCCAGTTAGGAGTCATCGTCAGGGCTTTCGTCGTATCTTCGTCAAGCACCTGCGCCATCAAAGCGATCAGGTCGCTGATGACCCGCGTATGATCCAGAAGAGATTGAATGATCGAGTAGGCGAGACGCGCCTGCGCAAAATCCAGATCGCGCGGCGCAGAGGTTTCGATAGAGGGCGTCTGTTCGCTCACGTACTCGTCTCCCCGGTCGCATCATTAGCATCAAACCAGCCCCCGCGCACGAAGGGGAGTTCTGTGACTACGGCCTCGCGCTCCTCATCTCCTACGCGCACGCGCGCGGGTGTTCCCGGTTCGAGATAGTCGTACTTGATGTAGCCGAGCGCGATGGTTCTCTTCAGTCGCGGCGAGAAGGCGCTTGAGGTAACGCGACCGATCTCCTTACCATCCGTCGCCAGGATTTTTGACTCGCGCTCAACTATTCCCTCTTCGCTGAAGCGCAGCCCCGTCAGTTTTTTGGCGACGTGGCCGCGCCAGTGTATGCGCGCGATGATCTCCTGACCCGTGTAGCAACCCTTCGTATAGCTGACTGCCTCGTCGAGCCCCGATTCCGTGACGATGTTCGTCTCGTCCATATCCAGGCCGTAGCGCGGCAATCCCGCTTCGATACGCAAAATCTCCAACGCATCAAACCCGACGGGGCGCGCGCCATTTAAGGTCAGAGCCTCCCATAAGGATAAAGCGTGGCTTGAGTCAACAAATATATCAACACCATCTTCGGCGGTATGAGTGGCGCGGATAATGCTGAGCGTCGCATCCTTCCACGCGATTGTTAAAACGTGCCATCGCTCCAGGCTTGCCGCCTCCTCCTGCCCGAACACCTGGCCGACTACTTCCGCCGCGCGCGCGCCCTGTATGGAAAGATGGGCCAACGTCTCTGTCCTGTCCGCGACGTGAAAATCTCCTGCGAGCGTAAAGCGTTCGAGCGTTTTAAAGAGAGTAGCGCGAGAGACGCTTTCAGTATCGAAGAGAAAAGAGTCGCCGCGACGAAGAACGCGAGTGCTGCTGATGAGGCGTCCCTGCGGGGTCGGAAAGGCCGCGAGCACCCACGCTCCGTCGGCCAGCGTTTTTATGTCGTTGGTGACGAGACCGTTGAGGAATTGAACGGCCTCCGCGCCGCTCACTTCGATGCGCGCGCGCGAAGAGAAATCAATCAAGCCTGCGCCGTCCTCGCGCACAGCCGCGTACTCAGCAGAGGTATCACCATAGGAGGCGGGTACAGACCAGCCGTCGCGCTCTGCAAGATATGCGCCAAGCCTATGGTGCGCCTCGTCGAGCGGCGATTTATGAACTGCTATCTGTTCGGCTGCCTCGCTCATGATGTCTCAGAAAATTTTTACAGCTTTCCACTCGTCAAGCGAGCGCGACTAATCGCACGCTTGAGCGCCCTGTAATCAGTAAGCTGCGCCGCTTCACGACGATGCGAAGCGAGCACCTGCGGGCTCGGATGATAGAGCGGCACGAGCAGACGCTCCTGCCACTTAAAGATTTTGCCCGCCGCTTCTTTCAGTATCAATTCATGATACTCAATGCTTTTGAGCGCAGCAAGCGACACTGCGCCGAGCGTGACGACGACGCGCGGATCAATAATCTCGATCTGCCGTCGCAGGAAATCCGAGCAGTTGGCGACCTCCAGCCTGGTCGGGGTGCGGTTTGCGCCCGTTAAAGTACGCGGATTGCAGAGAGCCGCGTTGGTAAAAAAGATGCGGGCGCGTCTGAGTTCAATGGAATCAAGATAGCGTTGAAGGTTACGGCCCGAAGCATCACCGGAGAAGGGAATGCGTGTGCGGTCTCCGCCCTGTCTTCCCGGCGCTTCACCTATAAACATCAAGCGCGCAGAGGTCTCTCCGTTATGCTCGCTTAAGACAGCGGCTCTCTCGCACATCGCAGGGCACAGGCGGCACGCAGCAGCCTCGCGCGCGAGCGCGTTGAATAGCGAGAGTTTAAGTTCAGGAGTGGTTTCCGTCGCCAAAGCCGGCCTTCTCTGTTGAAGAGCTTTATCAGAACGTTTATATTAACAAAATTCCCCCTGATTATTATTTGCCGGCAGACAGAGACGACTCTGCTCGTCCCACGAGCTATATTTCGTGTAAAGGGTGTAAAGAACAATGGCCGAAAAGAAAAGCGCGGCTCTCGTCGCTCGCGACGAAGAGACTCCAAGCAAAGCAGTGCTACAGCGTCGTATGGAAGAGACACGTGATTCTATCTCACAGACCGTTGATGAGATTAAGGACACGGTGTCGGAGCAGTATGAGACTGTCAAAGAGACGGTCAGCGATGTTCTCGATTGGAAGGAGCAGTTTCAAAAAAACCCGCTCGTCTGGGGCGTCAGCGCGGTCGCCGTCGGCGTCGCCGTCGGCTACAGCATCGCGCTCATGCGGCAGGGCGATCACGCACACTCCTCTCGCGGCGGCCGCTCCTCGCAGGCCAACGACTTCACCGATACTGTTTTTGATGGGCTGGCGACCTTAGGTCAAAGTTATATCCTGCCCGCCGTGGCGCACAAGGTAGAGGAATTATTCGGCGTGAATATCGCCAAAGAGCTGATGGGGATCGGGATGAAGCGCGAGCCCGCAGCACGCAAACGCAGCCCACGAAAAACTACGGCGCAGAAGAAGAGCACAAAAAAGCGGGCGACGAAGAAAAGCAGCGCGAAATAATATCTAATGGGCCAGGCTAGTGATGGTAATCAGCTAAAGCCTGCACCTTGTTTGCGCCATCCTCATCAGCCCCTGAAAGGGGCGGCATAATATAGCCCACGGCGCTAGCGGTGGTGATAATGCTAGATAAAGATTAAGAGAGCCCCGCAAGGGGCGAAAGAGATTCAATCGAGACTACTTCTCAACGTTGAATTTCTGTCGCCCCTTGCGGGGCTCTAATTTTTTCTAACTCTCTCCCACGGCTTGCGCCGTGGGCTACATTCTATCGCCCCTTTCAGGGGCTACTGTCCGGCGCTGTACTTTTATTTCTCTCCGGCCCTTTACTTCCCTTTCATCACTTGACGACGGTGATCTCGCGCGTCGTCGAGTTGTAATCTCCATTAGCAACCACGTTGCCGCTCTTATCCACGAGTTCAACCTTGACGCGATGCGTCCCCGCCGTCCAGCCAGTGAGCCAGATTGGCTCCCACTTATCTATGTACTTCGGTTCTGCATTGTCCACCGAATAACGCACGCGATACTCGCCGCCGTCCCCCTGCAATTTTGCATTAGTCAGCCAGAAGTCAATCATGATGGGGTCGGCATCCTCGCCCTTGTTCTCGCCCTTCGGACGGCTGTAGGTGAGGAGCGGTTTTTTGGGATCAACATCGGTCGCGGTGCCGGACGCTACGTCCTTGCCCTCGCGCGGCGCGGCGTTGCTGTTGGCCGCATTGCTATTGGCGATGTTGCTATTAGCAGCGTTTCGATTGGCGGTGTTGCTATTCCTGTTCGAGTTGTTGTTCGCCATCACCTGCCCGCTATTGGTCGTCGTCGGCTTCGATGCATCGCCGCCGCCTTTGACCGTAAAGCTGACCATCTGGAAAGAGCCCTCGTTCTTATAGCTCTCGTGCCACGGGCGCGAAGCGAAGACGCGCAGGGTGTGTTTGCCTTCCGAGACGTTACGCAACTCGAAGGGTTGGCCCAATTCGTAGTAAGCCTCGTAGGGCTGGTTGTCCAGAATGATGTGGATGTGATTGCCCTTCTGCGTCGCAGGGTCTTTGTGCGGCTCGTATCCCTTGAGATCGCCGCTCAAGTTCAGCTTAACGTTGACGGTCGAGCCCGTAATGGTCGCACCCTCGCGGGGCTCCACAAATTTCAGTACAGGCTTGGCCTGATCCTGCTCGCCGCGCGCCGTCATCATATCTTTGATCTTTTGCGGTCGCTCGACCACAGAGAGATTCTGTGTCGCGGGCGTCGCCGTCGGCGGCGTGATGTTGGTCGTCGCCGTCGTGTTCGAGTTCGTATTGTCGGCGCTCGTACAACCCGCTAACGTCACGGCCGAAAGCGCGAGGATGATTAGTGACAGGGATATGCGCTTCATAGATTTGTCCTCTCCTCTAAAAGTGAATACGACTTGGTGCGAAGAATAACACACCTAAAAGAAGCAAGAGCCAGAGGTCGAGGCATTCGATGCGGACGACTGCCGGCTCTTGTCGGCCCGACAACAATTTGCCGTTTTTCGTTTACCCCGTCGTTCGCTGCGCCGCGTCCTGTTTCAAACGCCCTTCGACGGTGGCCCAGTCAATGTTCGTAAAGAATGCCTCGATGTACTTCGGACGATCGGCCGGTTTGTAGTCGAGAATAAAGGCGTGCTCCCACACGTCCATCACGAGTACGGGCGTGAAGCCGGAGACGTTGCCGGTCTCGTGCAGCGTAATCCAGTGGTTCGACAAACGCCCGTTCGCGGGGTTCTGGTAGCACATGGCCCAGCCGACGCCGCGCATCTTGCCCACGCCAACGAAATCGGCCTTCCAGATGTCGTAATTGCCGAAGGATTTTGCCGCCGCTTTATAGAAAGCTGAAGTCTGGCCGGGGTCGCCCGTGCCATCCTTCTTCATGTTGCCGAAGTAGTATTCGTGCAGCACCATGCCGTTGTACTCGAAGCCCAGGCGGCGCGTCAGTTCCGAGTAGGCAGGCATCTCGTCCTGATCCACCTTGCCGTCCGCCAGGAACTCGGAAATTTTCTCCGTCAGCTTGTTGGTCTCTTTGACGTACCCCTCATACAGTTTGAAGTGCATCTCAAGAGTCTGGTCGGAGATGCCTTTGAGGCCGCTCAGATTAAATTGCTTGGGCTCGTATGAACCATTAGTGCTCATCTCTTTGTCTCCTGCGTATTACCGCTGCCAGCGATCAGGTCATCTTCAAGGGACATTGATCGCCTTAAAGGTTGTGAAACCCGGAATCGAGTTTTCGGTTTCACTATCGCGTGCAAATGTGGCGAATCCGTTGTGTGGCTCAAGCATAAATGTTACGGAACGGAAAAACCAGTGCGGGCAGGGTCACCTGATCGCCTTACAGAAAGCGCGCCCTCACGTCCGCACTGGTCTCATTTTCGACCGAAAGCCTTATGGCTTTGCGGCCACACTTTTTCAGTCCGTACCTTTTCGCGCTATTTACCGGCGAAGAAGGCGTAGTCGTGCGATTGCGCCATAAAGAAAAGCATCGGCAGAGAAAGCCACGCGTTGGTGCGCGAGGCCAAAAATGCCTTGCGCGCGAGCCCTGCCGCCTCCGGCGGAATCGGCGTCCCGTTCTCCGCATTGTCACGAGTCCAGGCGATGAGGCGCTTTTGCGCGGGCCAGATCACGCCCCACACATTCAACATCATAAGGATGCCCATCCCGCCGCCCACCCCGATTGAAAGCGACTTGTTACCCAAATAAGTTTTGTTGCCGACGATGTCCGTCACATTGCTCGCATTGCCCATCACATAAAGGATGGCCCACGTCATCACGAGCATCAGTATAAAGATCACGACGGCGAGGATGCGACCGTCTTTGGTCAGCGCGGGCACGCGGTAGAGCGCGAACATGATGGCGTATGTGACCAGCACGATCACGAACCAGATGCCCAACTGGGCCCAGGGGTTGACGCCCGCCGCCTTTGATTCGGGCGCGAGTATATACATCGCGTAATAGGTCAGGCCGACCAGAACGGTGACGACAGCGCCCCAGCGAAACCACCACAGCGTGCGCGTCAAAAGCTCCGGGTTGACCTTGCCCTTGGTCGGCGCGTCCAGAGTTTTTTGAAAGGGGACGTTGATCAGGTTGAAGAAGTAGAGAAGTCCGATCCACGTGATGCCCGCGACGAAATGGCTCCAGCGTAAAAGGACTTTTACGATTGCGGTTCCGTCCGGCGTGTTCACAAGACTCTGGATCATCGAAAGTAAGGTCGAGAAATGAGCGTTTGACTCTATCAACATACGTCCTCCGATAGGCTTTTGGTGTGTGAAGCTTGATGTCAGGGGTCGAAAAACCGGGGCCGCCTGTAGCCCCGGATCGCTATGTCCGAAGGCAACTTGCGTGGGCTGCCTCTCCTCCTATAGAAGAGATCAAGGCCACCCCGGGCCGTGTTCACGGTCAACACTTAACTGTCTTAACTAAAGTTTACGCGCGAAGATTAACACCGCAAAGGATGCGACGCAATAACTTAATAGTCCCGGTCGGAAGCGTTTCTAGCGTGCAGGAAGCGTTTCAACACTAGCGGCCGCTCCTAATCCTCGTTTGGCCTTGTCCCTGCCGGAATCCCGCGCACGCTCGCTTGATTGACGACGTTAACTTTTAAATCGTCGCCCACCCTCATCTGACAAGAGAGACGAACATTCTCTGCAAGCCCCGTCTCCATCGCCAGACGATTACGCTCAAGCTCGCCGATCTCGCCGGGGTCGCCCGCCAGAACTTCGACACGACAGGTAGTGCATTTCCCATTGCCGCCACAGCGGTGCAGGATATCAATGCCCGCGTCCTCAATCGCGAGCACGAGTTTGCGTCCCTGTTCGGCGTCAAAGGCGATGGGGCCGTTGACGGTCTCCGCCTCGATTCTTGGCATGAATTACCCTCCCGAAATATTTTTGTTGGAATGGAAAGCGAAAAGACTTTGGCACAGGTGCGACCCTGACGGCAAGTCCTAAGTCGCCGTAGATAATCGAAATGCAAATACGCTCTGCCCGGCCTTACTTCAGCTCCAGTTCCATAAAGAGCGCGCCCTCAACAGGATTGTGATAATAAGGCTCTATCTCTTTGAAGCCGA
>JBKKAL010000191.1:0-23472 GCA_046714695.1 Pyrinomonadaceae bacterium
GTCTTATCGGTCGTCTCAAGATTCAGGCAGGGCAAAAACGTCTTCAAATCAACATAGAGCAGTTGATTCAAGGGCGCTGCGTGCCGGACACGCGAGAAGTAGCGGCGGTGCTCGCGATAAGCGTCCATGCTACGGGTCGCTTCCCTCATCTCGTCTGTATAAAGCTGCCCCTTCGCGTCGTTAGTAAAATATGTGCCGTAGCCTAGGTATCGGTCTTCAAACTCAAGCGCGGCGCTTCTGGCAAACTTTTTCGCGTTACGCAGCGGCCCCGTTAGTCTTCCGGGCAGGCCGCCCGGCAGCGCCGCCGCCATCGCCCCTATCAAAGGACGACGCACGAACCCCGGCACAGGATCGAGCATGCCCGCGATCTTCATCGCCAGCTTGCGCGGGTATCCGGCGAAGACCTCATCGCCCCCCATCCCTGACAGCAGCACTGTCAAATTCTCGCGCGCCGCACGAGAGACCAGATAGCTGGGGATCGCCATATCAATGACCGGCGCATCCATGTGATAGACGAGCTTCGGCAAAAGATCGGCGACATCCGGCACAAGCATCGTCTCGTGATAGTTAGTGTCGAGCAGTTGGCCCACGCGCCGCGCCCACACCACATCGTCCGGGATAATATCGTAGTGCAGATCATCCGCTTCGATGCCGATGGTATAAGTAGAGACTCTCCGCCCGTCGCTATGATTCTTCATCAGCGCGGCGATCACGGATGAATCAATTCCCCCTGAGAGGAACGAGCCGAGCGGAACATCCGAGACCATCTCCATCTTGATGACGCGATCAAGGGTCTCCAGCAAACGTTCGCGCCACCACTCTTCGCTTCTGCCCTCTTCAATCTCATCGAACGAGACATCCCACCACTCTCGCTCTGCTGTCACCTGTCCGTCCCTGAATGTGAGCACATGCGCGGGTGCGAGCTTTCGTATGCCCTGAAAGAGCGTGAAAGGATCGGGCGTCCACAAGAATGTCAGATATTGATTGAGCCCTTCGATGTCGAGCGCGGCACGGACAAGACCGCTCGCCAGAATCGCTTTGGCCTCGGAGGCGAAAAGAAATGCGTCGCCTTCTTCGGTCTGCACTTGCGCATAATAGAGAGGCTTGATGCCCAGACGGTCGCGCGCGAGCGTCAATGTGCGCTCATGGTCGTCCCAGACGGCGAACGCGAACATGCCGTTAAGACGAGGCAGGCATCCTTCAGCGCCCCACTCAGCAAAGGCCGCGAGCAGGACTTCCGTGTCCGTATCCGTGCGGAAACGATGGCCCTTCGCTTCAAGCTGCGGACGTAACTCGCGGTAATTATAAATCTCGCCGTTGAAGGTAAGCGCAAAGCGGCCATCCTCGGAAAGCATCGGTTGATGCCCGGCGTGGCTTGTGTCAATGATTGAGAGACGCCGGTGACCGAAGGTAACGCGTCGGCCCTGATCGTCAAAAGGGGCGGATGTCCAAAACCCCTCGTCATCGCGCCCGCGATGCGCAATACTTTCGAGCATTGCGCCCATGCGCGCCTCCGTATTTATCCCTACGAGTCCGGCAATACCACACATATGTTTATCCGAGAGAGCATTCGATCCGCTTCGCCGGGGACGAACGTTATGCGTCAACTATTGATGAGGATTAATATAACAGATACCTGTATTATCAGTCGGAATCCGATTGAGGGCTCAGGATTTCAGAAGAGATAGAAGCGGCGATTATCATTCTTTTATTCACAGTTTGACGGATGAGCGAAGATCAAACCAAAGGGAGCGTTGAAGTGAGTGCTCGCGGCTTTTCTGAACAGGAGTCCGCTCACGACGCCAAAGCGCAATCAGGAGGAGGAGGAGGCCAACGCTTCGAGCGCGCATTCCGAAGGCAAACCATTATCATCGCCCTCGTTATCTTCCTGGTCGCGCTTGGCGTGCGTCTGTTGTCATGGCACGACACGCGCCAGGAGGTCTGGAAAGTCCAGACAGTAGTTGCAGAAGACTACCGGCACATCGCGCGCATTTTGCGCGAAGGAGGGGTCGGCGCTTTTCTGAGTTCCTCTTCGCCGCTCGCCGATCCGAACACGTTGGGACACCCGCCCGGTTATTCTATCCTGATGGCTCTGTTGTTCGGCGTATTCGGCGAATCGGACGCCGCCATACAATTTTTTCAGATTCTTTGCGATGCGTTGGCCGCTGTCCTGATCTTTCTGATCGTAGCCCTTCTCTTACCTAGAAGCGTCGCCGTGATCGCGGGTCTTCTGGTCGCGCTCTCTCCGCAGTTTGCCTGGAACTCTGTTCTCCTGTTGCCGGATTCGCTCTCCGTGCTACCCCTTTTGCTGGCAATCTATTGCCTTGCTCGCGCGTTCAGGAGGCCAAGTCTTTTAACGCTCGTCGCGGCGGGCGCGCTTATTGGTCTCTCCTGCTGGCTGAGGGCCAACGCGATGCTGCTCGCGCCTTTTATGACGCTCGCGATTCCCCTTCTATTCGAGCGGGGCCGGCGTCTGCGCTACTGTGCGGCGCTTCTCGGCGGTGCCGTGCTTCTGATCGCGCCGCTTACCATTCGCAATGCCGTCGTCTTCGGGCATTTTATACCGATCTCGCTTGGAGCAGGGCAAACACTGCTCGAAGGCATCAGTGATTATGACACCGAAAAGAGATTCGGTATTCCCGATACTGATATGGGGATTATGAAATGGGAGGCCGAGCGATACAATCGGCCGGATTATTACGGCACGCTTTTTAATCCGGATGGAGTAAGGCGCGAGCGCATGCGATTGGCCCACGGGTTCAAGGTCATCACTTCTCATCCCGTCTGGTTTTCGGGAGTGATGGCGCGTCGAGGAGCTTCGATGCTCAGGCTGGAGCGAGTCCGTCTCATCTCCTTGGAGCCGCCCGTGACGCACTCGCTTACTTTAACAAATGAGACCGCGCCCATCTGGTCGAACATGCCAGCGGAGTTGCTTGCTGGCGGCACTCTTCGATCAACGCAGGCGCGTGCTGCGCTCATGGCGCAGGATGTGGCGCTGCAGCTCACGGGCGACGATTCCATGTACGGGGAACAGTTCAGCTTTGCGCCTATCGCTATTCGCAGAGATACGGATTACTTATTTACGTTACCGGTCAAGATTGAGCAGGGGCGCATGATCATCAACGTCGTGAGCGCCGGAAGCGATGAGACTCTGAGCGCACCCGTAATCATCGAGCCCGTCGAAGCGAAACGGCCGGAAGAGCAACCCGTCCGTGTGATCCAGATGCCATTTGTGAGCGGGAGCGCCACGAATCAGGTACGCATCCGCTTCAGTAACGAAGCATCAAAGCCCGCGCCTCCGGTTGTGCAGATTGGCGCGGCGCGGCTGTTCGAGCTTGGCCCGGCCCGCTACATCTGGACGCGCTATCCACGCGCTATTATTCGAGGCGTGCAGAAACTATTCCTGACGGCAATCATGCTCCCGCTCGCGATCATCGGTCTGATTGTGCTGGCAAGAGCCGGGCGGGGTCGCGCGATTCTCATTCTGTTGATCGTTCCGGCCTACTATTTGAGCGTGCAATCGGCGACGCATACCGAATATCGCTACGTCCTGGCCGTGCATTACTTTCTTTTCAGTATGTCAGCCGTAGCTCTGTCATGGATTGGGAGCGCGTTATGGCGGGTCACTGGGAAGGTACGGTCTCGGCTTTGGAATCACCGCTTGGTTTAATCATTTCTTAGAAAGTGCTTCTTCGATCAGCGCGCTTACCCATTCGGCGCGTGCGTCCCATGTCCCGTGCGTGACCGATGCCTGGCGCGCACGCGCTCTTCCGTCTCCACGCTCGTCGAGCGCGTCCTGTATGAGGCTCAGAAAATCATCACGGCTACGGGCTATGCGCAGGACATCTTTCATCGGCTCGTATTCGGGAAGCGGCGCGATTACGACAGGTTTGCCCGTCGCCAGGTACTCGCGCACCTTGATCGCCGAGCCGTAACTGGTAAACGCCTGCTCCGTCTCCCATGGCAGCACGCAGACATCGAACCCTGCGGCATAGCGCGGCAATTCATCGTAAGCGACCGGCGGCAGGAAATGAACGTTCGGCAAATCTTCTATCTCCAGCCCGCGCGAGCGATTACCGATAAAGACCCAGTGCCAATGGGGGCGCTCGCGGGATGCGCGCCTGATCAACTCCTGATCAACGAGCCAGGGCTCTATCGCACCGAAGTAGCCGAGTCGCGGGCGCGGAATCTTTTCAATCTCCGGCGGGATTTCGAGCGTGCCGCTTCCCACACGCGCCCAGTGATCGAAATCAACCGCCTGCTCCAGCAGGTAGGATCGCTCGCGAGAGCGCGTCGCTTCCGCCAGAAGTTTTCGACCCGAATAAAGGATCAGATCAGCCGTGTCGAGCGCTTGCTCATGAAGGCGACGAATCAACGCGGGGTCTGTCGCATGATCCATGGTGTTCGCGTCGTACTTATCCGACACCTGATAAACGACAAGCGATTCATCGAACTGCCCGATCATCTCAACTGCGGTCGGAATGGCTATCCACAGAATGGGCCGCGAGAGGCCGCGACGCTTTGCCAGCGCGCCGATCTGCGCGCCGAGCAGCACGCGGTTGGCGGCGCGTGCTGCTCGGCTGCCGAAGAAAGGCAGCGCGGCAGGCGAAACGACCGTAATCCCCTCGCTCGTCGTGCGCGCCAGCTTGGCATAGCTGCCGAGCTTACGCTTGAGGCGCGGGAGCAAATCCTTATTTGACAAAGATGCCAGCCCCATCGAGATCGAGTTGACGAAGATGACGCGATTGCCCGCTCGCGCAAAGCGGCGCATCAAATGGTTTTTAGAGTGCGGGTGGTGATACCACCAGTCCTCGCCGCCAAAGCAGATGATGGATTTTCCTGTGAAAATAGGCAGTTCTCCGTGCTATTGAAGCTGATTTCGGCCTGCTTATTAGCCCTTGAGGTACTCAAAATTCCTCTGAATACTACCATGCTAAAGCACGCAAAAGCATAAACGCCCTCACATGCGACTTGAATGTCTTGTTTCGCGGAGCGGGTCTAATGGCCTCGAGATGCGCCGCCCGGCCAGCCAAGGCTAGTATCGCGCCAGGGCCAAACACCGGGCTGGCAAGGCCAGCTCCATCGAGTTGTTAGCCCGCACTTCGCCTAGAATAGAACTCTCGCGCGGCGGTCGCCGGCCGCAACCCGATCCGCGCCGATCACCTACGCCGTGCGACGGGCCTTTACGTGTTCGGGTTGTTGGACTACCGGGGCCGGCGCCATGGCAGGCTCCACAGTCCGCGCGCCGAGAGGATGACGGAAAAGAGCCCGGTCACGCCGAGCGCGATGAGCGTCCAGACGAAGAAGAAGCCGCCGCTGGAGTTGGCGATGCCGCTGGCGACGCCGACACCCTTCCCATTCATGTGGACAACGGAGACGGCCATCGAAAGGAGCGACCCGAGGAGGAGGATGACGTACCCAGATCGCCGTTCGGCGAGCACCAGCGCTCCGTACAGCCACACGACGGAGATGAGCGCCCCCCCGATGAGGTTTGAGAGCCCTCCCGGCTCTATCCCGCGGACGATGTCGTCCGTCAGGTGCAACGTGAAGAAGAGAATCGAGAGCAGAGACGCGATGGTTAACATAACGCTGTGTTTCATTTGATATTCTCCTTCTTAGATTTGCGTGTGTCTCTCAGTGAGGCACATGAACGGCTTGGCGAGCCTGATCATAAAGTCCGGTTCCCCGACGGCGTTGCCCTGAACGCTGTCGACACAGCTTCATTGCTCTTTGCTCTCGCCGGTGGATGGGCCGGAGCCTGAGCGTTCGCGCATCCGTTGCCGGAAACGTTCGCGCTCCTCCGGGGTCATGTGCTCGCTACGCTCCTCCATGCGACGGCGGAGGTTGGAGCGACTGGAACCGCGGAATCCCCCGCCGAAGAGGATCCGGCACAGGGTCAGAAGTCCGAGCGCTTGCCAAAAGCCGATCCGGGGCCAGCCGAAGAGCTCCGGCAGCAGCCAGTTCCAAAGGTGACTCACTAGTGCGCCGCCGATGAAGATGAATACCAGTATCCCCAGGATCGCCAGCGGAGCAATCCAAATCAATCTCCTCAATCTCGGCCTCATGTTTAGTCCCTCAGTCTTTCGTAAATTCATCGTAAATGTCTTGCAACCGCCCGCGCAGATGTAGCACCGCATAGCGTTTGCGCGAGAGCAACGTGTTCACGCTCACGCCGGTCTCGGCGGCGATCTCCTTGAAGCTGCGACCTTCCAACTCATGCGCGACAAACACCTTGCGCTGCTCGTCCGGCAGCTCGTCGAATGCCATCTCTAGTTCCTCAAGAAGCACCTTGCGGGCGTAGAGCGCCTCCGGCCCGGCATCGTGCGAAGGTAGTAGGTCTTCCCAACGCAGCAATTCGCCCTCCTCGTCCTCGACGGTGACCTCGCTGAAGTTCTCCGGCTTCTTCTGGCGAAAGAGATCAATGATGCGATTGCGCGCCACGCGAAACAGCCAGCCCGTCACGTGATCAATCGGCATCAGCATGCGATTCGCTTCGACGAGCTTGGAGAAGACGTCCTGCAGAATATCTTCAGCGTCGCGCGGATCGGGCACGCGCTGGCGAATGAAGTTGCGCAGCCGGAACTGCTCCCGCTCGACCACTTCGGAGATCCGCTCGTCTTGTTCGGGTGCCATCGCTCCAGTCTCGCCGCGTCCTTCACCTACAGATGAAGACGGATGAGGGGGTACGTATATTGTAGGGTCGCAAAGTGCTGAGGAGTGCAAGGGTCTGCTTAGCAAGCTGAAGGCTGAAGGCGTGACCGAAAGTGGAGCCAGACGCATTAGCGTGTGCGGCGGCATTCCCAACGCCCCGTCGCTGCATTACACCTCCGCGTCTCGTTTGGCTCACAGACCTGATAAGCCTTGCCCGCACAAGGCGCAGTGGAATCCTCATTAGGTTTCGCAGGTGTAGCGACAGTTCTATTATTCTTTCTAACGGGATTCACCGAAGGTGTTGGGACGGGTGCGGCTTTTCGCGCGGATGAAGGTGATGGGCTTGGGGTAGGCTTCTCAACGACTGCCCTCTTAGTCGTCATAGCTGGCTGGTTGGATGAAGCAGCATCGGTGTCGGATGATGCCCTTGAGTTAGCGGAGTTCAAGTTTGTGGAACTCACGGAGTAATTTGCTGCCGGGTTAACGGTCGCAGCATTCTCATCGAGAGGCTCCCGACGTGTGCTGTCAGTTCGGTTAGCGAGAATGAAAACGACAACGCCGATTATGAAGAACGTTGCTAAAGCGCCGATCACGAGCGGTAGCCGTTTAGACTTTCGCGCAGGAGGAGGAGGGGGAGCAGGCGAATCTTTAATCTGTGGTGGCTCAAATGCTGGCGCAATGGCGGCGATAGTAGAATTTAATTCTTCGGGTTGCTGCTCTGGCTGACGACTACGGATAATTGTCGGAATCTCTTCTATATCTTCATCAAATTTTAATGTCTCTATCAGTTGCGGCTCAGTTTGTCCGGGTTCGGGACTAGCCAGCGTAGCGTGCGGGTCAAACGGGGCGGAGAGAACTGACCCGTCTATTAAGCAGAAGGTGAACGAATCCTCAAAAGTGCGGTTGCATTGGGGGCAGCTTTTCATCGAACTCTTAACTCTGGGAAGATTTTAAATCCCAACGAACGAACATCTTATCTTACTTTAATGGTGTGTACGAGAATATCTTAATACGGAAACGGCAACAGCGGCGCCAAGAATCTTGCGAGCTTTGCAAGAGCAGGTTGTGCAGGGTCATTGTCATTATGCGACAGCAATTCGCGGACAATACCCCTCACTTTGTTCCTCGAAATTAAAGCAGAACGGCAACTCATCGCGGTGGCAACTCGGCACTTGTTTGAACTTTCGATAATTCCGCAACAGATACACCCGCCCGTCTTCGGTCTTCGCCTCCAGCCCCTCCAGCGTTTCAGTCAAAGACACTCTCTGCCTATACCGCAACTTTGGGATATACCCATTCCTGCCGAGCACCCGGATACAACAATTCAAATCAACTTTGGCCGAGCCGAGCGGATGACGAGCGAAGCTCTCCAAACGGTCCAGCACTGAAGGCAGCGCAAACCAACTCTGCTCCAGCAATCGAGTCGTTGATGGTTTCCCTTTGAGTGCATAGTGGCCGCGCACCTCGTTCCTATAACGGACGTATTCTGGAAGACCCTCGCGAAGTCCATCAAAAATCCATTTGTTAAATTGATCGTAATATTCTCGTCTGTCATCTCGGAAAGCCCTTTCTAACTTGCCGTTGGTCTGCGGATGTCTGACTGCCGAATGAATAAGTCTGATGCCGAGATTGGAACAGAAGGCGGAGAGGAGATGACCCTTGAACTGTGAGCCATTGTCGAAGACGACGCCTTTTGGAATTGTCTGATACTTTCGCATGGCGATGATCATTGCTTTGATAGTGTCATTCTGGGTCAGCTCACGCAGCAAGTCACAATAAACGTAAGCGCGTGAATAATCGTCCAGCAGCGCGAGTTGATAAGCCGTTCTGTCTTCGTCAGTGAGCGTCACTTTTTCGAAGAAGTCACCATGCTAGAGCGAGTGTGGATGATGGCGTTCATAAAAGCGCCACACAGGCGGAGTAGGAGGCGGATGTTTCTCAACGAGAATAGCCCGCTTGACTCGTTTGACGGTTGAAGGGCTGATTCGCATCCCATATTGATTCTGTAAATCCCAAGCCAAGCGATACGGCCCCAGATAGAGTTTAGCTTCGACAGTTTTCCGAATGAGTTGCTTCTCATCATCTGTGAGGCGGTGAGCTTTGAATGAGGGAGTATTACGCTTCTTCAGACGCGGCAGCCGAAGTCGTTTACGCACGCGCTGAATGGTGCGCGAGCTTGGCGAGTCTGGCGCCAATGATTTATTGACCTGATAAGAACTCCAGCTTGGGTTGCGCTGGGAAATAACTTTGATACGCTGCTCTTTCTCTTCCGGCAAACGATTGGAAGAACGCTTTGGCCCACGTTGCCGATCTTTCATTGCGGAGCGTATGGCCGCGCTCGCACGTCGTCTGTATTTATAGAGATCGCTGCGGCAGATGTTATACTGCTGGCAGACTTGAGCAATTGCTTGTCCTTTGAAGAGAGCTAACACTGCTTGAAGTCTCTGCTTTTCCTTATTGCTGCTTGTAGCTTCATCATTTCCGTACATTGCAATTACTCGGTAAAAATAATTTCGCAGAATGCCTGGAGTGCGAAATTCTCAAGCCGATTTGACAGCTTTTTGTCTATACTGTAGGCTAAAAACAACTGTTTATGCGTACTCCATCCCGTAGAGCGAAACCCCAGGATAGCCTCAAAGCTGTGATCTCCGCCACGACTAAACTCTGGCGTAAACACCATCTCAGTTACGACCAAGCAAGGTACGTCTCGAAAGAGGTACGGAGGTCTTTAGGCATCGAACGGGTGAAAATCCGCAAGCGCGTCGTTCATCGCCTCTCACGTGAAGAGGAACGGCGGCTCATTCAACACGCCTACCGAGATAGAAGTGAGCACGGGTTACTGATTAAGGCATTGTTTCAAACCGGCGCTCGCGTTTCGGAGTTCGCCAACATCCGTGTCGAACATCTCTTCTTTGACGAGCTGATGATTCTGATCGAGAAAGGCAAAGGTGGAAAAAGCCGCTACGTGCCGATTCTGTCTGAACTGGCGCAAGAGTTACGAACTCATCTGGGAGATCGGAGCACGGGATACATCTTCGAGACCAACCGGCACATGCCGTACTCACCACGCCGGATTCAGCAGATCGTCAAGGCGACCGCCGAGGGAGCGAAGATAGAGAAGCGAGTGTACCCACATCTGTTAAGGCATTCAGTTGCGACTACCCTGCTGGAGCGAGGGATGCCGATTGATCAGATTCAGAAGTTCCTCGGCCACTCGAAGATGGAAACGACACAGGTCTACGCCGAATCCACTATCGAGATGATTAAGGAAAGTTATCGGCGAGCGCTGGCAGAGTGATAGCTACCGTGCGTCTGACTTGCTGTTGCACGTTGAGCCGACGCCCTTGATCAGCGCCTGTTCAGAATCACGTCCACCTTAAAGACTGTGGAGCCAACCTGTCCTTCCAGGCGGCCTTCCGGCGTGAGCCTTAATGAGAAGGTGTCCGTCATCACTATGCCCATCTGACCTGCTTCGATTGTGCCGCTGAAGGTGCGCCCGTCGAACGTGCCCGTCACTGTTCCTGTGCCGAGGCCGCCGCGATAGCTGCCAGTAACGCGATTGCCCGTCTGCGTCAGGATGATTGTGTCGCCTGTGGTAGTTACCCACGTTCCGCCGATGCCGCCGTTGGAGGGCGGCGTGATTATCGGGCCTGTGGGTATTTGAGCACCGCCCTGCGGGATTAAGGGGCCGCCACCGTTACCCATGCTCGCCGGAATGGTAGTTGTTCTGCCATTCGTCGTGACCGTGAGAGGAGGAGGAGTTGACATCTGACCGGGAGTCATGGTGACCTCGGCTATCGTTCCCGGCTTGACAGGCACTTCCCTGTAGGAGAACTGCGCGACCGTGCTTCCGGCACGATTGACATTAACGTCGAGCGTGAACTTGCCTTCGCGTATGCCTGTCACCCTGACCCTAATGGTTCTATCTATATCTGCGATAGAGGCATATTCGACCCCCTCCATTGAAAGGAAAGTGCCTGAAGGCAGGTTTTCATCTATGCCGCCTTTATTATTGAAACCGAGCTTTCTTCCAGTGCGTTCGTCTGTAATGTTTAGATGAGCGTCCGAGTGCAGAGCGAACTGTGCACCTTTCTCAAGATCTATACGCTTATCCTCTGCCTCATTCGGATTCTTGTATGTATCAGTTTTGGGCGGCCTTCCGTTGATTATATTTCCAACAATTTCCTGAACAATAGTGTTCGAGGGCAAATCAGCGTGTCCCGACGATTGAGCTCCGTTTGGGATATAATAGGTAGTGGCCATTGCCTCAGCTACCTTTTTGTTTGAGGAGATTTCCGATCCCTGAAGGGGCACTGTGCCGTCACCATCACCGAAGCGTGGTTCTAACACTACGTTCTTTCCGATAAGCACGACAAATCTTTCACCCGGTCGGGCATCCCTCATAGAGTATTGCGCCAACGTCTTGACACCCACACCAATAATTACGTATTGCTTGACGCCTCCCGGCAACGGAGTCGGTTTTTCTGGTGGCGCGTCGGGATTGGTGCTGAATGATTTATTAAAGGCTTCAGCGATCTGCAGCAGCTTGGGGTTAAAGACCCAACGATTATCGGAAGATTCCTGATAGTCATCCTTAAAAACTTTATTTTCCGTCACGTCGACAAATCCCTTATAAATTAAGGTGTTCGATTCTTTCAGGGTTAGCATTCTTTTAGTTCCCGCCTCTTCAATAAAGGGATAGTTGGGAGACAACTGGTAAGCCGCAGGGAAATTTTGTACGAGAAGTTTCATCAGATTCTGATTTACTGTATCATTGCCGAATTGATAACCACTCACGAGACCGTAATATGGCTTTGGCGCGCCCCAATAAGGCGTGCCCATAGTAATCAAAGACTCAACTTTAGCTGCCTGTCCCGGTTTTGCGATTAAATAGCCCCTAGCGATGTAACCACCCATACTATGAGCTATCAGTATCACCTTCTTCGCGTTTGGGTTCAGTTTAAGCGCATTATCTATAGCTTCATCAAGCGCTGTGAAATGAGTTGCATTATCAAGCCGCCAATCGTAAGGAAAAACGAAGAGGTTTGTATCTCTTACATAGCCCCAGTTGTTTATAAGGTACGCCAGTAATCCGCCATAAAAATTCATACCTGTTGGGGGAGCCGTTGCACCATATAAAGGAACATTAGTTGCGTCGCCAAGAATAGTACCTACGATAATTTTGCGGTCGGGGTAAGCAGGTGCTTTACCGTCGTCCGCTAGAGCTAAAAACGTTCTATCGCCTTCGCCTGCCGGCCAGACCTGCGGATTCCGAATGTAACTCAGGTAACCCCGACCCTCTACTTTGAGCGCTGTGCCAGCTACGCCGGGCAGGAAGATGATGGGCACACGCTGCTGCGGGGCTGCCGCTGCTCCACAAGCCACTGTGATACTCAGTCGAGCGGGTGCACTTGTATTGGGGTTGTAAACCGTGATGGATTCGGTCGCATCAGGAGTTTTTGGTTCGAATGTTTGTATTCTAGGGGTGTTCGCAGCGCCGGGCGATGACTCCCAGTCCTCATACCTGATTTCTTTGATGGTCAGGTTATTTACTTTGCTTGTCGTGACGCTAAGGCTACGCGAGCCGGGAGAGACAGAGGTCGGCCCCCGGCTCACCATCTGCACGCCATCAATCGAGACCTGGACGACTGACTCATCAAGGCTCGGGCAGCCCTGCTGGAAGTTTATGGGTGAAAGTAAGATGCTACGCTTCTGAGCACGGGCCGTCGTAAAACTGCCCAAAACGAATAGACCTGTAAATATAAAGAGAGCTTTAACTGTCATCTGAATATAGAATCTGGCCTGGGGCTGAGAGTTTTTCGTCTTCATGGGCTTCCTCCATTCTAATGGGTAGCGTCAGGGCTCAATGCCACATCAGTAAAGGTGCGCGCGTGCGTAAGAGAATTGCTGCCGCTCTAGTAACGCGAGCGGTGGGATGAACGCCGCTGATAGAGGCGACGGGAAATCAAGAACTGGGCATTGACAAGCCGTGCACTTCTAGGTCATGCGACACCCATCATGGGCCTGGAAAGTAGAGGGCTTTTATATCAAAGCTGGCGTGGAGTCAATAGTCATTATGTGGAGGTCGAAATGTCCGCAAATTGCCATCGCATCATGAGTGCAGAACCGACCTGCCCTTCCAAACTCTTCATTCCTTATTTTTGAAGTAGCCCTAGTTGTTTCGCCTCGATCAGTAAAGCAGCGGCCACTGGTGCCGCTGAGCGCGCTCCATAGCCTCCGCCTTCGATGACGACGGCCATCGCAATCTGGGGACGATCCAACGGCGCAATGCAGAGAAACCAGCCGTCTATGCGCGGCATCTCGGACATCACGACCGCCTCGTACTCGCGTATGATCTTCCCTTTGGGCCCGCGCACGACTTTCATGACTTTTTTTGGTTC
The DNA here is from genome assembly GCA_046714695.1 of Pyrinomonadaceae bacterium. GTDB lineage: Bacteria > Acidobacteriota > Blastocatellia > Pyrinomonadales > Pyrinomonadaceae > DASQYE01. The sequence continues at coordinate 13,053 of JBKKAL010000191.1, forward strand.
ACCCGTTTTAGCATCGTAAACCGGAACCTCCTTTTGCGTCGTCCCAGTTTTCCCGCCAGCATTGATCCCAGCCGCATTGACCGAAGCGAAAGCCGCGCGCGCTGTGCCTCGCGGTCCATTAGTCACGAGGCTCATGATCCGGCGCATCGCCGCAGCATTTTGTGAGGTTATCACCTGGTTGTAAGCTTCCGGTGGACGATCAAACTCAATCTTTGGCTTTATCAGTTTCCCTTCCATATTGCCGATGGACGATGCCGCCAATGCCATCTGAAAGGGCGTCATCTGTCCGGCATGGCCCTGGCCAAAGCCTTCCAATGCAAGGTCATATTTATTGAGTTGGCTTCCCGTTACAATGGTTGATTCAAGCAGCGCTAGAGCTTGTTTGACGCTATCCGTGCTGGCATTCCAAATCTCCGATTGCTGGCGGCTTCGCGCCGCCGTTGCGGATATATCGTATGTGCCGATGCCCAGCAGTTTAGCTGCCCTTCCCAATCGCTCTGGCCCGATCTTGACGGCCAATTGCGCGAAGTACTGGTTGCAGGCGACCTCGTAAGCCGTGTCTATACCAATCGTGCCATGAACTTCGGATGGTCCGCCGTCGTCAAATATCGGTTTTGCGCCAGGCTCCGCGACGTAGCCGCCGCTGCCGCAGGTGAATTCGGAATCCTGCATCCCTGCGATGTGTGCGGCGACCATGACTACAGTTGTGAAGGTCGAGCCGGGAATATAATGAGCGCGAAGCGCGCGGTTGAGAAGAGGATTGTCTTGTATGTTAGCTTCGAGCCGTTTCCATGCCGCCTCGTCCTGCGCATCTTTCAGGCTGTAAGAAGGGCTGCTGTACATGGCCAGCACTTCACCCGTCTGCGGGTTCAGTATAACGACTGCGCCACGTTTATCCGCGAGTTGCCAGGCGGCTGCTTTTTGAAGGTTGTAGTCAATCGTCAGTCGGACATCTGTTCCAGGCTTGACTCCGCTTTGCGAATCGAAGAGCGCGCGCTCCAATCCCGGATCGCCACGTTCCGAGCCGAGCAGATGAGCCATCGCCATATCCAGCGAATATGCGCGAGCCATCTGACCGCTCTTGTCTTGAAGGTTCTCGGCTAATGATCGTTCCGGCAAGCCGGAGCGGTCCAGGATCCTGCCCCGCTCAGTAGGTTTCATTGGCTTTTGAGCTTCATCACCATAACCTCTAATGGCCCGAACGACGAAGAACAGGCCAAACCCAGCACCGACGATAAGCAGAAGGGCCGGGAGGGTGATGAGCCACATGCTCAATCTCTTCCGGGCCGGCGGCGTTGCGCCAAAATGCAATGTGGGTGGGAGCGCGATTCGATCGCCCAACTGAGGTTCTGGAGAGAAGGCTTGTTTCAGTGTGGGATCGTTGCTCTGAGGCGAAGAGGGAAGAACCTCTGTGATGGCGGGAAGGGTTGAAGCAGCGAGTTCGCCACTGACGAGCGGTGTGCCGTCATCAAGACAGAAACGCAGGCTTTCATCTTCGTATGTGCGTTGACATGTGGGACAGCGCGTCATTCACTTCTCCAAATCTTATCCGCGCCCAGAGAAATTCAGCTAACATGGACGCATTATTATAGTGTCAAGGTCTTCTCATCAGGATCACATCCACGCTCAAGATGGAGCCGACGCGCCCTTCCAATCTACCGTCATTAGTTAACCTCAGCGTAAACGTATCCGTGACCATGAACCCCGGCTGACCGACCTCTATCGTGCCTGAAAGGGTGCGCCCGTCGAACGTGCCTGAAAGGGTGCCCGTGCCCATGATGCCCCGATAAGTGCCGGTGACGCGGTTGCCTGTCTGTGTCAGGATGATGGTATCGCCTGACGGGGTGGACCATGTCCCGCCGATGCCGGAGGTTCCCCCCCTGCCTGTGCTGGTCGTGCCGCCGCTTGCCCCGGATGGCCCAGCGCCACTGCTACCGCTGCTCCCGCCAGGTTGTGGGAGGGTCGGGCCTCTCCTATTGCCGCCGCTGGCAGCGGCTTCACTGACTTCTGGCCCTATGGGCATTGGCATCACTTGGCGGCCATCAGCCAGCATCAAGGGTTGTTTTAAATCCGCTGAGTTGAGCGTGAACGTCACCTCCTGCCCGGCGGCAATGGGCTGCTCGCCGTAGCTCATCGCCTCTGTTGTTGAAGTAGTCATCAGGTGAAACGTGCCGCTACCTGTCCCTCTGACCGTTACTCGATACTGACCGCTAGGGACCACAAAGAAATTCAAGAACGTCCCGTCGTCGAGAACGGCGTGCGCCTGCTGAGCGTCAGGTATTTCCTTAATAAAGTTGCCGTTGGGCAAGCGCCCGACGCGTCGACCTTGGGAATCGGTTATGAGATCCTCCACCGGCGAATAGGTCAACACCGCAACTCTACCAGGACCGCTGATAGAATAAGGTATAAGTTCGGGGGTTGGATAATAACCACCGCGACTGCCTGAGGTGGGGTACTCGCCCTTCCAGAAGTTACCCAGTTCTCCCATTCCGTTCTGAAGGTCGGTTCCCAAAAACATAGCATTCCATGTCTTCCCCCACCAGTCCTCCTTCTTCTGTTCCCACCACGGCTCTAACACATACCCTGTCGTCCAATCGTAATCGAGGGCCCGATCTTCATGCGGAAAGAGAGCTACAGCCACATGGATATTCCCGGTGCCGTCTGTGACCGGTCCGTAGTCCACCCCGCCGAGCAGCAGTCGCATTGCCTTATCGGTAGGGTGGAAGCGCAGCCCGTTCAGAAATCTGAGAGTTAAATTTGTAAGCGCCGAGCAGGTGTATGGTTTGTATTTGGCTGAGTCGCGCCATTCGCGAAAATTAACCCAGATGCCTCTGGGCCTCCATAGCTCTTCGATGAAAGGTTGCTCGATTCCATTCGGGACAGAAGGGTCAGCCTTCCACAGATTAATGATGGTTCTCATGTTTTGGTTAACCTGTTCCGCAGTAAGCTCTAACTTTTTCACCGCGAAATCTCGCCGCACGGGAGCGGACTTCTCGTTGCTGTTCGTTATTTGTGCGCTGACTGTGAGGGACCAGTTCCCCACTGCCGCGTCGGCCGTGAAGTAGGCGGGCCAAGCGAAAGAACCGTTTGCGCTAGTAATTAAACTTGGAGGTGATCCCACGGCTGTACTAGCTCTGGGGCTTGTCATATCCAGCTTGACCGTCGCCCCTGCAACTCCTTGACCATTGCGTGTCACACGTCCGCTGATAGGGAAGTCATCACCTTGGGTGAAAAGTTGGTTGGCCGCTGGGCGGTCCAAACTGATCGTAAGGCCAGTCACAAGGCCAGTCACTACGCCATCCAGACATTTCTGGCAGGCTTTCAATTGCTCTGAAGCGGCGGGGTCTGTAGCTTTACGGCCATACATGTCGGTGGCGACGCACTTTCCTTCCTGGCTGGTCGAAACGCCCGTGAGGTTGCGCCCCTGGAAGGTATCCTGTTGACATGCAGAACAATTTTTGAATGCCTCCACACAATTCTGGCCCAAGGCTTCGGAGGCCGCTAGATCGCAAAGAATCAACATTGCCACAAACAGGAACATCCATCTGGTGGCTGAATGAATAAAGCGTCTGGTCTGTAGCTGATAATCTTTGGTGTTCATGATCTTCATCCAATGTGAAGGGCGGTATAGCGGCACAATGCTACATCAGTAAAGACGCGCGTGCGCAAGAGACTCGCCGCCGGGGTAGCGCGGGCGACGGGGATGAACGCCCATGATAAAGGCGCGGCTCGATGGGAAGGTAGAATCTGGGTCTTGGAAAGCCATGCGCCTCTGGATCAAGCGACGCTCATCATGAAAGTGGAGTGCTTTTATAATAAAGGTGGGATGAAGTCAATAGTCATCTATGAAGGTCGAGATTGTCCGCGAATTGCTGTCGCACTATGACAATGACCCTACACACTTTGCAAGAGCAGGTTGTCGAAACATAAACCAAAAGCTGAGAACAAACGCACCGGCTTCCTATCACGACCTGACAGGCTCTTAGCTTATAACTTGTTCAAGATAACGCGATTTCCGGGACGCGCAAACCCCCGCATTAAGTGGTTCTTCGAGTGCGGATGGTGATATCACCAGTCCTCGCCGCCAAAACAGATGATGGATTTTCCTGAAAACATTAAGGGATTTTTGAGAACCTCCACTATTTATATAGCAATTCCCTGTGCTTTCGACTTCAATTTTGAAGTTAGAGGTACACAAGTGAGCGTTACCAGCTCTCGGCCAAATGCGCAAATGATCTTATAGAGATGTATTGGAAAAATCTTCCTAAATTGCTAATTCAATAATGATGATGAAAGTGTAGCTATCGCGGGTCGCGATTAAATAAGGTGTTCTGTCCAGAACCTACCTACAAACAGTTCGAGAACTACGACTTCAGCAAACGTCTGACGACTATCAGTTAAACGTTTCTAAGTTTTATATCTCAAACGAACCTGCTCGTTTGGCGCGTCTTCGTACAGATATATCCACATCTCCGTACAGCGCTGACCATACTTGCGGGCGCTGCTGTGCTGTTGGATTGTATAGCTGCTTCATCGGGTCTATTGATTGCTGCCTGACCAAACCGACAATCGGCTCAAGCAGAAAACAACCCGATAGGCCATAATCTATATTGCCGGGAAAGTCAGGAGGCACCATGAGAAGATTACGTGCTATTAAACCACGCATGACTTGAGCTATTAAAAATCGCCATGCGTGTGCTGCCCAGCGTCTAAAATGCCGTTCGATAAGGGTAAAAACTACTTCCTCTAAAGCGTAAGGGCCGACTCCCTGACTTAGCATCTGGCATAAACGGTCTTCAAGACTCCACTGAGCCCACCGAGCAGTCATCGCTTCAGTCGTAAAATATGTAGCCGACCGGCAGATGCTTCCATACTTCGCCCTCTCACCAACTTGTAAGCGAAAGTAGCCTGCCTGCTCATTAGCTAAAACGGCGGCTGTTACGAGGGCCCAACCAAGTTGTTCGGTTGAAACGCTCAGATTATTGTGTAGTAACCTGACTTAATAGTTCTTGCTTTTAGGGGCTCCGGCAAATAGCTCGCCGTGCAGCAACACCATTTCGCTGGGGCTGAGAGGCAGCGAAACCATCGCGGTAGTTGCCGAAGCCTCTTGATTAACTAACAACGCACCATCATGGGCACAGTATTTCATCGTCTCGTTGGCAGAGGTCTGTTGACATTTAGGGCAACGTTTCATTTCGAAACACCATTACACGGTTTGTTTAGTAGAAAGCTGAATAACGCAGCAATCCACCTATCGCCTGCAAGAAGTATCCTCCCTTAGTGTAAGGAAGAGGGTTAATAGGCATACCATCTAGGGGCTAGGTGGAATGAATTGTTCGGCGGCGTGTTTAGGCAAATATTCATGCATTCGATACAAATGTCCTAGTTTTGTTGCCCTAGAGTCACCGTTACTTTTGAATGAATTGCATTTCGTCTTTCAACGCTAACGCGCAGCTTGCTCCGGTTTTGGGTGCATTGCCAGCCACCGTTTTGTGAACAAAGCAATCGTAAATCCGCTCCATTTTTCGTTTTGAGATAGAGCGAAGTTTATTGCCCCTTAAATTTAACTTCGAGAAACTTTTCTGTAAGCCCCGATTTCCTGTAACACTTGACGATTATTGACATCTTTGCGCTCGACCCACAAGTAAGGCAATTGCGGTGTTCTTTCAGCGGCGGCTGCCAGTAAATGGGTAAAATCTTGCGTGCCGTGACGCAGAAGGAAAATTTCCTTGCCGCCGACGCTGACGCCAAAGTAATAATACGTTTGTTTATTCTTTCCGCCGCCGACAACTTGTTCGGCTATTCCTGTTCCGGTAACTTCATTCCACTTGAAATTGTCGGTTTGCGACTTACCCCAATTTTTCCCCGCATTGACTCTGCACTCGACCAAATCAGAGGAAACCGTGCGGTGCGTTGTCAGGTTATAGCCCAGAAATGCCATTGCAGGAGCAATCAGAAGCAAGATGACAAAGACACCCCATTTCACCCCGGCTGGCAAATCGCCCGCCATAACAATCCATACAATTCCTATAAACAGCGCCAGAGCAGCGACAATAGCCACAAGCTTCCCCATCGCTATCACATCCGTAAAAGTTTGTTTATGAGTCATTTTTATAATCCCCTTAGTTTTCTATCTTCTTTCGGCATCGGTAGCGACATTTCAAATTTCTTGATGAGTTGTCCGTTCAATTTCCGTAGTCGGTCGCTTTAATTGTCGGTTTGTCTATCGGCGCATCTGTAACCGATAGCCGTCCAACTTATGATTGTGTGGAAATCTATTCCGCCCAACGATTGAGATGTGGTGGGCAAAAACCAGCTACGCGCAAGCCGAAAGAAACCGAATACCGTGATAAAGAGTCGCTGCCCGCGCCCTCACAATCATTGATTGTTCGGCGGCTCGTCACAGCTCAAGCGTCTAGGCGTTATCATCCATGCTCATTGCCGCACGGGAATGCTTTTCGACTCGCCCTTTCGTTTGTTCTCTGCCATTCCACACTTCCACTCGCCGACCGGGTCGATACTGCAATTGAAAACGCCGGTGTATTCGTCCACTACCGTACGCTCACGATAGAAAGTCTTTTGCGTATAAGTTGTCTTTACCGGATAGACAATGGTACTGGCACTACCACCCAAATCCCTGCGTGGATTCCATCTGCGTGGCGTGCCGATTTGCAACGGAGTCAAATCCATCGTCACCGCGCCATCCATACCTGTTGTCGCGGGCTTCTCCCAGATACAGCGAATAAGTTTGCCGACCAATTGCGGGTCAGGGCGCGTTCCGTTTTTGACCCGCTTCTGCTCAACCGGACAATTGAGAATTTCTCGGTCAGCCAGAACAGTGTTGTTTTGCGCCCACGCGCAGTTTCCCGACATTGTTATCAGCAAGCGTTTGTTTAGCGACCTGAGTTTGTTTTTCCCCTGCAGTTTCACTCAAAGGACGCAAATTGTTGACGTGCGTCGTGTATTCCCGCTGCGCGCCGGTGTCATCCTTTTCGTCGTCCATCCTGACGACAGCCGCATTAGCTGACATATCTATTGCGACAATTGTGGCTCTCTTCCAGGTGCTGACTGGTTTCGCCTCCACGCGGTCGCCGACTTTGTAAGTCGGCTGCTGTTGCGCTGAAGTCGGAAATGCAGCGCCGATGAAGAATGTGATTGTCGCGACGATTGCCAGCGACAGCATTTTGACCGAACATGTAATTGTCTGTTTTTTCATCTTGATTCCCCCTAGTCGAAATAGAAAGCAGCCGGTCGCACGAATTGAATGGACGCAGACACAACGAAACAGCCACACAAGCTGTCGCATGAGAGCTACGCTATTTGGTCCTCGCTGAATGAGTTTTAATCTCACCCCAGAAAGCGACTCGCCTGTATTCGTGAGCAGAAATCTTTATCTCCCGTATCCCAACGCCTGAATCACTCCATCCACCTTGCCCTCCTGGTCGGGCGGCACGGGCACGTTTACCTTGTAGTTTTTCATGCCGCTCCTGCCCCAGACTTGGTGGAAAAACTCAATGGTTGACGGGTCGCCCTTGCTGTACGACGCATTAATGAGTTTGTGGAAACTTGTGTAGTGATTATTAACGAGAACTCCATCGCTCGAAATATAAGCTTCAGGCAGTCCGCCCGCTCGTTCCACCCCGACAAAGCTCCCCAACCGCCTCAGGGATGAGTACGCTATGAAGAGGAGTGCGGCCAAAGTCGAAACGAGTAAAGGAGTCGGCATGTTGCTGATGCCCCAGCCTCTGGCTAAGCGATTTATAATACCTATGCTGACGATAGCAACGATAAGCCAAGCTAAAATCAAGACCGCCTTGTATAGCAACCCCCCTTTTTTGACCTTCGACGGGAACCACAGCTCGACGTAGCGCCGGCATTCATCCGTGGTGTATTTCCAGTGTGCAATCGTGGTGCGGCCTGCGAGCATCAAGCTGATTTGGCTGGCTTCTTTCCAGCTCTGCCAGGCCCAAAAGAAACAACAGAATGATGCGAGTAAGCAAAGCCCCACGAAGAAGGAGGGCAAAGGCAGGATAACTTTAAACAGGGTCAGAATTACGCAGGCGAATAGCAGCACTGACAGCAATCCGGTGAGCAACGCTTGCTTACGTTTTGAGTTGACCGCGGTTCGCATCAATAAAGCTTTTGCTGTCTCTGAATCACTGCCGCACGGGGATGCTTTTCGACTTGCCCTTGCGTTTGTCGTCCACCATCCCGACGGCATGTGTCATCTAGCTGACTCGCGTGTAAATAATCTTCAATCCAGTTTTGTCGGTCATCGTCATGGTGTTTCCTGTGAACGTGACCGTGTACCTTACTGGGCGGCCGGGTAAGCGAACATCTTCACGGTCGATCGTCTGCTCGTCCACGATTTTGTAGCTTCCTGACCCCATATTCTCAGTACCAGACCATTTGCCGTCGGCGAAAGTAAAGGTGCCGCCGTACTGATTTGTCCACTTCCCTTGAATCGCTGTAGCGAGGGGGGCGGATGGGGCGGAACTGCTCTGGCCTTGACCGCCTGATTTAGAGCCACATGCCAGTGTAAGGCACATGAAAACTACAATAGCCAGCACACCAACTGCTCTACTCGCCTGTTCTTTCATTGATTTTTCTCCTGATGACATACTTTTTTATTCAGTAAACCTGTTGCCCGATAAGGATAGAGAGCGTTTTACAAAATGGCACTCCGATACGCTTCAATGGCGTTTGCCGACCCTGTGGCGCGTTTGTTTCGCCCCAGACACTGGGCCCGTTTCGGATTATCCTTATCGCGCAACAGATTTAGTATTTATCTAATCATTTGGAAAGGCATCCATCTGTTTCCAATGGCGAGCCGAACTGCTTGTGAACGGTTATGAAACTGATTTAGCTTCATTACCTTATCTGACTTTAGAGTTGGATTGTTAATACGGGGCCCCCTTGATGGTTGTGTAAACTACGTGGTTCAGATGGACTGATGGATATCAGAGAGTCTGAAAAGGGAATGAGCTAAGCTCGATTCATTAAGACTATATAGGTAATCAGTAGGATTGTATAGGTCAGTTCACCCAACGCGACTCCATAAATAAGGCTTAACTCCGGTGAGCAGGTACCCTGTCGTAAATAGCTGCAAAAATTATTTTCTGTTATCGTCTAAACATAGCTTTTCCGATTTCATTACAAGGGATAATTTAAAAGATGAAATTAAAAATCAGTGTTAAGGCGATTGTCATCTCGTCGCTGCTGATATTTGCATGGGCATCAAATGCGCGAAACAGCAACGCACACACAGTAGAAAATCCAAAGCAAACCGAAGAATCGCAAGCTTTGAACGCCCATCAACCAAACGCGCATTCGGCAACGCAGGAAGCGACCGGAACGCGCTTTAAAGGCAGTATCGCTCAATCCAGGTTTGAAATGACTTTGCGGCGTGCGGGTAACGAGTTGAGCGGCAACTATTTTTACGCTAAATCCAGCAGCGCAAATACGCTGACTTTACGCGGGAAGATTGATGCGAACGGGAAGTTTACCATGCAGGAGATTGATTCTTCGGGTAAGCAAACAGGAGAATTCAAGGGCATCTGGAAAGACGACCCGAACCAATCAGGCGCATCACTTGAAGGCGAATGGAGAAAGCCGAATGCCAGAGAAGGTCAAAATTTCTGGGCTTCCGAGCAAATGGTTTCTTTTAATAACGGGACGCAAATTACGAACAAACAGATCAAAGAATCTTTTAAAGCCAAAAGGCTCGACGTAACCGCTGAATATCCCGAGTTAACGGGTGGCCCAAACGTCTCCGGTTTTAATCAAATTGTCAAAACGCGCGTTACCGAAGATATCGCCGATTTCAAAAAACAGATGTTTGCGATGACCGCCGAAGATTTGAAGATGCTTCCTGCAGGTATGTACATCGAAATCACCTACGACATTGACTACGCTGATAACGATTTGATCAGCGTCAGATTTATGGAAAGCACTTTTACCGGCGGCGCACATCCGAATTACCAGTATTTTACGATTACTTACGATTTGAAAACCGGCAAAGAATTAAAGCTGGCCGATCTTTTCAAACCGGGCGCGAGCTACCTTGATACTGTCTCGGCTTACGCCATCAAAGATTTGCAAAGCCGCAAAATGCCTGACAGCGGCGAAAACATGGGTCTGGCGCAGGATGGATTCGATGAAGGCGCAACGCCTAAAGCGGAAAACTATCTACGTTGGAATAGTACGAAAAAGGGTTTGATGTTTACATTCGATCCGTATCAGGTCGGCCCATACGCTGCCGGATCGCAATTCGTCATCGTGCCTTACGCGAAACTTAAAGAGATAATTAAACCTGACGGGGCGTTGGCGAAAATAATGAAGTAAACTCGACGGCGGCTGAACAACCCGCCGCACGTCTCGTCTTCGCAAGTGGGGCGCAGCATCCCTTTTGGTCAAAGGG
>JBKKAL010000192.1:0-3583 GCA_046714695.1 Pyrinomonadaceae bacterium
GGTAACAGACTGGTACGCATCGTCGTCGGGGAAACCAGGGAGCGGGGTGCAAGGCTGACGCAGGAAGCAGCTCTCGCTCTCTATCCGACCGCAGCAGAGATACGCCGGAGCCGCGGGGATGAGCCGCGCTGGCCCTATGATCCGGCGACGAGAACGCGAGAAATCGCCGCCACCTTTGGCGAGATACGCGGCGAGATCACGGCCGCAAACAAAGAAGCATACTTTCACAACGGGCTGGATATTCCCGGCGCATACGGCGAGATTACGCGTGCCGTCCGCGAAGAAAGAATCCTCCTCCCGCTCGCGGTCGAAGATATAGGGACATCTCGCGAGCGCATACGTTTTCCGCAGCTTGGTTATATACACCTGCGTGTCGGGCGCGACCAATCCGACCGTGTACTTGATGACGGGCGCTTCCGGCTCAGGCGCGACCCGGACGGGCGCGTAACGGGCGTGCGCGTCCGCCGTGGAGAGCGATTCGCTGCCGGAGACCCGCTCGGCACGCTCAATAATCAATATCATGTTCACCTGATAGCAGGCCCCACGGGCGGCGAAGTGAACGCTCTCGCGGCTCTTGAGCTGCCAGGCGTAAAAGACACCGTTGCTCCCTTGATTGAGAAAGATGGTGTCAGACTTTTTAATCGCGAATGGCAGGAACTGCGAGCGGCTGCGGCCCCCAAGGGTGGGAAGGGAAAGACAGGCGATGACGACCCGATCCAGGTCGAAGGGGATGTGCGCATCGTCGTGCGTGCGTTCGATCAGATGGATGGGAATGCCAAGAGACGACGACTCGGCCTCTACCGTCTGGGCTATCAAATACTGAACAGAGATGGCTCACCCGCGCCCGGATATGAGCAACCCCTGATGACCGTTTCGTTTGAAACCCTGCCGGTCAATAGAGCTAATGCGGCTGCCATTTACGCGGAGGGCAGCCGCGCGGGCGCAACAGGTGAAACGATCTTCGCTTATATCGTGACCAATGTAATGCGCGATTACCGCGCCGAGGAAGGCTTCTGGCAGTCTGGCCTTTTACCGGCGGGCGACTACACTGTGCGCGTCCTGACGGAAGACTTCTTCGGTAACCTGACGACACGGGATATACATGTGCGTGTTCTTACAGCCAGGAAGTAGTTCAGTTAACAACCACATGATAATTTTCAGAGCTTGTTGAAGAAGTATTTCGAGCCTCTAAGGAGCATTATTCATAACGCAGGCACTCAATCGGGTCTAGGCGCGAAGCTTTGCGCGCGGGCCAGACGCCGAAGATCAGACCGACGCCGACGGAGACGCTCAAACCGGAGATGACGGCCCACAGTGGGATGGTCGCCGGAAGGGAAGGAATCAGGAGGATGATCAGTTGACTGATGCCGATGGCGAGCAACACACCCAGCACGCCGCCGAGAAATGTCAGCGTCATCGCCTCGAAGAGAAACTGGTTAACGATGTCGCGGCGACGCGCGCCGATGGCCTTGCGTATGCCTATCTCCTGTGTCCGCTCAGTCACCGAGACGAGCATGATATTCATCACGCCGATACCGCCGACCAGAAGCCCCAGGCTTGAGATGGCGATGGCGATCAATCCGACCATCGCCGTAATGCTGTCGAACTGCTCTATAAATTTGTCTGCGGTCTTAATGTCGAAGTTGTTGGGCTCGTTGAAGCCGACATGGCGGCGGCGGCGCAGGATTTCCTCAGACTGCTCAAGCGCTTCACCCAGTTGGCCGCTGCGACCTCGAATCACGAAGAGAATATAGCCGCGCGCCGGGGCGATCTTCTGCGCCGTCCTGAAAGGAATATAGACGGCATTGTCCTCTTCGTTTTCGCCGAAGAATCCAGCCTTTCTTTTCTCCAGCACGCCGACGATCTCGAACGTATAGCCGCCCATTTTGACTTCCGTACCGGCGATATTGTTTCGCTGGCCTGGGAAAAGAGCGTCGGCGGCATTAACACCGATGACCATCACATTGCGTCGTTGCTGGTCGTCGGCCTCCGTGAGAAAGCGGCCTTCGCTGAGCACAATGTTTGTAATGTCAGCATAGTTAGAAGTCACGCCCTGCGTATTGCCCCAGCGATAATTGTGCCCCTGGTAAATAATGTTGTCGTCGAACGGGCCGCCCGAATAGCCGACGTTGGGCGCGACCATAGAGAGGTCTTCGACGGCGGGTGCGCCAGCGCGAATCGCGTCGGCATCGCCCGCGTTGAGAGGCTTACGGCTGCGCTCGGCCCGATTATCCGTCACACGCGGGCCGGTCGAAAGATGAAATGCATAGATATTATTTGTGCCGTACTCCTCTATCATCTTGACGATGTTCTGGCGCAGCCCCGTCAGGATAGAGGCAATCGTGATCGCCGTCATAACGCCTATCACGATGCCGAGCACGGTCAGAAAGCTGCGGAACTTGTGCGAGCGAACACTATCGAACGCCATCGCCAGCGTCTCGACGGGAATAAATCTGGGAAGCCTCAAGCGCATAAGGGGTCTTTAGCTCTTCGACAATGCGATGATGGGATCAAGCCGCGCCGCTTTGAATGCCGGATAGATACCGGCGATGATGCCGATGACGCTGGAAAAAAAGATCGCCAGAAAAATGTATGTGATGGTGATGGTCATCGTTATTCCGGCGAACACTGTGATAAGCCAGCACACACCTGCAGCCAAAAGCAGGCCAAGCACACCGCCCAGGGCGCAAAGCATCGCCGACTCGATCAGGAACTGCATCAGTATCTGTTTCTTCGTCGCTCCGATGGCCTTGCGCAGGCCGACCTCGAACGTACGCTCCGTGACAGAGACGAGCATGATATTCATCACCACAATGCCGCCGACCACGAGCGTAATAAACGTGATCGGAATGACGACCATGGCGATGCTGCCGGTAAACTGATCTATCTCTTTATTAAGCTCTTCAACATTAACGAGGCCGAAGTCGTCCTCGTCGTTGCCTTTGAGTTGATGTTTATTCCTCAGGGCCATGCGCGCATCCTCAATCGCATCCTGAAATGATTCGCGATTATGACCTTTGCCGTGAATCTGAAGCCCGTCGCGCCCGCGCCCGAAGATTTGCATATGCGTGGTGAGCGGAATATAGAGATGCCGGTCAAACGAGTCGCCGAAGAATGAGCCGCGTTTCTCCTCCACGCCGACGACCGTCATCGGTAGCCCTCGCACCTTCAGCGACTTGCCGACGGCATCCGTGTAGGGGAAAAACTTGTCCTTGATGTCGCCGCCGATCACGCAGACCATGGCGGAGCGCGCGACCTCATCGTTGATAATAAACCTGCCCTCGGCGATGTCTTTATCTTCGACCTCAAGCATGTTGGCAGTCGAGCCGAAGACGAGTGCGCTGGGGAAGTCAACGCCGTTCTGGCTGAGGTCTGTCTGGCTCCCCTGTTGGGCTCCGACCTCAGCGCACGAATGGCAATGCTCTTTGACGTATTCGTAATCGTCCCAGTCGAGGCGACGGTTGCGCCGGTTGCGTCGCTCGAATTCTTCATCCGAGAGCCTGCCGTGAGACACCATGCGGGCGACCATAAAGTGGTTCGAGCCCAGCACCTTCGAGACCTTGTCCACGACATAGGTATTCAG
>JBKKAL010000193.1:0-21136 GCA_046714695.1 Pyrinomonadaceae bacterium
ACATACGCGTTGGACGGCGCGGTCGCCTCGAACATGAGCGCATAGGCGATACGTATGAATCCGCCGACAACACAGACGACCACCGATAGTGGGATGAGCGGGATCAGAATGTTGAAATCGAGAAGCAGAATAGCGAAGACTATGAGAGGTACGATCAGCAGCGCGCTCAACATCAACATCGCGCCTTGCCGCACTCCCCTTTGACGCGGCGACATCATTTGCCCCTGACTCTCAGCTTCGCGCGTCTCAAGCACTCCGCCCTGCGCCAACACATGTGCGATGACGCCGAGCGGAAATCCGCAGCGCGAGCAGAAGCGCATCTCATCGGAGGCTTGTTGCTGACCGCATTGTGGACAGTACATAAAAGGTTTCTCCTCAGAAAACCTTACGAGGCTTTGCCCCGTGGGCCTTATGCCAGCCCATTTCCGGAATCTACGAACGGCCTCCCGGTAAAGTTCAACAGGGTCGGCGGGCAAAAGAGCTTACCGCCCGCGTGAGTGTGTCATAATCGGGGAGCTTGAGGGAATAGTCTGAAGAGCTTTGCACAAATATTCAGGTGGAATGAATAATTACGCGCGAATGATGCAACATTTTTCGGATAAATGTGCAAGGCTGTTCCAATAGGAGGGAAACTGAAAATGATTCGACCATCAATAGCCCGCTCTGCAATGGCGCTCTCTACTTTATTATTCACGCTGTCAGTGGGTGCATGTAATTCCGGTGGGGGAAATGCGCGCTCTACCAATGCTCCAGTCACTACATCTACTAATACCTCAGCCAATACTACGAGCGTTACAACCAATCAATCGAGCAGTACTACGGCCGGCAAGCCTAAGCTCAACGTGAATACGGCTTCGGCGAATGATATTCTGACGGCCATTCCCGGAATGGGTAATAAGATGGTGCATGAGTTTGAGGAGTATCGCCCCTATCGGAGCATCCAGCAATTCCGCAAAGAGATCGGAAAATACGTAAGCCCGGAGCAGGTTGCCGAGTACGAAAAATACATCTTTGTGCCGATAGCGGTGAATGAAGCGGACGCGGCGACGCTGCAACAGATTCCCGGCCTTGATGCTAAAGAGGCGCAATCATTGATTGCCGCGCGGCCATTTGCTTCAAACGATGCTTTTCTTTCCAAGCTGGCCAGCAGCGTGTCGGAAGCTGAACTGGTCGTCGCCAAAACTTATCTGAGTAACCAATGACCGACGCTGTTGTATTGTTGCGGTTGCGGCGGTTTCTGCTGATTATCTCCGCGCTGCTTTTCTTGGGGACAGTTGTCGAGTTGTGGCTCGCTAATCACACTAAAACTGTGGTGCAATTGATTCCGTTCGCTCTGTGTGGAATTGGTTTGATAGTCTTAAGTGTTGTCTTGCTTTATCCGCGCCGCGCCGCCATGCTGGCCCTGCGCGCCTGCATGGTGATGGTGCTTCTGGGCAGTCTTTTCGGAGTCTATGAACATGTATCGGGCAACATCGCGTTTCAAAGCGAGATACACCCGAACGCGAATACACGCGAATTCGTGATGGGCGCGATTGGCGGCGCGAGCCCGCTCCTGGCTCCCGGTATTCTGGCGTTGGCCGCGGTGCTGGCATTAGCCGCTACTTATCATCATCCATCTTTGGGGCCTTGCACAAATATTCAGGTGGAATGAATAATTACGCGCGAATGATGCAGCATTTTCTGAATTAATTTGTAAAGCTAGTCTGAAGGAACCCTGGCAGAATCGTGTGGGATACAAAGCGTCAAATCATCTGGCTCGCGATGGGGCTCACGGTCGGCACCTTCTTCGTCTACTCCGCAGCCTATGACGATGATAGAAGATTCGACCGCGACCTCTTTTTCTTTATGGAGATGATGCTCATCCTCATCATCCTGGTCATGTTCTACATCTATTCACGGAAAAAAAATTAATCAGCAGTCAGTAATCAATTGGATCAGCCTGCCTGAGCATGGTTATTGATTGCTGAACACTCTCATCGAGCCGGCGGCTGGCTTGTTTTGAAGCGAACGTTGATGCCTATGTCTGCGACGACGAGTAGGCGGCGCGACTCGCCGTAGGCAGCGCCGCTAATGGGCACATACGAGAGCATGTAGCGGTTCTTACGCAACTCGTCGCAGATCGCTTTGGCCGCTTCCTGGGGCTGGTTGGCAGGAAAAACGCGGCCGCCCGTGCCTTCTACCAGTTGTTCGATGACACGCATGGGCTTGGGCTGATCGCGCCTCAGCGCGCCCCCTGTTCGATCCGGAATCTGCAAAGCGTAAACGGTGATATTCTGTGTTTGCAGTTGGGCCAAAATCTCTTCAAACTTTGTCTTGCTGACTCGATCCAGACCATCGCTGATGACGACGATGGCCCGCTTCTGATTGGTGTTAATAAAGGAGGACAGGCCCTGCTCGGCTGCCGCTCTCAAGGCATCGAAGAGATGCGGCTGGCCCTTCTTGCGAAAACCTTTGAGCGAAGCCTCTATCTTCTTCGCATCGTCTGTCCAGTCCGAGACGATCTCGGCCTGCTCATCGTAGCCCACAATCAACAGTTGGTCGCCTTCAAAGATTTCATAGGCGAACTCGCGCGCTGCCGCTTCCATCTTCTCGGTGTCGGCACGCAGCGTCAGAGAGTTGTCAACGAGCAGGACAATACGAGCAGGCCCAGGGTCCGGCGTAAAGCTTTTCAAAGGCTGCTCGATCCCGTTCTCGAAGATAGCGACCTCCTGTGCAGTGATAGGGACTCCGGGTTTATCTTCGCGCGTGGCGACGATATTCAGTATCACGCCGCGCGCATCCGTCAGATTCGGACGCCGCCCCGCCTGCCCCGCCGTTGCGCTGATCAAGGCAAGCAGCAGACATGCAGTCAATAGTATGTTGAATAGCGCACGCATCAGCTCATCAAGAGGAAGGAAACCTTTCTTTTAATCACCGCTCGTATTGTTTGATGAAGTGGTCTTGGTTGCGGCCGCCTTGCTCTCTTTATTAACCGGCTTATCCGTAACCGGTTTCTCGCCGCTCGCAGGGGCATCCGTGGCAGCGCCCTTTTTCTCTTCCTTGCCGTCCGCTTTTTTCGCCGCGTAATCGGTCACATACCAGCCGGAGCCGACAAATTGAAAGCCCGTCGCAGACCATTGCTTTTCCAGACGACCGCCGCACTTGCCGCATTTGCTGAGCGGCTTGTCCGTCATCTTCTGTAAGACTTCCGTATGCGCTTTACATTTCCGACATTCATACTCGTAGATCGGCATAAAGTTTCTTCATTCCTGCTGCTTTCTAATGATTACGTCAGATGCAAATTATATGTATGACTTTGATTGCCTGCAACCGTGGTCATAAGATGCAGAATTGTTGCGAGTGTTTGCGTCGCATTATCATTCGGTCAGAAAAAAATTTCTAAAGCGCAAGGTTTTTCGTAGTCAATCAGTACGCCTGGTGATCAAAAGGAGGGCCGAATGGTCGCTCATATTGAACGACAAGGGAGGGAAAACGTGCAATCGCACGGCTTACGCTCGGTCGAATTAAATACATACAAGAAAAGGACTTACTTGATCTCTTTTGATTCGCTCGAAGCAACCACCGCAACACAATCGCCATCTTAGTCTCGGTCTCGATGGTCTGCTCTTTGTAGGTCGTCTTCGCCCATGTAGCCCCCATAAGCTGCGTCGCTGGAAATGCAGATTAGATGGCTTTAAAAGTCATCGCTCACATGGAGAAACAGAATGACATTGTCCCCGTTTGCGGCCCGATTTCGCTCTTTCAAATTCGCCCCGTTCGCCATCTTGGCCCTTTTCCTTTTCACCAACGTTACCGGTCTTGTCTTCAATATAGCTATGGCGCCGTCCGTGCGCGCCAGCGCCAATGTTGAGGCTCTCGTCCTAGACGAGGATTACATCCCGGCGGATGTGCCCACTTCCGGCGACCGCGATCTGGACCTGATTATCTTTCGCGCAGGCAAGCAGTATGGCGTTGACCCCCGCCTGCTTCACGCCCTGATCTGGCAGGAGTCGAAATACAAGGTTCGCGCTCGCTCACACGCCAACGCTCAGGGGTTGATGCAGATGATCCCTGCGACCGCCCGCCGCTTTAACTGTGCTGATGTCCATGATCCGGCGGAGAACGTACAGGCAGGAACGCGTTACCTTCGCTTTCTGTTAAAGAGATTCAACGGTAACGTCTCTCTGGCGCTGGCCGGTTACAATGCGGGCGAAGGCTCTGTTGACAAGTATGACGGAATACCGCCCTACAAAGAGACGCAGAAATACGTGCGTATCATCACGGGCCGCTACGGCAAAACGGTTCACCCGGTGCTCGATCCCGAACAGGCACGCATCCAGTTCAACATGACCCAGCAGATCGCCCAGTTGCAGTCGCCCATAGCGCAACCCTAAACGCTCCGGCACATAATAACTGCTAAAAATAGACTGAAGCGATACGGCGCGAGCGCGAGACCAAATACGAGACCAAGGAAGACCCCGGCAGAAGCCTCTGCCGGGGTCTTTTACTTTTGCGGCGACCATTCTCAAGCCTTGTTCTAATGGTATAGAGCGCGCCCGAGGCGCATTGCAGTTCTCTGTATGGTTCGTTATCATTCGTGCATATCAGACAAGGCGTTGATGTGCGTTGAAGATGTTCTCTCTCTCGCTCCGACGAGCGCGCATGATCTAGAACTTTACACGCCTCACGCTACGGTCACGGATTAATATGTCCACTACTACGGCGCAATCACTCTCGCTCGAACGCAAGATCAAGATGCACGAGGCGCGCGAAGCGATCATTGATCGGCTCGCGTTCGATCTGCCCTCGACCATTGATCTGGACAGATTCCTGCGCGCCGTCGTCTCAGAGCTGGGGCGTATGATGAACGCGGATCGCTGCGACGTAATTCAACTGGCGTCCGCTACGGAGCTGCGCATCAGCCACGAGTGGCGCGCCTCCGATGATGTGCCGTCGAGCGAAGGCATGGCTATTCCGCTCGACCTGCGGCAGCTTGCGGAGCGTGTTGATATCACCAAGCCGATTCGCCTTGACGATACGTCTGCGCCGGGTCTCGATCCGAAGGTGCGTTTTCTCGCGGCTTCCTTGGGCACGCGCTCGCTTCTGGTCGTGCCCGTTGTTTTGGGCGATGACCTGCTGGGGCTGGTCGGCCTGCACAATACGCGCGCGCCGCGCACGTGGCTCGACGACGAGGTCACTTTCCTGCAATCAATCGCGCGCCAGATCGCAGTCGGCTATCAATACACGCGGCTCTACACGGATAAGCAGCGCGAGGCAGAGACTACGCGCGCCCTGCTTGAGATCGCCAACGCGCTCAATGCGCGCTCGGACTTCGGCGAAGTCACTTCGCTTGTCCTGGAGCGCGCTATCGCACTGGTCAACGCCGATTACTGCGCGCTCGGTGTGATAGACCCGGCGGGCGGGCGCATTACTCTCGCCGCTTTTAAAGCCGCGCCGCATGCCGCCACAGATTCCGTGCGCGGGCTCATAGATGTTCACGGCCAATCGCTGGACATCACGGAGTATCCGGCGGTGGTCGAAGTGCTCGCAGAAGGCAAGACGATGCGTGTGCTTGATACGCAACTGCCGCTACCCTTGAGGCTGATCTTTAATGCGACGCTTGGAGGACGCGCGGCGCTGGTTGCGCCCGTGCGCATCGGCGGGCAGACGTTCGGATTATTGGGACTGGTATGGAGCGCGGCGCGCGAGGGTTTTGAGGATCACGAGGTCGCGCTTGTCGAAGGCATCGCCGATCAGATCGGGACGGCGCTTGAGCGCGACCAACTCTCGGCGGAGGTGATGCGGCTCAGAAGCGCGCTGCACGAGCGCCACGCCGAGAATCGCATCATCGGGCAGGCCCCCGCCATCCGTCGCGCCATAGAGTTGGCCTTAAACGTCGCCGACACACAGACGACCGTTCTTATTCAAGGCGAGTCCGGCACGGGCAAAGAACTGCTCGCTAACCTGATTCATTTCAGTTCGGGACGCGAAGATCAGCCTTACATAAAACTTAATTGCGGCGCGATACCGGAAACGCTTCTCGAAAGTGAACTCTTCGGCCACGAGAAGGGCGCGTTTACGGATGCTCGTAGCCGTCGTCGCGGGCGCTTTGAAGAGGCAGATGCCGGCACGCTTTTTCTGGATGAGATCGGCGAGATGAGTTTGTCCGCTCAGGTCAGACTGCTGCGCGTGCTTCAGGACGGCGAGTTTACACGCGTCGGCGGCAACGAGGTTTTAAAGACGGACGTGCGCGTCATCGCCGCATCCAACGCCGATCTAGAGCGCGGCGTCGAACATGGCACATTCCGCCGCGACCTCTATTATCGTCTCTCGGTCTTTCCCATAAGATTGCCGCCGCTGCGCGAACGTCCGGAAGATATTCATCCGCTCGTCATACATTTTCTGGAACACTACAAGCAGAAGACCGGTCGCTTTATCTCCGGCATCTCGAAGGACGCGCTTTCCGCTTTGATGAGCTACGATTGGCCGGGCAATGTGCGCGAGCTAGAGAATGCTATTGAGCGCGCCGTCATCATCGCCTCGGGTCGCCAGATAGAACTGGATGATCTTCCAGAAGCGGTCAGCAAGCGCGTCATTGACGAGCGCACACACCTGCGCCACGAGCGCATAGAGGCCGCCAGCCAGGGACGCGCTATCACGCTGGAGATTGATGTGCCCTCCCCCATAGACGAAATCGAGCGCAAGGCCATCGAAGCCACGCTCGATTACACTGCTGGCGATAAGACACGCGCTGCCCGCGCCCTCGGCATCGGTCGCAAAACTCTTTACCGCAAACTCCAGCAATACGACGACGCGCGCCATCAGGAATCAGACGACATAGGCGAAGTCTGACGATCAGGTTTTCACGTTATCAGATGAGTTGAATGTCTTCAGGTAGGATCAGCCCAGACTACTCATCACCGCGATGCACACGATAGAGTTTCTCTAATCATCCTCTCGTGTTTTCAATCCGTTATAAAGTTGGGAAGGAAAGCAAGTGAAAGGGGCGTCAGCTTTTTAATCGCCGCCGCCCCTGATTGCTATAGCTTTAGACCAGAAAACTGGTCAGCCGTTGCTCTAGCCCTTGTTATTTTTATCAACGACCGATTTTAATGCCTGAAACGTCGGTGGCCAAAGACCGATGAAAATCCCTGCCTGCTTTTTGCCCGCAAGAAATAGAGCGATTGAAGCTCCAATGGAGCCCAACGTCAAGATGTGGAACAGGCTTACGCCCGTCGCCGATTTGCTCGACTCGTCAACGGTTTTGAGTACTGACTCGGCGGCATCTCTATTACCCGTCGTTTGTAAACTTCCGCCAGTTGATGTCTGAGTCCCGGCTCCCGTCATTGTGCTTTGTGCTGTTGCCATTCCTAAACCCTCCCATAGATAAATATGTCAACTATCTGATTCACTCCCGATCAGCTCACTTTAATGATCCAAATCGAAGAATGTTCGAAAGCTTATTCTTCCTTCTATACATTATGATTAAATTCGTTTCAAAGTATTCACGTATTTAACACATCACGCTTATAAATTGACACGACCAACTCAAGTAATGCTTGTAAAAGACCGGCGCGCGACTATAAATCTTCTTTCGTCGCCGCAAGTTCGCCCGTCTCCCTGGCAAGACCAGGGTGTCCGCGCTTTATGCATCGGTCGCAAAACAAGGTGAGGCCATGATTTATTACGAATGGAAGAACGACAGATTTCAGATTGATTGGAAGAAAGAAGATAGAAAAACATGGGGCGTAGCAATCAGAGGGTCGCCTCAACCGGGTCAAGCACACCGGCCCCACGATGTACCGGCATCTTTGATGATGATAGCCAGGCTCAAAGATATTACAGGTTTCTCTTATCAATTGAGTAGGCGCGCCCTGTTCCCTCATCGCTCTACAGGGCGCGCCTTCCCGATTGAGAATGTTACGGGGCTGCTGTGGACGAACCGCCGCCGCCGCTGTTAAGGCTCACCTGATCCTCACTGAAGATAATGCTCGCCAGTTCATTGTTGTTCCCGACTACATAGACAGTATTGGGCATTCCGTTAAACTTTTCCAGGCGGGCGTTCCCTTTCGCGAAGACCTTTTTCCCACGGGCGATGATCAGCTCGCCAGTCTTGTCATCAAAGGTCACCTGGTAAGTGCCTTTCTTGATGACCGTTCCATTGAGCTTGATATCCGACATGAAGGTTACCTTCTTACTTTTTCCGGCGGCCAGAGCCATGCTGCTGCTAAGAGCGCACACTACTAGAAGGACGACGAAGCTATTGACATATTTTCTCATGCTGAACTCCTTTTTCTGTTGGCAATTATTTACGGATTCGGGTTTAAGGCTTGGCTCCTGATCCTTGATTACGTGTGCGGGGCGACATAGTTCCAAAAGTTAAGCGGCCAGTGCAGGATGCATCAGATGTTTTTACAACTCGCTGCCCGCCGGCTCGTCTCTCTATAAATGAGAACACCGCTCGTTCGGCGTTTGTGGCGGAAATTTTCAGGGCGGCAGAGGTGAGAAGCATGAGGTCTCTGCTTCAAGGCGATTTTTTTGGCGATCTGAATTTATATGCAGTGGCGGGCTTGCCCAATGAGGAGGCGAATCAACCTGGCGCGCATCCGAATAATTGGATAACAGAGCGCGATCATGAATCTTCTTTCGTCGCCGCGAGTTCGCCCGTCTCCCTGGCAAGACGCGCGGACTGCTCTTCGGCGGTCTCTGCAATCTGGCTAAAGGCGACGGTTTCGAGAAACTGCTGCTCTCGCTTCTGCGCGCGCTCGATGGCTTGGAGTTCGGCCAAAGACTGGCGGGAGTTCTCGTGCGTCTCCATGTAAGCGGCCAGAACGTCGTGCCAGCCGCGCTCGAAGGAGATAAGCGCCACGGCCTTGGCGAGCAGCGTATCGCCGATGGCCGCCGCGCGGTCTAAAAAGAACTGGGCCCGTTCCGGGGTCTCTATGCCATCGGCTTTGAAGACCGCGTCTCGATAAGAGACGCGCACCGCCGCCTTGTCCGCCTCAGTCACGCCCGTCGCGAAGCCGAGCCCGAAGATGCGTCGCAGTATGCGCGTGCGCGCGTCCTGTTGCGTGCGGGCGTGCAGGCGCTTCTGCGTCTCGATCTGCTCGTTGGCCCACGCCCTGATCTCCATAATCTGTTTGACCTTGTCTGCGTCCACCAGATTTCTATTGCTCTGGATGGCAGCGATGCGCTGCTCCG
This sequence comes from Pyrinomonadaceae bacterium, assembly GCA_046714695.1. Classification (GTDB taxonomy): domain Bacteria; phylum Acidobacteriota; class Blastocatellia; order Pyrinomonadales; family Pyrinomonadaceae; genus DASQYE01. Next base: position 9,181 of record JBKKAL010000193.1, read on the forward strand.
CCGCGCGGCGAATCTCCGAGGCTTTATGTAAATGCTCTTTGCTCATCCTTCTCCCCTCAAAGATTGTGAGCCTGCCCGATTCACAATCACGGCAGCCGCTTGCTTTCTTTCAGAGTCGCAGTTGCCCGACCGGATTGCTTGCTATCCTAACACTAGCCTGCAAGACCCTGCACCGTTTTGCCGCGCCCCTGTAGCCTCCGCCTGACATCCTATGTTTAAATGTGCGACGGAAATTTTCCGTACAGGCTAAGCGCACCGACGTGCATCGCACCGTTTGTTTGGAGGAGTTGATATGAGCGATCTTCGCTATCCCGTTGGCCGATTCAATATGGAGAACGATCCGACCGATGACGAGCGTCGTCCACTGATAGACGAGATCGCCCAGACTCCGTCGCGGCTCAGAGCGGCCATCCACGAATTGTCGGATGAACAGCTTGACACGCCATATCGCCTGGGCGGCTGGACAGTTCGCCAGGTTGTGCATCATGTGCCCGACAGCCATCTCAACAGTTATATTCGTTTCAAGCTTGCGCTGACTGAAGAAGAACCGATCATCAGACCTTATATGGAAGATCGCTGGGCCATGCTTGAGGATTCCCGTATCACACCATTGGAGGTCTCGCTGGATTTGCTTGATGCTCTGCACGAGCGTTGGGTGGTGCTGCTTCGCTCGCTGGCCCCTGAAGATTTCCAGCGTACATTTCGGCATCCTGACCTCGGCCTCGTCTCTCTCAACAAAAATGTTGCTCTTTACGCATGGCATGGCCGACACCACGTCGCACATATCACTTCATTGAGCGAGCGCGAGGGATGGGCCTGAGCCCGAACCGGCGCTACGGGCGGCGCTTGTAACCCTTAATCTTTTCGAGGCAATCCGGTCAGGCAATTCTTGCCCCGCTTCGTGAGCATTTGTTATAGTTCGGGCAGGTGATGTTCCGATTTACCAGGTTAAAGGTGAAGCGTGTGCTTCGCTACTCTGAAAGAGAGGAGTCTCTACATGCAACACGAAAGTGATTACCGGCGGCGCGAGCGCGAGAATACGGATGTCGCCGCGCGCCTGACGTATCTACTGATCGGCGGCGGCATCGGCGCGATGATCGCGCTGCTGTTCGCGCCCAAGTCCGGGCATGAGCTACGCGGCGACATTGCCGACGCGACGCGTAAAGGTATTGATCGCTCGCGCGAGACGGCGACGCAAATCGGTGCGAAGGCGGGAGAGTATTACGAAGCCTCTCGCGACCGCGCCTCGGAGCTTTACTCTGCGGCGGCAGACCACGCGGGTAATATCGCCGATTCCGCGCGCGAGACGGCGGCGCGCAAGGGCGGGCAGCTCTCCGCCGCCATCGAGGCGGGTAAACAAGCCTACACCGAAGAGAAACGCCGCACGGAAACGTCCGCCATGATCGAGGGCGGGCCGACCTATTACGAAGGCGAGAAGAAAAACTGATTCGATTTTGGATTTTAGATTTTGGATTTTGGATTGGCGAGCTGGTTGGACTGAGAGCTTCGATTCCAGGATTCAAGATGCCCGTAGCGTTAATCTAAAATCCAAAATCTAAAATCCAAAATCATGATGGCCTTACAGATGAGTACGAATGATCCGGCGTTCTGGGTGATGGTGATCGTCGCCGTCTCCTTTCTCGTGATCGCCTGTTCGATGGTCGCGATGGCCGTCTTCGTCAGTCGCGCCGTACAGATGGTCAACCGTCTGGAACAGCGCGTTGAGCCTTTAATGCAGAAGGTCACGGCCCTAAGCGAGCAGGGCAAGCAGATCGCCGCGCAGGGCAAAGAGATCGCCGAACAATTCAACGTCATGTCGGGCCACCTCTCGACCGCCACACAGCACTTCTCCGAATCGGCGGCGCTCATCAAGGACGAGGTGCGCGAGCTAAAAGTGCTGGTCGGCGAAACCTCCGTGCAGGCGCGCGATAAGGTAATGATGATCAGCCGCTCGATAGACAAGACGCATGAGCAGGTCTTTTCGACTACCACCTTCATACGCGATAAGGTGATCGAACCGGCGCGCGAACTGGCGGCGATTATGGCGGGCTTCCGCCGCGGCCTTGAAGTTCTGGTCGCGCCCGCGCCGAAGCCCATTAATCAAACCTACGCGGACGAGGAGATGTTTATCGGCTGAAGACGCCTGGAAGCGATAGCAGCGGCCCGAACCATCGCCTCAAACGTGAGGAGCATGGTTCGGGCATTTTAATGCAAGAATGAAGGTGGAAAGCGGACGAATGAGAGGAATGATTCAACACTTGAACGTCTTCTAATTTCATCCTTCACCCTTGCTCTTCACACGAACGCAATAACGGCCTGCTACACTTTGGCGCAAGGGCCTCTACTGTTAGTATTGTTATTCTTGAACACGCGCGCCTATTGTTCGCTATATTATCGCAGAGCGCGCTGACCGAAGGTGAATCGTAAATGTCCACAGAAACGCCGCTCGAACTAAAAAAGACTGTCAACCTGCCGAAGACGGGGTTTGCGCAGAAGGCCAATCTGGCCCAAAGCGAGCCAGCACGCCTTAAGAAATGGGCGGAGATGGGCCTCTATGAGATGATAGGCCGCGCGCGCGAGGGCGCGCCCAAGTTTATTCTCCACGACGGCCCGCCATATGCGAATGCGGACATACACATTGGCACGGCGCTCAACAAAATCGTCAAAGACTTTATTATAAAATCGCGTACGATGATGGGCCACGATGCGCCTTACGTACCGGGCTACGACTGTCATGGTCTACCGATTGAGCTATATGTGGAGAAAAAGCTCGGCGCGAAGAAGGCGCAGATGCCCGCGACGAGCATACGGCGCGCTTGCCGCGAGCACGCGGCGGAAGCCTTAAAGCGACAGACGCGTGATTTTCAAAGGCTCGGCGTTCTCGGCGAATGGAATAATCCTTATCTCACGATGTCTAACACGTACGAGGCGGAGACGGCGCGGCTCTTCGCCCGCTTCGTCGAGCGCGGTTACGTCTATAAGGGCGCGCGCCCGGTCTACTGGTGCATCCGTGATCAGACGGCGCTCGCCGAAGCAGAGGTCGAGTATCATCAGCACAAGAGCCCATCGGTTTACGTGAAGTTCCCGCTTGCTAGCGACCCCGCTTTTATTGACGAGGCGCTCGCAGGGCGCAAGGTCTTCTTTCTCATCTGGACGACGACGCCCTGGACGCTTCCTGCGAATCTAGGCATCGCCGCCCATCCTGATTTCGAGTACGCAGCCATCGAGCACAATGATGAGGTTTACGTTGTCGCCAGCGAGCTGATCAATTCGGTGGCGTCCAAGTGCGGGCTTGGTGAGACTGGCGCTGACGGCGAGCGCGTCGCGCCCAAAGTCCTCGCGCGTTTTCCCGGTGCGAAGCTGGATCGGTTAGAGTGTCGCCACGCGTGGCTTGATCGCCCGTCGCTCGTGATGAATGGCGAGCACGTCACGCTCGGCGGCGAGGCGGACGCCGAGACCGAATTGGATGTCAAAGAGGCGCGCGACCGCACTATGACGGGCAAAGCCGGAACCGGCCTGGTTCATACCGCGCCGGGTCACGGCCATGACGACTTTGTTATCGGCAAGCGCTACGGCCTGGAGATATACTGCCCCGTTGATCACGCCGGGCGGTTTACAGACGAGGTCGAGCACTTCGCAGGCCAGCGCGTCTTCGAGGCCAATCCTTTAATCGTAGAGTTTATGCGCGAGCGTGGGCTGCTGCTTTCGAGCGAAGATTACGACCACCGTTACCCGCATTGCTGGCGCTGCAAAAATCCCGTCATCTTCCGCGCGACGCCGCAATGGTTCATCTCGTTGGACGCGCGCTCCACCCCCGAGGTTGTGGAAAAGGACGAGGACGGGCGCGACCTGACGAACTACACGGATAATTATTCGGAGGGCACAGGGGCGCAGGAGTCCCTGCGCGCGGGCGCTCTGCGCGAGATCGAGAATGTGACGTGGATTCCCGCCTGGGGTATGGACCGGATGCGCAATATGCTGAGCGGGAGACCCGACTGGTGCGTCTCGCGCCAGAGAGTGTGGGGTGTGCCGATCCCCGCGTTCTATTGCAAAGATTGTAAAGAGATAATCGCCGACCCGGCGGTCATCAATCACGTGGCCGGTATTTTCGAGCTTGAATCGGCGGATGCATGGTACGCACGAGAGGCGCGCGAACTCCTGCCAGAAGGCTTCGTTTGTCCGAAGTGCAAGGGCACGAACTTGGATAAGGAGACGGACATTCTGGATGTCTGGTTCGACAGCGGCTCGTCTTCGATTGCTGTTCTTGAGAAGCGCGCAAATCTGAGTTGGCCCGCTGATGTTTACATAGAAGGCGGCGACCAGTATCGCGGCTGGTTCAACTCAAGCTTGATGGTGGGCCTCGCCGCGCACGATGCTGCGCCCTTCCGCACAGTGTTGACGCACGGCTGGGTCGTTGACGGGCAGGGCAAGGCAATGCACAAGTCCGCCGGTAATGCCATCTCGCCCAACGAAGTGATCAAGGATTCGGGCGCGGAAATCCTGCGCCTGTGGTGCGCTTCATCCGACTATCACGAAGACATGCGTCTCTCGCCGGAGATATTGCAGAGAGTCTCGGACGGCTATCGCAAGCTGCGCAACACGGCGCGCTTCGCGCTGGGAAATCTCGACGGCTTCGACCCGGCGCGCGACGCCGTCCCGCAAGAAGAGATGCTTGAGATAGATCGCTGGGCATTATCCGAGCTTGATGAAGTGATGGCGCGCGTCTATCAGGGTTATGAGCTTTACGAATTTCATACCGTTTATCATGCGCTCTATAACTTCTGCACTGTGACCCTCTCTGCGCGCTACTTCGATATTATTAAGGATCGTCTTTACACAGCCGCGCCGCGCAGCCACGCGCGCCGCTCGGCGCAAACAGCGCTTCACAGAATCGCCGACCATCTGGCGCGCGCGCTCGCTCCCGTCCTTGTCTTTACCGCAGACGAAATCTGGGAGAACCTGCCACGCGTGAACAGTGAAGAGCACTTGGCTTCAGTTCACATCGCGGAACTCCCGTTGGCAGGTGTTGAGAGCAACCCGGAGATGGCATCGCGCTGGGAGCGATTGTTCACGGTTCGCGACGAGGTGCTGGGCGTGCTCGAAGAGGCGCGTATTGCGAAGGTCATCGGCAGCTCGCTTGAAGCGCGTGTCCATATTGAAGCGACCGGCGAAACCTTTGAGTTGCTTGCTCCTTACGCGGATGAGTTGCGCTACATCTTTATCGTGTCGCAAGTTGAAGTCGAACGCGCAGAGGAAACGAGTGGCGCTCTCAAGGTTAGAGTAGAACGCGCCGCGGGCGAGAAGTGCGAGCGTTGCTGGAACTATTCCGTGCGGGTCAGCGAATCGGAGCGTTATCCGACGGCGTGTGAGCGTTGCGTCGCGGCTCTCTCCGAGATCGAGCGGGAGGCGGCGTGAGGCGGCAAATCATTGGATGGCGCGTGGCCTATCTGGTCGCGTCCTTCGGCATCTACATGACGGATCAGGTGTCGAAGGCGTGGGCTGTGCGCGCGCTTCGCTTCGGCCAAACAAAAGTGGTCGTCAACGGATTGCTCGCGTTCGAATATGCGGAGAATCGCGGCATCGCCTTCGGTCAGTTGCAGGAGGGAGGCTCTTTCGGGCGCTGGTTCTTCGTCGTGCTGGCGGCGCTCGCCGCCGTTGCCGTCCTCTATTATTTCTGGCGCACGCCGGGCAGCGAGGATCGCGTGCTCGGCGCGTGCGCGTTGCTCCTGGCGGGCATCCTTGGCAATTTGACGGATCGTTTTCGTCTCGGCTACGTGATAGATTTCATCCTCCTGCATGCGGGCCAGTATCATTGGCCCACCTTCAATGTGGCGGATGCGAGCATCTGCGCTGGGGCGTTCCTGCTCGTCCTTGATCTCTTTTTTGAAGGAAGAAGGAAACAAGTAGTAGTCAGTAATCAGCCGTCAGCAGTCAGCCAGGAAGCCAACGACTGACTTTGTAATTAGCTGATTACTGACTACTGATTACTGATTACTTTTTTTATGTACCCAGAGCTTTTTCATATCGGTAGCTTCCCCATCAATACTTACGGCGTATTGCTGGCGCTGGCCTTTCTTAGTGCGCTGCTCATTGCCGCCAGGCTCGCGGCTCGCGATGGGCTGCCGCGCGAGCGTATTTATGATCTGGGTCTGTGGATGCTGCTGGCTGCGCTCATGGGCTCGAAGATTTTAATGTTGTGGACGGAGCCGAGCTATCGTGAGAACCCGTGGCATCTCGTCTCGCTGGATTTTCTGCGCTCGGGCGGAGTCTTTTACGGAGGATTCATCGGCGCTGTCGTGACCGGATATTTTTTGATTCGCCGCTTTGGTTTGCCCTGGTGGAAGACTGCGGATGCTTTCGCGCCGGGCATTGCCTTGGGTCTGGGACTGGGCCGGCAGGGATGCTTTGCCGCCGGATGTTGCTGGGGCAAGCCGACCTCTCTGCCCTGGGGCATGCGCTTTACGGAGCTGGGTCACGAGATTACGGGTGTGCCCATTGATGCAGCTTTGCACCCGACGCAGCTTTATGAATCCGTCGCTGCCTTCTCTATTTTCTTTTTTCTTCTCTGGCTACACGGGCGCAGGCGCTTTGACGGTCAGGTCATACTCCTCTTTGCCGTTCTCTACGGGGTCGTGCGTTTTATGGTCGAGTTTCTGCGCGACGATCCGCGCGGTGACATCGCTGGACTGACGACGCTCACGGGTCTTTCCACTTCGCAAATGATCAGCCTCATCATCGGTATTGGCGGTCTTGTTCTTCTTATCATGCGCTGGCGTCGCGCCCACTCAAGCCTGAGCCCCCGGAAGGTTTCTTCTTCGACGACAAAGGCAGCGCGCGTGTGAGCGAAGAGAACGTGGCAGGACAGGTTGAGGTCATAGCGCAGGAAGCGCCACTCCTCACGTTCGTTATACCCGAAGCAGACAGGGGCGCGCGTCTTGATGCATACCTGGCCGCGCACGTCGCGGATTGGAGTCGCTCGCGCATCCAGCGACTGATCGAAGATGGCGATGTATTGGTGGCGGGTCACACGGTCAAATCTTCTTACAAGCTGCGCGCTGGCGACACGGTCGAAGTTGAATTGACCGCGCCGCCGCCCACAGGATTTACGCCCGAAGACATTCCGCTCGACATCATCTACGAGGATGACGATGTGGTCGTCGTCAACAAGCCCGCCGGGCTCATCGTTCATCCGGCGGCCGGTATATCATCCGGCACACTTGCTAACGCGCTTGTCCATCACTTCAATCAACTCTCCAAACGAGCGGGCGCGTCGCGTCCCGGCATCGTGCATCGCCTCGACAGAGATACTTCGGGCCTCATCGTGATCGCCAAGACCGAAGAGGCGCATGAAAGCCTCGCCGATCAATTTCGCGAGCGCGAGGTCTTCAAGTCCTACGTCGCGCTTGCGCACGGTCGCATCCTTCAGGATAGCGGGCGTATTGACGGAGCAATCGCGCGCGACCCGCGTAACCGGACGCGCATGGCGGTCGTAAGCGGCGGACGGCCGGCGCTTTCGCTCTACCGCGTGCGCCGCAGCTATGACAGATTCACGCTGCTCGACGTAGAGATCAAGACGGGCCGGACGCACCAGATCAGAGTACATCTGGAATGGCTCAAGCATCCGGTCGTTGGCGATTCGTTATACAGCGGAGGCCGCGACAAGACTGTGCCGGATGTTCGTCTGCGCGCGCGCATCAACGCCCTGGGTCGCCAGTTTCTTCACGCCGAGCAACTGGGCTTTCGCCATCCACGCACAGGTGAGGCGATGCGCTTCAACGCGCCGTTGCCGCCCGCGCTCGCAGGTCTTCTGGTTGAACTGGAGAGTTAAGAAAATTTAATTGAGCATATAGTACGGAAGAGTTCAGCACAGAGAGCACAGAGGATGCACAGAGTGAAAACAGCTCAATCCGGCGGTGCTTACTCCGTGTCCTGCGGTCTCTGCGGTGGTGAGTTTCCAACGTTTCAGACCCTCGACCGGAAACTTAACGGTCGAAGCGCTTGAGGAGTTCCTGGAAGCGAGCATCCGCTCGCAGGCTGTCGAACATGGGGTCTACTTTGATCAGCACGAGTCCCGGATGCCTTGCATCATAAGCTTTATAGAGCCATTCAATAGCCTGATCTTGATCTCCCAAACCCGTGTGAACGGTCGCTATGTAAAGCGGCGAGACATAACGGTTTTTTGATAGCTCCATCATCTCATTGAGAATCTTCTGCGCCTCTTCGCGTCTTCCCGACTGGGCGTAAGCGTATCCAAGCGCGGCGGCCGTCTTTAGATCGTCGGCGGGCGAGCTGATTATCTTTTGAAACTCCGCGATGGCCTCCGCGTACATCTTTTTCTGCACGTAAGCCTCAGCCAGGTAAAAGCGCCCGACGCCGAAGCCGGGATTTATCTCAAGCGTCTTCCGGTATTGCTCGATGGCCGCGTCATACTGGCGCGCGAAATAAAGATAGTAGCCTTTATTCGCGTTGATGATGAGCGAGAGCGGGTCGAGCTGCTGGGCTCGTTTGATCTCTTCCGTGGCATCATCAAAGCGGCCCATCTGTAAAAGATAAGAGGCATACCATTGATGCGCCGTCGCGTAGTTCGGGTTTAGCTCAATGGCGCGTTTGAAATCACGCTCGGCGGCGGGCCAGTTCCAATCGTAAGCGAGCTTGACGAAGCCCGAAGAGGTATAGCCCTCGGCAAGTTCGTTGTCCAGCTCGATGGCACGCTCGGCGGCGGCTTTGGCGCGCGGCATCGCATCGAGTGGCGCAACCGCTCCGATGTCCGCCAGCAGAGCGTAAGAGTCAGCCATCCCGGAATAGGCGAGCGCGTAGCCAGGGTCTATCTTGATCGCCTCCTCGAATGACTTGATGCCGTTGTTAAGGCTTTCCTTGTCCCGCTTGTTCCAGAAATAGCGTCCCTTCAGATAAAGCTGGTAAGCCTCTGTATTCTCCGTGTAATGCTTCGTCATGCGCTTCTCTTCCTCGCCCGTGAGGCGCAGCCGAAGCTTCTTGGAGATTTTCCATGAGATCTCCTGCTGAACCGTGATGAGGTCGGAGATTTTCCGGTTGTACTGCTCGCCCCAGAGCTGCGAGCCGTCGGATACATCTATCAATTCGGTCTTGATGACGAGGCTATCGCCGATCTGATCCACAGTGCCGGTGAGCACCGCGCCGACGCCGAGCCTGCGCCCGATCTCCTGCGGGTCAACATTCTGTCCCTTGTAACGAAAGACGGCGCTCCTGGACATCACCTTCAGATTGGGCAACTGTGAAAGACTGCTGATGATGCTCTCCGTCAGCCCGTCGGAGAGATATTCAGCGTTCGGATTTTGACTGCCATTGACGAAAGGGAGAACGGCGACGGAGTTGATCGTCTTCATACTGCGGGCGAAATAGAAGCCGCCCAGGGCGACCCCCACGATGAGGATGATGATTGTTAAGAGCGAAGTCAGACGGTGGCGATTGATCTTCTCGACGAAGGAGTTTGCGCCGGTCGTCGCGCGTGCGGCTTCAATCTCGCCGGTGCGTGTGGCACGGCCCATGCCACTCGCATATATAGATTGCCCGCTGTGTCCCGCTTGATTTCCCTCGCTGCTGAATCCCGGATCGGCGGAACGCTCCAGCCGTGCCTCGAATTCCAGTTCTCTCTTCAGACCGCGCAGGTCAATCAGCAGGTCTTTAACCGTCTGGTAGCGCTCCTCCTTATCCTTCGCCAGAGCCTTCGTCACTATCCTTTGCAACTCCGGCACAGCACTGGGCGCGAAGCGTGCCAGCGGCGGCGGCTCGCGATTGAGAAGCGAGACGATGATGTCGTTTTTGGTTTCGCCGCCGAAGGGAGCGCGCCCGGCGACCATCTCGTAAAGCACCACGCCGAAGCTGAAGATGTCCGTGCGCGCATCAATGGAGAGCCCGCGCGCCTGCTCCGGCGACATATAACCTGTCGTGCCGATGACAGCTCCGGGATCGGTTTCGCTCAGGGGAACCGTGTTGGCCTCCGGATCGTTGAGGGCGTCCCGGTCAGTCGTCTTCTCGGTAAGCTTGGCGAGGCCGAAGTCCAGAACTTTGACGTAGCCGTCGGGCCTGAGCATGATGTTCTCAGGCTTGATGTCGCGATGCACGATCCCTGCCATGTGCGCCGCATCCAGCGCTGCCGCGATCTGAATGGCGACATCGAGCGCCTTCTCAATCCCCAAATGGTTTCGCGCCAGATGTGTTCTGAGCGTCACCCCGTCTATAAATTCGGTGGCGATGAAATAGTTTGCCTCCTCCTCTCCGATCTCGTAGATGGTGAGAATATTCGGATGATTGAGGGCGAGGATGGCGCGTGCCTCCTGACGAAAACGGCGCAGCCGCGTCTCGTCTTTCGTCACATCGGGAGGAAGCAGTTTGAGCGCCACCTTGCGATCATGATGGCGTGTGTCCTCGGCCAGATAGACCTCACCCATTCCGCCCTTGCCGAGCGTCTCGACGATTCGATAATGAGAGACGAGCCGGGGTGTCACAGTTTTTTATCTCAGGATGGATACACGAGGGACTGTTCCATCGGCCAAGACACAAAACGAAAAAGCTATCTGCAAAACTTGTAGGAGAGCGGCCTTCAAGACTAACTTTCTAGATCGTCCCGTCATTGTACCATTCGGGTCGTAGATCAGCTAAATAACCTGACGACAGCAGCCTTAAGAGGCGCGCTGTTTTTTCGTCTCGTGTTGTCGCCGGAAAGCTAGCCGGGGCTTCAAGGCGAGAATCAAACGAGAAAGGGCAAAGCGCGCAGAGCAGCCCGCCCTTTCTCGTTTTTAGAGCAGCACCAATCGCGATGTGATCTCATCCGAAGGCAGCGGGTTATGCGCTTTTAAATGCTGATTGCTATACTATGGCTCTCAAGTACGACTTGATTGAGGGCAACGACTTTTCCCTTTGAGGGCATCATAAGGCGTTGTCAGAGAACAACGTACTCGTAATCTCCTGCTATGCATAGATTTTTATGAAAAGAGCGTACCTTTTTTTTCCGGCTTTCGTCGCCCTTGGCCTTTGTGTGCTGGCTTCGGGGGCGAGCGTGTATGCGCAGCCGAAGCCGCAGCAACCCGCCCCGCAAACATCACCGGCACGCCCCCAGGATCAGGGAGGCGAAGTCGTCACTACTTTTATTCGCCGCGTGCGCCTGCCGATCACCGTGCTCGATAAGAAGGGCCAATTCGTCTCCGGCCTGCGGGTCAACGATTTTCTTGTGATGGAAGACAAGAAGCCGCAGCAGATAGAAACGTTCTCCGACGAGAGCGAGAGTTTTCCGGTCTATGTCGGCGTCCTGATGGATACCTCGCCATCAACTGCCGGTAAGTTGAAATTTTCGCGGGAGTCGGCGAAAAATTTTATCTATACAGTGACACGCCTGCGTAAAGATAAGGTGGCGTTCGCAACATTCGATCACGAGATTACACTCAGACAGGATTTCACGGACAAGCTTGATCTGCTCGACCGTGCCGTTGACGGCGTCAAGAAGCCCGGCAACCAGACATCGCTCTACGATGCTATCTGGCAGTTCTGTGATGAGAAGATGCGCAACGCGCCGGGTCGCCGCGTCCTCGTTATCATCACCGATGGCGATGATACCTACAGCCGCGCCACGCTCAACGACGCGATAGACATCGCGCAACGCACAGAGACGACCATTTTCGCCATTTCGACCAAAGCCGGATTCTCCGGCGCGGTTCCCGGCGTCGAGGCCGGACAGGTATCGGATCGCGGCGACAGCACACTTGAGAAGCTTTCAGCGGAAACAGGGGGCACGGCCTTTTTCACCGGCGACGTGCTCGCGCTCGAACGCTCTTTCACCAAAATCTCAAAGGAGCTGCGCGCGCAATATATCGTCACCTACAAGCCGACGAATGATCGTTACGATGGCAGTTACCGTCGCGTCGAGGTCAAGCTCGCGAATGGGCGCGACGGCATGAAGGTGCGCACCAGGCGCGGTTAC
>JBKKAL010000194.1:0-2610 GCA_046714695.1 Pyrinomonadaceae bacterium
ACAAATTATAAAACCCGTCACACGTGCCAAGTGACGAGTCACAGCCCGATTAACGCTTGTTGCCGCCCCGTCACTTGCCACTGGTCACTTGCCACTGCTTTATGGAAAGTTCCACGTTAATCGAACGTCTGTTAGCGGGTGACACGCGGGCGGTGGCGCGCGCGATCTCGAAGGTCGAAGACGGCGCGCGGGATGCTGCGGAGTTAATGAAGGCCGTGTTTCCGCGCACGGGGCGCGGGCTCATTGTCGGCATAACGGGTTCGCCGGGTGCAGGGAAATCCTCGCTCGTGGATAAGCTGGCGCTTCTCTACAGGCAACGCGGCGAGCGTGTCGGAATCATCTGCGTTGATCCATCGAGCCCCTTTTCCGGGGGCGCGATTCTCGGCGACCGCATTCGCATGCAAACCCTCGGCCTCGATAAGGGCGTCTTTATTCGTTCGATGGCGACGCGCGGAAACCTCGGCGGACTGGCACGCGCCACTGTTGATGCGGTCGCTATTCTGGACGCAGCGGGCTTCGGTAAGATCATCGTCGAAACGGTCGGTGTAGGACAGGATGAAGTGGAGATCGTCAAAACTGCGGATGTCTCTGTGGTCGTTCTCGTGCCCGGAATGGGCGACGACATACAGGCGATCAAGGCCGGTATTATGGAGATCGGCGACATCTTTGTCATCAATAAAGCCGACCGCGAGGGTGTTCTGCGAACGGAAAAGGAGTTGGAGGCGCTGCTATCGCTGGCGGCACGCCCGGATGATTGGTATCCGCCCATCGTCAAGACCGTGGCGACCGAGAGTAAGGGGATTGGTGATCTGGCGGCGGCCATTGAAAGCTACCACGAGTTTCAGCGCAAGACGGAAACCAGCGCCTCGCGACGCGAGTCAATCGCGCGCTGGCGTATCCTGGAACTCTTACGCGAAAGGCTTCTGGCGCGAACCCTCAGCGCCGATTCGGCATCAGAAAGACTTGATGCGCTGGCCGCAGAAGTGGCCGACAAACGGCGTGATCCATATTCGGCAGTTGATGAAATTCTAAATTCCTTTAGCCCGACCCTGACATCCACCAAAGGGCAGCGATAGGAAAGACTGTAAGCCATGACCGCTGACGAAAGATTTCTGCGACTGGAAAATGCCCTTGCGACTCTCTCAGAGTTGGCGGCTAAAGCGGAGCAACGCCAAGATGTCGGGGAGCAACGCCTGGATGTCGGAGAAAAACGATTAGATGTAGCAGAGCAACAACTGGATTTAGCAAAGCAACGGCTGAACGTAGGAGAACAACGCTTAGACGTGCTCACTCAACTGGCGATTAAAGCAGATCAACGGCTGAACGTAGGAGAGCAACGTTTGGATGCGCTCGCTCAGTTAGTGTCTAAAGCAGAGCAACGTCTGGACATGCTCACTCAACTGGCGGCTAATTTTGACGCACGCATGGACAGAAGCTATGAGAGCGTAAACAGTCTTGATGAGAAAATGTCTGCGTTAGCCGATGCCCAGATTCGTACGGAGTCGGCCCTGACGAATCTCGCCGGAAGTATGAACGAGTTGGCGGCGGCGCAGGCGCATTCTGATCAAAGATTAGACGCCTTGATAAATATTATTAACGAAGGGCGCAATGGTAAGCACTGAGTACGGTTATCGTTTAAGAAGATGAAAATTGAGCACATAGGAATTGCGACGCGCTCGCTTGATGATGCCATCGGTTTCTGGCGCGACGCTCTGGAATTGGACGTGGTCGCGACAGAGGAGGTCGCGGAGCAGGGCGTGCGTATTGCTATGTTGCCCATCGGCGAGACGCGCGTCGAGCTGCTTGAGCCGACGAGCGAGGCTTCGCCGATTGCTAAGTTTTTAGAGAAGCGCGGAGCAGGGATTCATCATATCGCCGTGCGCGTTGACGATATTCGCGCGACATTGGCGCGCCTTAAAAAGCAGGGGTTGCGCCTGATTGACGAAGTGCCGCGAGTGGGCGCGGGCGGTTGTCTGGTCGCATTTATTCATCCATCATCGGCAAATGGTGTGCTGCTCGAACTGGTCGAGCACACACAGGCCAGCCAGCATTGAAAGGACATACTATTTTGACTTCAACTGTAAAAGCATGGATTGCTGCCGGGATGGCGTTTCTCTTTGCCGCGGGGCTGATCGTGTGGCAGGTGCAGGCCCGGCGCGCCGGAGCGGTCAATCTGACATCAGATGACATGGCGCTTATCGTCAAAGGTTTGCCGCCACAGGCCCAGATGCAGTTCGCTTCGAGCGAAGAGGCGCGCAAAGACCTTGCCAAGCAGATCAGACAAATGCTCGCTCTCGCCGAAGAGGCAAGGGCGGCTGGCATCGCTGATCGCCCTGACATTAAGCGTCAGCTAGAGCTGACCCGTGCCGTCGTCATTGCCCAGAATTATCTGGATGAGCAGCAGAAAAAATCGCCTGGCACTCCGCCCACGACGCTCGTTTCAGATAAGGAGGTCGAAGATTATTTTAAAGAGCCCGGCCAGCAGGAGAAATTCGACCAGTTCATCAAGGATGTACTGGCTAAGAATCCCGCGATGGCAGGCCAGCCGATACCCCCTGAACATCTTCAGAAGGTCAAGCAGCAACTGGGACAGGTCTTCGTCGCCGAGCG
>JBKKAL010000195.1:0-3240 GCA_046714695.1 Pyrinomonadaceae bacterium
TTTCTCCAGCTACAACGGCACGCCGCGCGACCGGATGGCGCGACTCAACACGGACGGCAGCCTGGACACATCTTTTAATCCGGTCGTTCCCAACACACACTCACTCAACGAGGGCGTCGGCGCGCTCGCTCTGCAACCGGATGGTAAAGTTGTCGCCGGAGGCGTCTATCAAGTCGGCGGTCAGGCGTTCAACCGCGTCTTCCGGCTCAACACGAACGGCAGTCTGGACGACAGTTATCCGCTCACGGCAGTAATCACGGGCGGCCATGCCCGTGTCAATGCGATTTTGATTCAGCCGGACAACAACATATTGATCGGCGGCGAATTTGATACGATTACTGGCTTTGTCCGCCTTGCTCTGGCACGGCTCCTCGAAGCAGCTACGCCATCCCCGTCGCCGACACCAACCCCGACACCCACACCATCGCCCAGCCCTTCACCGTCTCCCAGTCCTTCGCCATCACCGAGCCCTTCGCCCTCTCCCGATCCTTCGCCGTCGCCGAGCCCCTCGCCGTCACCTTCTTTAAATTTACCGCCTACTCTGAATGCGTTGGCGAATCTCTCGATCAGCGAAGACGCCTCTGCTCAGAATATCAATCTCACGGGCATCACCGCCGGCGGCGGTGAGTCTCAGGCCCTGACCATCACGGCCACTTCGAGCAACACCGGTCTGATTCCCAATCCGACAGTCAGCTATACGTCGCCCGATGGAACAGGCTCTTTGATCTACACGCCTGTGGCCGGTCTGTCCGGGTCTGCTCTGATCACCGTCACGGTGCAGGATAGTGGCGGGACTGTCGGCGGCGGTGTGGATGTTTTTGTTCGCACCTTCACTGTTAACGTAACGCCCGTCAACGACGCGCCGACGCTCAATGTGATCGGCGATCCTGTGGATATTCCTGAAGATGCCGGTCTTCAGACCATTAATCTTAGCGGTATCACCGCGGGGCCTGGCAACGAAGCGAGTCAGAGTCTGACCGTCACGGCCACTTCGAGCAACACCGGTCTGATTCCCAATCCGACCATCACTTACGCTTCTCCTGCCAGCAACGGCACGCTCTCATTTACTCCGGCAGCCAATGCCAGTGGCTCGGCGACCATTACGGTCACGGTCATGGATAATGGGGGCACGTTTAATGGGGGAGCCGATAAAATCAGGCGTCGCTTCGACGTGTCGGTCTCTGACGTTAACGATGCGCCGTCCTTCCAAAAAGGGCCGGATCAATCGGTCAACGAAGATACCGGCGCACTATCACTCCCGGGCTGGGCCACTAATATTGGTGCTGGCCCTGCGGCCGAGTCGCTACAGATCCTTTCATTCATAGTTGCCAATAACAACAGCTCGCTCTTCGTCGTGCAGCCTGCTATTAGCCCGACAGGCACGCTTACCTTTACGCCTGCCTCTAACGCCAACGGCGCGGCTACCGTCACAGTGCAGTTACAGGATAATGGAGGGACACTTAATGGCGGGGTTGATACTTCCACAGCCCAGACCTTTACGATCAATGTCGCAGCAGCTAACGATGCTCCTGTGCAAAGCGTGCCGGGCGCTCAGACGGCCCACATTAATACGACACTGGTCTTCTCTTCTGCTTCAGGCAATACGATCTCGGTCGCAGACATTGACGCGGGCAGTAGCCCTTTGCAGGTCACGCTCACGGCTACGAACGGCACTCTTTCGCTCTTCACAACCACGGGCCTGACCTTCACTGCGGGTGACGGTACGTCTGACACAACGATGACCTTTACAGGCACGCTCTCAGCCATCAACAGTGCTTTGGCCGGTCTGACGTTTACACCGACTCCGGGCTTCGTCGGCGCGGCCTCTTTCCAGATCACGACCAACGATCAAGGCAACACCGGCACCGGTGGAGCCCTCTCGGACACAGACACTATCAATATTATTGTCCAGGGCACTGTTTTCCATTTCACCGCCGTCAATTCCTCGGCTGGTGAAGGAGTTGGACACTCACGGATCACTGTTAGTCGCTCGGGCGACACTTCGGGTATCGCCTCCGTGCGTTACATGACGGGTGACGCATCCGGCCTGACAGACTGCAATGTCTTTACGGCCAATGCTTCGGCCAGATGCGACTACATCTCTGTCGCAGGCACACTGAACTTCGCTGCCGGGCAAACATCTCGCACCTTCGATATTCCCCTCGTTGACGATGTCTATGTCGAGGGGCCTGAGACGCTGACCCTGACATTGAGCGGCCCACTGGGAGGCTCTCTGGATGCGGTCTCTTCAGCAACACTAACGATTCAGGACAACGACAACGCTGCGGGAGCGCCTAACCCGATAGACAATCACACTTTCTTCGTCCGCGAGCATTATCTGGACTTCCTCAATCGCGAGCCTGAGCCGCAGGGTCTGGCCGACTGGCTTAAAATTATCAACGACTGTCCGCCGGGAGACCAGAGTTGTGATTTCATCCATGTCAGCAGCAGCTTCTTCCGCTCTCCCGAATACTTCGATAGAGGCTACTACATCTATCGCTTCTACGAAGTGGGATTGGGCAGAAAGCCCACCTATGATGAATATCAAAGAGACCTCAGACTTGTCACAGGATTTCTGACAGACGCCGAGTTGGAGCAACGCAAGCAGCAGTTCGCTTTAGACTTCTCGCAGAGGGCGGAGTTCAAGGCGCTCTACGACCAGTACGACTCGGCGACACGTTCACAAGCTTACGTGGATGCTCTCTCCCAGACGGCAGGCGTGACACTGGGGAACCGTCAGCAGTTGGCCTCGGAGTTGGCCAATAGCATCAGGCAACGGTGGGATGTGCTGCGGGCGATAGTGGAAGGGCCGGAGGTGAGCCAGAAGTTCTTCAACAAGGCGTTTGTAGTAGTGGGATACTTCGCCTATTTGAGACGCGATCCCGACGCACTGTACCTAGATTGGATAAACAAGATGGACAACCCACCATCGAACAGAACCTATCAGGACATCTACAGAGAGATGATCAGAGGGTTCGTCGAGTCGCAGGAGTATCGCCACCGCTTCGGGCAGTAAAGAAAGCGATAGAGTAAGTAGAGAGGAGGGGTAGATGCTTAACAAACATCTATCCTTCTTCTTTTCTTTGTTGCTTGTCTACTATGTACTTATAAATAACGTGAGTTCGACGTAAGAAATTGAAAAGAGAACCCCAAGCGGTAAGATGTGGTTGACCAAAACGACATCCTGCTGCCACAAGGAGTTCTCTTCATGAACATTCTATCCATTTTCTGTGACATAGA
>JBKKAL010000196.1:0-5061 GCA_046714695.1 Pyrinomonadaceae bacterium
CGTCTCAGGCGGGACATCGCCGAGCGCGGGCGCACGATTGATTCCGTCATAGAGCAATATCTGAAGACCGTCAGGCCGATGCATATGCAGTTCGTCGAGCCGTCGAAGAGATACGCGGACGTTATTATTCCCGAAGGTGGACACAATCTGGTGAGCATTGATCTAATCAGCGGAAAGATTCGCGAGCGCCTGTCGAGCGCTTTGAGCATGAGTGGAGAACAAGCGTGAGTGAAAGTGGGATGGAAGACATCATTGCTATAGCGAAAGGAGCGCGGGAACGCTCCCTCGCTCCGTTCTCGAATTTTTATGTCGGCGCGGCGGTAGAGACAGAAGACGGCAAGGTCTATACGGGCTGCAATATCGAGAGCGCGAGTTACGGCCTGACTGTCTGCGCCGAACGCGTCGCTATCTGGAAAGCATTGTCAGAGGGCGAAAGACATTTTAAGCGCCTCGCCATCGTCGCCGATACGGAGACGCTCACGCCGCCCTGCGGCACTTGTCGTCAAATCATCTGGGAGTTTGCCCGCGATGCGACGATTGTTCTCGCCAACCTGCGCGGCGAGCAGGAAATCATAAACATGCGCGAACTCTTACCGAGAGCTTTTGACGTAAGGTTTCTCAAAGAGGCCAGCAGGAGAAAATGAACGTCCCCCTGAGCGAAGATAAAGGAGAGAAAACGGGCGCTGGTGAAGAGACGGCGCTCGAACGTCTCCTCAATCGTTATCTCGGAAATGCAATTCACATATTCCTCTCCGTCCTCGCGCTGGTGATTCTCCTTGCCGCCATCGTCGGAGCGTTTGATACGGTGGTGCGCGATTTCCCGAAGCTGTTTCAACCCTCTGACGAATACAAAGTCCTGCAACAAATCATCGAGAATGTATTACTGGTCGCCATCGCGGCTGAACTCGGCCTGTTGTTTCTTTTTCATCGTACCAGTGCCGCCGTCGAAGTCATCATTTTCGTTGTCGCGCGCAAGATCGTCAGTCCCAGCATTACCGCGCTTGAGTTATTACTTAGCGTGGCGGCGCTCTGCGGGCTACTCGTCGTGCGCTTTTACTATTTACCCGGCAGACCGAAATAGAAAATATATCCAAAGGTCTTCAAAAAATGTCAAAACTTCTGCGACTGACCGTTATCTTGATTCTTATGGCATCTCTCTCCACACCTTTAACAGCACTTACGGAAACCCCTGCGGAGCGCGTTGATCTGCTGGTGCGTGGCGGAACCGTCGTCACGATGGACGGCGCGCGGCGCGTCATCGAAGACGGGGCGATTGCCGTCCGGGGAGGGCGTATCGTGGCCGTCGGCACGCGCGCCGACATTCAAAGTAAATACACGGCGCGCGAAAATCTGGATGCGACGGGGAAGCTGGTTATCCCCGGCCTTATCAACGGTCATACGCACATACCGATGACGCTGTTTCGCGGGCTCGCAGATGATCTTGACCTCAACGAGTGGCTGACGAAATATATCTTTCCGGCGGAGGCCAAGAACGTCACAGAGGATTTCGTTCGTACGGGGACGCAGCTCGGCCTCGCCGAGATGATTCGCGGCGGAACGACGACCTACTGCGATATGTATTACTTCGAGAGTGCTATCGCGGAGGAAACCTCGCGCGCCGGTGTGCGCGGCCTGCTTGGCGAGACCGTAATAGATTTTCCCGTCGCCGATAACAAGACGTTCGAGGAGGCGCTTCGCTACACCGAAAACTTCGTCAACCGTTGGAAGGGCAATGCGCTGATTACTCCGGCCATCGCGCCGCACGCGCCGTATACTGTCTCCGAAGAGCATCTCAAGGCGTGGCGCGCGCTCTCCGACAAGACGGGCGCTCCACTGATCATTCACGTCTCCGAGACACAGAAGGAAGTTAATGACCTCCTGAAAAGCAAGGGGGCTCGTCCCGTAGATTATCTGGCGCGCATAGGCTTTCTGAATAATCGCACGGTAGCCGCTCACGTAGTCTTTCCCAGTCCGGAAGAGATCGCGCTGCTCAAGCGTCTGGGCGTCGGCGTTGTTCATAATCCGCAGTCGAATATGAAGCTCGCTTCAGGAGTCGCGCCCGTCCCGCAAATGCTCAAAGCCGATCTCAATCTGGGTCTGGGCACAGACGGGGCTGCCTCCAACAATGATTTGAATATGTGGGAGGAGATGGACACGGCCGCTAAGCTGCACAAGGTCTTTAGCGGCGACCCGAAGGTCGTTTCAGCTCAGGAGGCCTTTGAGCTGGCGACCCTGCGCGGAGCGCGCGCCCTGCACATGGAGCGCGAGATAGGCTCTCTGGAAGCGGGCAAGCGAGCCGACATCGTGATCGTTGACCGGGACGACCTGAATCAAACGCCCCTTTACAATATCTATTCGCATCTGGTCTATGCGACCAAGGCCGACGATGTGCGCACCGTTCTGGTCGAGGGGCGTGTCCTGATGCGTGATCGAAAGCTTCTGACCCTCAACGAAGAAGAGATAAAGGCGCGAGCGCGCGTGTTCCGCGAGCGAATTAATAAAAGCCTGGCCCCTCAGCCTGAGACGCGCCCTGAGGAATAGCCCCCGCTGGACTTGCTCATGATCACTGGAGAGGCCATAATAACCGGTAGTCTGAATAGGATAGAGATTTACAAGCAAGCGAGCATCAAGCTCGCTTGCCGCCTTTATGGAGCAAGAAAAGTAGTGAAGGATAATCGTCTGGGATATGCCGCCGGGCAGAGCGGCAGATGGTTTTTGATCTTAAGTCTTATTGTTTTCACCGCGCCGGGCATCTACGCCCAAACTCCAACGGATGCGGACGCTGCGATGCAGCGCGTAATGCGCGCGCGCGCGTTGGCCGCGTCTCACAATCTGGCGGCGGCAACCACCGAGCTTGACTCGATCATCACTTCGACAACCGATGATGCGATGCGCGATGTCGCCCGCATCATGCTCATGAATATCTATCTCGAAGAGGCCAACTATATCAAGGCGAACACGCTGCTGACAGATACTTTCCAGGCGCGTTCCGCACAAAAGGAAAGCTCGATCAGATCATATTTCGCGCTGGCCGGACAAACCATCAACAGCGCACGCGCGCACATGGAACGTTACCGCTCATTCGGCATCAACGTCACCGACACTGGGCTTCCGTCCGAAGCCGTTAATGATCTGGACAAGTTGCGTTTGCTGCTCGAACTAGTCGTCGAGCAGGCCAAAGAGATCGTCAACGAAGGCGCGAAGCGTCCTGATGCCGCCGCCTTGTTCGAAGATGCCGCGGGCGTACGCACCACTCTTGCGCGCAACGAGCCGGAGCGCCTGCAATGGCAGCGAGAGATTGCCAAAGCGCGCGAAAGTCTGGCTGCCACGGAAACGCATATTGCATCCGCCAGCAAGATTGCAATTCCTGCTTCGTCGGCCAACAATGCCCCGGCAACCAACACCGCCGCAAACAGCACAAACACGACAGCCCCTTCCTCGACGACAACTACAAAACCCGCTCAGCGTACGGCCAACCCGACATCTGCTGAATCGCGTCCCGCATCTACGTCTCCTCCTCCAGCATCGCGGCAGAGCGACGCGCACGGCAGTAGTAGTAGTAGTGCCCAGGGCACAGTCGCGTCGCAGGAAACGCGTTTGAGGAACGTCGGCTCGCTGGTCGAATTGGCGACGCAGAAGATTTCTCCGACTTATCCCGCTACGGCAAAGACTGCGCATGTGACGGGCGTCGTGACCGTTTATCTGGAGGTGGATGAAAAGGGCGTAGTGGCGGCGGTTCCTCGTACAGACGGGCCGCAACTTTTACGACAGGCAGCCGTGGACGCCGCCCGCAGATGGAAATTCAAGCCGACAATTGTAGACGGACAACCCGTGCGCGTTATCGGTTTCATCAATTTCAACTTTACCCTGTAGAAAACTTGACAGGCGTTTAATCGCGCCGGAACCGATAAACGCGGGGAAACACAAAGCGTCGCGAAGAGAAAAGAATTCTTCGCGACGCCTTTTTGGGCTCCGCTTATGGTGACAATTGGGGCTCAGGCTTTAACGATGCGCTGTGCAAAATCCTTGCTCATGACCTGTGCTGTGTTAATCAATCTATGAACGAACTTGGCATGGCGCTTGACTTTCAGAGTCAATATTGATGAGAACAAATATTACGGGTCTTATCCTGGCTACGGTAATACCTCTTATCGTTGGTCTTGTTCTCATAATATGGCCTCACAAGATAAAGCAGTATGATGGGCGCGTGACGCGATATATTAAGGACCCCGAAGAATACTCTCTCTTTGTGCGTATCTTCGGGGGGCTTTGCCTGTTCGTCTCTTTTGTCTGTTTAGTAACTCTAATCTCTAGCCTGCTTTTGCACTAAAGCATCCCGACCGACTTTATGGTCAGAATCCTCACTTGACTATAAAGCTCTTACCTTTTCTACTTTGGCGGCAAAGTCCTATCTCTCCTATTCTGAACCACTTAATTAAACTTGAAATTAAAGTAAGGTATGTTATAATGGCCGTGCATCGGATGACAGGGTGGATTTGCCAGGAGTGTTTGCGATGAAGGTTTCGGCACAGGAAGAGTACGGACTGCGTTGCTTGTTGCAACTGGCGCTGGCGTCCCAGAAGGGCGAATCTCTGACGCTCTCACAGATAGCGGAGCGTGAAGGCATCTCTGTGGCGAATGCCGGTAAGCTGCTCTGGATTTTGAACAAGGCGGGGCTGGTACAGTCCCTGAGAGGCACGAAGGGCGGTTATAACCTGGCGCGTCCGGCTTCGGAGATACACCTCAGCGACATCATCAGGGTGCTGGACGACGACGAGGTGCAGGGGCATTGCAAGAGCTATACGGGTGTGCTGGATGTTTGCGTGCATACAAGTGATTGCGGCATCCGCTCGGTGATCGTGAATCTGCATGAGATCGTGCAGAAGGCTCTGTCGGAGATCACGCTCGCGCAATTAATCGGCACGGAGAAGGGCGTCGGCGAGACGCTGCACCAGATTGAAGGACTACAGTTACGTCTCAAACAGGGAACACATCAAAGCGCCTGAGAGAGCGATACGTGTTGGGTTGTCAATCATATTCAGGAAAAAGCTTCGCGTGGAG
>JBKKAL010000197.1:0-7725 GCA_046714695.1 Pyrinomonadaceae bacterium
GTCGAAAGCCCGGCTCTTCTGGGTTTCGACCGCGACCGCTCTACGTTAATATTCGCAGAGAGCGACTATTCCTCGCTCTCGCCTTCGCTCTCGTCTTCCGTGGGCGGTGGGGGCTGTGGGTTCATCAAACCCGCCAGCTCGCCGAGGCTGGCCATCCCGCTGCCGGCATTTGAAGAATAGGTCTTCGTATCAATGACGGGCTCATCAGCACGACCGACGGCGCGCGCCGAAAGACCGATCTTTTTCGACTCGGGATCAATTCTTAGAATCTTGAAATCCATCTCAAGGCCCAGTTGAACCACGTCTTCCGGTTTCTCAACACGCTCGTCCGACAACTCCGAGATATGACACAACCCTTCGAGATTATCGTCGAGTTCGACGAACGCACCGAAGTTGGCAAAGCGCGCGATCTTGCCGCGCACGACATCGCCTGGATTGTGCGCAGTGACGAAACGCTCCCAGGCATTGGGCTCAAGGTCTTTGATCGAGAGCGAGAGGCGGCGATTCTCTGTATCTATGCTGGTGATGACGGCATCAATCTCCTGGCCTTTTTTCAAGACCTCGCCGGGATGCTTGATGCGTTTTGACCAGGAAATATCCGAAACGTGGACGAGACCGTCAACGCCGTCCTCGACTTCGATGAATGCGCCGAAGTCCGTCAGATTACGCACGCGACCGTGGACGCGCGAGCCTACCTGATAACGATCCTTCAAGGTTTGCCACGGGTTGGACTGAATCTGCTTCATGCCCAAACTGATGCGCCGCGCCTTCGGGTCAACGCTCAACACTTCGACATCAACAGTATCGCCCGGATTGACAAGCTTCGATGGATGCTTGACGCGCTTGGACCAGCTCATCTCGGAAACGTGAACCAATCCCTCGACGCCCGGCTCAAGTTCTATGAAAGCACCGTAGTCGGTGACGCTGGCAACCTTGCCCGTCATACGCTTGCCGATGATAAAGCGCTCCTCGATGCTGCTCCACGGGTCGGGCAGAAGCTGTTTGTAACCCAGGGAGACGCGCTCGCGGTCACGGTCAAACTTTAAGACCTTGACCTGAACTGAATCGCCGACCTTGAAAATCTCGGCAGGATTTTGCAGCCGCCCCCACGACATGTCCGTGACGTGCAGAAGTCCGTCTATACCGCCGAGGTCAACGAACGCGCCATAGTCTGTCAGATTCTTGATCTGACCCTCGACGATGATGTCCTCTTCGATCTGATTGAGCGTCTCGCCCTTCTTGCCTTCGTTCTGCTCTTCGAGCACGGCCTTGCGCGACAGGACGACGTTGGATCGCTTGCGGTTGAGCTTGATGACCTTGGCTTCGATCTCCTGATTGCGAAGGCTATCGAGGTTGCGCACGGGGCGCGTATCCACTTGCGAGCCGGGCAGGAAAGCAGCGATGCCGTCTATGTCCACACGCAGGCCGCCCTTGATGCGCTCGGTGATGCGGCCCTTTATCGGCGTGCCTTCGCTGTATGCCTTCTCAAGCTCGTCCCAGGCCTTCATGCGAACGGCGTCGGCACGCGACAACACGGGGTACCCCTCGTGTGTCTCCATGCTCTTGACGAGGACGTCAACTTCATCGCCGGGCTTAACGGTCATCTCGCCGTTATCCATAAACTCGGCTTGCGGGACAATACCTTCGGACTTGTATCCGAAATCAATGACGACGCCGCGCTCAGTAACGCCGATGACCGTGCCCCGCACCACTTCGCCTTCTTGAAAAGCCGCCTGCTCCTGCTCGAACTGGTCGAGCATCGCTCCAAAATCCGATGGCGGTTCATCGTCTTCATCTAATTCGGGCGTGCTTGTTCTGGCCGAAGCGGCAGCAGAAGATGCGGACGACCCTTGCATAGGAGGACGCGCTTCATTCGCGGATGGTGCATTCGTGGATGGTGCGGCCGCTTGGTCGCCCGCCTGGGTTTGGTTATCGTTGTTGGCCTCGCCGTCGTTCGGCTTGGTTTCTTCGGTAGACATGCAGACTCCTGTCAGATTACTTTTGGCGGCGCGTTTCTAGAGCTTATCGCGCCATACCCGGCCGTTCCCTCTCACTCTCTGGCTCGCACTACTGAGACTACGAGCAAGGGTCAAGCGGCCATTACTTTTGAGTGCTTGTGGCGATTCTGGTCGGATCGGAGAACTTGAGGTGAGGATGGGAGCAGTTGATTGTTGGAAAATTGTTGTAAACGTTTTGATTTCCCTCGCGCCCTTAATCACCCGCTTGATCCGACTTATCGCCGGCCGCTTTTTTGACCGGGTAGGTCGGCAATGTACACGCGAAAATGACGGCGTGTCAAGGCGATAAGTGGCATCCTCGCAGAACATCGAAAGCAAAAGCAGAAGACAAAAAGCGATCCGGCAGGCCATGTTAACGGCCTGCCGTTGATCGCCTTTCGCCTCTCGCTTTCACTCTTTATGAATGCTAATTACCTCCGCCGTATGCAGCGCCAACACCACGCTCTGCGATATAGATTCCGGCGGAATGCGAGCCGACGAAAAGTCTATTGGAGCTGCGCGGGTCGAAAGCAAGCGACCAGATGCGCTGGCTGGGAAGACGCGAATCCTGCGGATCAACTCTCAGCCAGGTGACGCCACCATCAACAGAGCGATAGAGCCCGCCGCCATTCTCATAAGCACTGCCGACAAAAATCTCATCGCCGTTCTGCGGGTTAATGAGAATACTTGCATAGTCGCCGTAAGGCAGATTGCCGCCGCGCCGTGTCCAGCTTTGTCCACCATCGTGCGTATAAAAGAAGGTCTGCTTCGTCCCCACATAAATGTAACCGGGGCGATTTTGATCCTCCTCAATCGCACTGATTGGAGCGCTAGTCGGGATGCCCGTGACCTGCTGCCACGTTGCGCCGGAGTCGCGGGAAACGAGGACGCCGGAAAGCGCCGTGCCGACCCAGATGCTTTGCGGATTCTGCGCGCTCGTGGAGACGCAAAGCGTGCGCGAATCCAATGTTCCTGAATAAGGCAATCGCTCCCATCCTTGTGCCGGATCATAACTACGAAACAGCCCGGCGTTGGTGGCGGCCAGTATACCGGGTCGTCCGTTGCGCTCGTCGCGACTCGGCGCGAGCGCGTTGATCGCATCGCTCAAGAACATCGGAGGCTGCGGCATCTTACCGGCAGCCGTGCTTGCCTGCACACCTCCCGCCAGCCCGAGCGCGACGAGCGTCGCATCGTCAAGCGTGCCCGTTACATCAATGCCTTTCGCCGCCTGAAAGCTTCTCAGGGCGCTGACGGTTCGCGTGCCCGCATTGCCATCAGGCGTGCCAACGGTGAAGCCTGCGGCATTGAGCGCCTCCTGCGCTCGTCTGACCATATCATCGCCGCGCCTTGATGTTGCGGTAGCGGCGCTGCCCCGTGCGGCTGCTCCTGCTGCTGCTCGGCCGCGCCCTCGTTTGCCTTTAGGGTTAGGTGTTGGGCCAACCTTCGGTGTATTCAAAGGAGCCCACGATGCGCCCCTGTCAAGCGAACGATAAATCCCTAAGTTCGTCCCCAGATAGATCATGTTCGGGTCAGTCTCGTCTTGTAGGATCGAATAACTGATCATGCGCGGCGGCATATTTCGCATAGAGGGTTGCCAAGTCATGCCCCCATCGTTGCTAACGAAGAAGAAGCCGCCGCCGGTCGCCGTATTGATCGTAGTCGCGTAGATGCGGCCCGCTTTTTCGCGGTCTGCCAGGATCGAATTGGCAAAGCGGCCGCTATAACCGCCATTGCTCGGCGCGAAGTTTTTTCCGCCGTCGTTTGAGATCATCACACCGTAGTTGTTCGTGCCGATGTAGATGCTCTGCGGATTTTTCGGATGAACCACAATCGAGTTAATCTCTAGCTGCTTTGAAGTAGTCAGCGTCCATGAATCCCCACCATTGGTCGAGCGCCAGAAGCCCTCTGTAGTTCCCGCAAAGACTACTCCCGCAATCGAAGGATGTTGCAGAATCGCCCGCGTACGCCTGGATTGCGATGGGATGCCCTGCACCTTGCGCCAGTTTGCGCCCCCGTTGCGCGTATCATAAATGCCGCTGCAAGCGGATGCGATAACGTGATCGGGATTACGCGGATCAATGTCCACTGAAAAGACATCAGAATCATCAATCATACCCGTCTTGATGATATTCCACGTTCTTCCGCCATCGCTTGATTTGTATGGTAGATACCACGTGCCCGCATAGATGGTTTCTGTAGTGCGCGGGTCAATCGCCAGCGATTCGACTGCCGTAGTGCCAAACGGCGAGGTCGGTGCCCAGCTTTCGCCCGAATCGTTCGAGCGAAAAACAGTCCGGTTCGTGCCAACGACGATAACATCCGGGTTCGACGGCGATTGCTCCAAAGCATGCACCGCTTCGCCTTTTAGTTGAGTTGATTCGCGCCACGTCACCCCACCGTCGTTCGACTTAAAGAAGCCGCCGGGGTCTTTGTGACGATGCCCCGCAGCATAGATCGTTTTCGAGTTCCGCGGGTCAACGATAATGTGATCCAGCACGAGTTTGGGGCGATTGAAATTGAAGAGCAAGCGCCACTGCTGGCCGCCATCTATGGACGTGTAGATTTGTCCATCAAGCGTGCCAAAGTAAAACCGCTGCGGATCGCTCGGATCCACTTCGAGAGCGCGCACATCGCCCCCTGTCGGGCCTGTGATGCGCCAGTCCATCGCATACTGCGTTGGCTCCGGCACCTCATCACGAGACGATGCCACAACGCTGCGACGCGTGAAGGCAGTTGCTGCGATGAGCGCCAAGAGGACGAGAAGTAAGACCAAGCGTGGTATTAAATTAATCTTCAGTTGTTTCATAAGGGATTCTTTACTCAGAATTTATGGGAGAGCATTAAGCGTTATACAAGGTGCATATCATCAATCAAAGACTACGCAGGCCGCTATAAGATGCTGCGTGCAATGAGAGCGGTTGTATCAAACTATCCCATTCCACACTGTTACGCAAAGCGAGGGCGGGCGATGTTGCTTTAATGTCAACATCGCCCGCCTTCGGAAACTGCCCGCTCTCTTATTTTATGAGAGAGACAAGCTGATTAACCAGTGGTTATTCATCATCACGACCGCGGCGACTCCGACGCGTCGTCCGCCTCGAAGCCCTCGGCTCGCACGGCACCGTCCCGGCCGTGTCCGCTACCACCGCCGGTGCTCCCTGTGGTGCGATCCACAGTTCCACCGCCAGGTCTTCGCGACATCCGCCATCTATGGTCGTGATCCTCGCCCCATCTATCCCGCGAGTATTCACCAGGTAGTCCTTCGCTCGATCCGCTCTGGCCTGCGCCTGTCCGGCCGGCCCTGTGCGCGCTGCGTACACCACGATGTAGCCCTGTGAGCCCGGCTCGTTCTGCAACTGGATGGCAAAGTTATCCAACCTCGCCTTCTCGTCGTTGAACCTGATATCGCCGTACTCGTCGAACTTTCTCGCTACCAAGGGCTGCCCCACCGTAAAGGTGCATGAGGCTGTCCGCTGGCATTCCGGTGCCAGACCGCCGATCTCGACCGTCGCCGTGATCGTCTGCCCTCCGGCTCCCGTCGTGTCCACCGTGATCGAAGGCGTTCCCTGTCCACCACTGATCGTGCCTGATGAGACGCTCCAGTTGTAGGTCACACTCATCGAGGGCGGCCCACCAGAGACATTGGCCGTCACCGTCGCTGGTGTTCCCAACTCCACCAACTGCGTCGGGCAATCAACCGTGATCGTCGGGCACAACGGCACGCAATCACACTCGTTGACCGTCACGGTCGTCGAGGAGAACGACACGCATCCGCATCCGTCATCCACTTCTACCGTCGCCGTGTAGGTGCCCGGCGTCACTCCACTCAAGTTCCACGTCACATTCGGCCCGTCGCCTGTGATCTGCCCGCCTGTCGTCGAGTACGTATAGAGCAGCGTATCGCCGTCCGGGTCAGAGGCATTGGCCGTCAACTGGATCTGATCCGAGGTCGGCGTGCAGGCCGGGTTAGGTCCAAACCCTGGTTGACAGTTGGCTGCCTTCGTGACGGTCGCTGAACTGGCCGACAGGTTCACTACCGGCGGTTGGTTCGGCAAGATCTCCGGTGCTCGCGCATTGCGGTGTCCGATCCAGAACTGGAAGAGGAACCCGTGCGGGTTCTCCGATTCCTGGAAGCCTCTGGGGAACCCTCCGGCTGTCGCCGCCGCCGCTCGCGCCGGCACCGTGAAGGTCCCGCCTGCCGTAAAGCCAGGCCGCGGCGGGATGATCACCGTGCTGCTATTGACCGTCGTGTTGAAGTTCGCGTCATTAAAGAGGTCTCGGTCCTGCTGCGTCAAATGCATCCGATACGCGAAGCTCATGCCCCACCATCTTCGGGGGAAGATCCTCACGCCCGCCAGAAACTCCAGCGGGTTATTCTCAAATGCGTTGGGCGTGCGCCCGCCTACATATCGAGTCCCGCGAAACTCTCCGATGGGCTGGAAGTGCTTGTTAATCGGAAAGTCCACGCCAAGGCCGAACTGGAACTCGTCCGGACGATCCAACAGGATGAACTTGCCCGTCGGGAACGATCCTTCCGGGTTGGAGTTCAGGATGTAGGTGCCGTTGACCGACAGGTTCGCTGAGCGCGACAGCCTGCCCGACAACACGGCGCCCAAACCGAAGTCTCCGAGGTCTCCACCGGGACTCGCTCCCCGCTGCAACTGGTTGAACGATCCCTGATCATCCGGATGATCCGCATAGAAGCGATAGAAGCCCAGCAACGCAAACCCTAATGGATTGTTGACATCCGTTAAGAGCCACTTGGCTCCCACCGTGAAGGTGGAAAAGCTGGACTGCCCGTAGAGCCGGTTGATAAAGGGCGCATCCGGCAAGTAGGCCGGCGAGATCGTAAAGGTCGCAGGCACCGTCAACTGTCCCTGCACCGCTCCATTAGGCGCCAGCGGCGTGCCCGGAGCCGGGAACGGGAAAGTCGTGGTGGCCAGCACAACGCCGGGCAGTATGCCTCCCACCACAGAACCGATGCCGGGGAAGTTATCGGCCGGCCCGAACTGGCTGCTGTTGGGCGTGCCCACGGGCGGCCCTAAGGTGGCATTGAAGCCGGGAAAGCCAAAGAAGGTGCCCACTCCGCCCGTGATGCCGCCCGGTCCCTGTCCGAAGTTGCCGGCAGAGCCTCCGACGAACGGGAACTGCACAAAGGGCTGTCCACTCAGATAGTAGGTGTTAAAGCCGGGGCCGGCCGGGAAGGCCGCAGCGCAGGCCGGACAAAACGGCGGACGAAAAAGAGCCGTTCCCGCCAACGTACCCACATTAGGCCCGGAGGGGGAAAGGACGATGGCCGGCGCAGAGCCGAAGCGTCCCGGTCCGAAGATGACCTGCGAGTTCGGAAGGTAAAACGAGGAGAGGTTCAACGGATTGTTGACCCTGATGCCCCGGTACGCATCCGTGTTGAAGAATAACTCCAAATGATCGTTGATGCCCACCTGAAAGGAGATGGGCACTTCCGTGATATCAACATTGCCCGGATCACGATCAAAGTTGGAGTAGGCAATCGAGAAGGTGAACTCGCCGCGGCGCAAAGTTGACCCGTCATAAATGGTGAAAAGTCCGGTGGGGCCTCCGGGAGGGCCACCCGTGCCAACGGTCGGGGCCTGGTTCCGCGGATCGGTCTCCGACCTCTGTGTTTGAGCTAGGGCTGCGGCACACAACACTAACATAATGAACGTCACTACGGACGCTCTTCTCGCGAGTCTCATCGCATTCCTCCTGC
>JBKKAL010000198.1:0-2848 GCA_046714695.1 Pyrinomonadaceae bacterium
CCCCTGCCCTCTGCCCATCAAAGCGACGGCCTCTGCCTGCGACCATCCGCTCGAAGTAAATTGAAAGAGAGAGGCAGCCGTGACAGCCTTGCCGCGCACTCCCAAAAGGGGTCGCGGAACGCTCGCACGCCGCGACAGCACACGCGCGGCGGCGCGTCTGACAATCTGCGCGGGTAAAATGCGCGCTTCAGTGGCGCTACTGGCTTCGACGATTCCGACAGTCTCGCCAGCTTCGTTAAGCGCCACGCCGCCATTGATCGCGGGGGAAAGATTAGAGGCGCGAACCGTAAGGTGCGCAATCCTGCCCGAAGACGAGCGCGCAATGCTCATCAACCGCCCCTCAATTTCGCCCATCCGCAGAAAAAGATTACCCGTCACATTGGAGCCCGAAGGCTCAGGAGCATAAAGACGCACACGCTGTCCGATAGACAATTTCTCTTCGAGAGCGTCTGGAATGGACGGAAGCTCAAGACCTTCAATGCGCAAAAGAGAGAGGCCCGTCAAACCGTCAAGACCGACGTAGTTGGCAGTAAACTGAAAGCCGTCGCCCCGCATCACCGTCAAATCAGCGAACTGAGCTGATGGCGTGATTACAGGTTCAGTTCTCTTCTCTCCCGGCGTCGTCGGCACAACGGCTGCTACGGGGGTTTCGACCTCCGCTTCGGCCTGTGGCAGTGAAGCGACGATGCTAAATCCATCGCCCATCGCGAACCCGGCCGTGATGCTCGTGTGCATTTCCGTCTGGGACGGGTTCTCATCATCAAACTCTACAAGAGCGGCCACCGGCGCGCCGGAACGATACAGCCATCTCATCAGCTTGATTCCATTCAGCCGGTGAACGACAGTGTAAACCTGGGGCGGCGTGCTGCGACGAGCAGCTTCAGGCGCGGGCGCGGCGGCGCGCGGCGGTACACCTACGGGCAAAGGAGGAGGCTTCGGACTCGTCTGTTGAGCGTGCAAGCCCTGCGCGCCGAAGAGAACCAACAACGCTATGACAGGGAAATGGATTTTAAGAATTTTCAAAAGCAAGATAGTTGATCAACCTCCCGGTTGATGCCGGACAAATCAATTACCAAATCTCATCGGCGCTTGTTTCCGCACGGCGCTCAAGAATCGCCTGTGACCCGAACGTCACGGGCTGCAAGCTAACGGTTCGCATCGTCCCCCGCCCTTCATCCAGCAACACTTTCACGGAGGGCGAAGGGGCACGCAACGGCACCGAATAGAGTGTGACGACGGGCGCAGCGCGGCTACTGAAATCGTTTGAGCGAACCGGGCGATTGGATACGGCGGCGGCCGACGCGACCATCTCCGTCTTTCCTTTAGGGCTTTTTAGGCCGGACGCGCGCGCGCCGCGATGCCGGCTGTTCGCCAAAGCATTAGGCATGTTGATTCTGCCGTCGCTGTCGCCGGTTGAGGTATCCATCACTTCGGATAACCTGACAGTGCGGCCCGTAGATGTTGCGATCACGTTCGTCTCATTCCCTGTTGAGATCGCGACCGGAAGCCCCGCAGTGAAAGAGCGCTCCGTTCCCGTTTGCTTGAGAAGAACTGCGATGCCGATGATAAAAGCGAACGAAGCGGCGAGCGCAATCGCCGGTGCGCCGGGAGCGTAGCCCGGTCGCTGGCCGGGGCGGCTTTCGCACCCTCTATCGGCGGCGAGTCGCGCACGCAACCGCCACTCGAAATCATGCGGGGCTTCAGCGACCGTCAAAGAGGACGACACAAGCTCTCTAATGGCCTGGCTCTCGTCACTAAAATCGCGGCAGCGTGGGCATGATTCAAGATGCGCGCGCGCGTTTGCACCGAACGATGCGCCGAGGGCCGCGTGTTCGATCTCATTCCTACATGCCTTGCAATCAATTGCTCTCATAATTCTCATTACAGGTATGCCTTCAGCTTATCACGCAGGAAACTGCGCGCGCGGCTGATACGCGACTTCACGGTTCCTTCGCTCGTCTGCAAAATAGAAGCGATCTCTTCGTAGCTCTTGCCCTCGACATCTCGCAGCACGAGCGGCGCGCGATACTTGTCTGGCAGCGTGCTGATGGCGCGCATCACAGCCTGGCGGCGCTCTCGATCAACGAGCGCGGTGTCCTGAAGAGGGCGTGCGTCAGGTGGGTTGAATTCAACGGGAGGCGCGCCGTTATTCGATTGGAATAGACCGGTCAGCGAGACCAGCCGGCGACGCTTACGCTTGCGCAGCTCGCTGATCGCCAGATTGGTCGCAATGCGATAGATATATGTCGAGAAGGCATGGCTCGCCTGGTAACGATCCGCCGCGCGATAGATGCGTACAAAAGTCTCCTGAGCCAGATCAACTGCGCCATCATAATCGCTCGTCATACGATAGATATAATTTGTAATCTGGTGACGGTAGCGCCGGACAATCTCGGCAAAGGCGGCTTCGTCGCCCGCTCGCGTGGCCTCAAGCAGGGCATGATCCGTTGGAGGCTCGGCCACGACTAGGCGCGGCGCAGTAGTAGTTGTGCCGAAGCAAAGCTCATCAATAGCGGTTACCGTATCCATTCAGGCAGGCAGGACGACCAAGTAAGCTTTAAGCGCGCCGCTTCCTGCGGCAGAGGATGATTTACGGCCTCCCGGGCCTTTTGTCCTCGCGTTCCGGGCGGCTTCTCCTGTAGTCCATCGAATTATACAACCCTCCAACCCGCCCGTAGAAGCAAACACGCACGCCGGGCTCTGAAGTTCCCGAATGTATCAACACATAATTTGAGCCCATTTTTCTGGCAACAAAGCGTCGCCGGTCCGAAAAGAACGGCGTCGCGTTGGTTTTAATATACGCTTCAGGGCGGGTTTGGGTGTTGGAGAAGAGGAAGGACTGGCTGGG
>JBKKAL010000199.1:0-21406 GCA_046714695.1 Pyrinomonadaceae bacterium
CTGCCAATTCAGTCGTGCCCGCAGCCCCAAGCGCCTTGACGGCGACAGCCGTCTCGGGCGTCCAGATCAATCTCGCATGGACAGACAACTCGAACAACGAGGATGGCTTCAAGCTTTACCGCTCGACCGATGGCGTAAACTTTTCGACCGCTGCCACGCTCGGCCCGAATGTCACGAGTTACTCGAATACGGGTCGAACCGCTTCGACCACTTATTACTATCGCGTCAAGGCATTTAATGCTCAAGGCAACTCGGCGTACTCTAATACCGCCAGCGCCAGGACACTCCCGCCAGCGACGGTGAGTCCGAGCGCGCCGGATGATCTGACTGCGACAGCCGTCTCGGGCGTCCAGATCAATCTCGCATGGACAGACAACTCGAACAACGAGGATGGCTTCAAGCTTTACCGCTCGACCGATGGCGTAAACTTCACGCAGATTGCCAAGCCCGGTACGAACGCGACCAGTTATGCTGATACAAGCTGCTCGCCCGCGACGACTTATTACTATCGCATCCGCGCCTATAACGCCAAAGGCAACTCCGGCTATTCCAATACGGCGCAAGCTAAAACACCCTAGCGGATGAATCGAAATTAAGCTGATCCGACTTTGAATCAAATGCGCGTAAGTGTCCCTATAAATTTCGCCCCTGCTTTGACGAGTCCTGTAAAAATTCCTGCCCGCAGGAATCTCAGACGACTTGTGATTCAGGACTCCCACGCGGTCGCGCCTGTGATTCGATGGTTATTTTATGCGTTCATGTTCTCGCTCCCGTTCGAGACGGTTAACTTCGGGCCGGTGGAGCCGCCGACGATTTTGGGCGGGCTGCTGCTTTTGTCCACCGTATTTCAACCCGGCCTCTTTCTACGCTGGCCGTCCAAGGGCTTCTGGTGCTTTATCATCTATTTGTATGTGAGCATCATTCTGGGCGCTTTGGAATTCCCACAACATCCGGCTGAGACGCCCTACAAGCTTTTCCTCCTCATCCAACTTGTAATCTTGTGCTGGCTGTCCTACAACCTGATGCGAGACGAACATATCGCGAAGATGGCCCTTGCAATGCTCGTAGTCGCGTGCACACTGCTGGCTCTTCTACAGCTCACAGGCGTGGCGAGCCGCGCAGTTGATATCGGCGCAAGGGTTGAGCGTGTCACAGCATTCGGCTTTAATCCAAACAACCTGGCACGCATCCTGACTCTGGGACTGCTAGCCGCCATCGGTCTCACGTATGGCAGGAAAGAAAGTTTGGTCAGGCCGATTTTTCTGATGTGGCCTGTTACTGCGATAATTGGAATCGCGCTCGTCCAAACAGGCTCGCGCGGAGCTTTGCTGGCCCTGGGAGCGGGGCTGATGGCTTTCGTTTTAAGAAGGGGAACGATCTTATCAAAGCTCCGAAATATATTCGGCATACTGCTTGTTTTGAGCTTCTTTATCTGGGTCGGATTCCAGTCGGATATCACCCGGCAGCGATTTGAAAGAACACTGGAGGACGGCGACCTTGCCAGAAGAGAGCAGATATATCCGAACGCATGGCAAATGTTTCAGGAGAAGCCGCTCATCGGCTGGGGGCCTATCACGAGCACGTATGAGTTGGGATCGCGGCTGGGTCATATCGAAGAAGACAGCAAGAATCCGCATAATCTAATTCTCTACGTTCTTGTCTCAACAGGACTATTGGGGGCGCTTCCCCTGCTTGCGGGTATCGCGTTCGCCGCTTGGATGGCGTGGAAGGCGCGTGTCGGCCCTCAGGGCATCTTGCCCTTAGCCATGATCGTTGCCGTGATGGCCGCCAACCTTAGCAATCTGTGGATGTTTAATAAACTGCATTGGATTGTCATGGCTTATGCGCTGGCGAGCGGGCAAAAGTACGCGCGCGCACGAGTCCGGCGTTTCGCCTCGAAGCGCGGTTTACCTCCAAGCCTGAAGCTTCCCGATCTGAGAAAGCAGGTTCGTGTTTAGCCTGCCAGAGGGCGCGGTATTTAGTCTCGATCTTTATCCGGTGCGGCGAAAAATCGAATTGCTCGCCGCACCGTTCAAGGTAAAAGCAAAGAAATGCTGATAACGTTTTCAGGGTTGGACGGGTCAGGGAAATCCACTCTGATCGAGGCTTTAAAAGAGAGCCTGGAAAAGCGCAACCAGAGAGTAGTTGTTTCGCACATGTATTACGACTTGGGGCTTTACGCCTGCGCTCAGTCGGTTTTCAAAAGGGCGGCTGGCCGGACAAACGGGCACTCGAAGCCGACAGCGAAAAGCACTCATGCCCCTCGCGAGCTGCCCGTACAGGACGGACTAAAGTTTTTGGCGGCACGTATCAGGTACAGAATCATTTGGAACAAGACTCTTAGATATTGCATCTACCCGTTGGACGTGCTGATTTTTCTTTGCTACCGATTTTACATAGTGAAGTTCAGGAAACAGATACTCATTATGGATCGGTATTTTTATGACACGCTCGTGGACGTGGCCGAAGGACGCAAGGGTTATGGCATGCGCCTTTTAAGACTTCTGACGCCGACTCCCTGCGTGCCTATCTATCTGGACATCAGCCCCGAAGAGGCACACGCGCGCAAAAGTGAATATTCTGTTGACCGCCTCACGCGTCGTCGCATGTCTTACCAGAGGCTGATCCAGTATGTTCCAAGCCTCGTCGTGGTCTCGACATCCCTTTCCATCGAGAGCACGCGGCACGCCTTAGAGAAGATAGTGCTCGAAAGGATGGCCGCGCTATGACGCACGAGCACGAAGAAACGTTCGCGGCCTTTATCCTGCGGCTGCTTCTGGACGACGTTTACGAGCCCGTTGGCAACGGCGAAGTGAGATGGGAAGAGCTGCTCCGCGTGGCCGGACAGAATATGGTCCTGGTGCGTGTCGCTGATCGGCTTGAGATAAACGGATTACAGCCGCCCGCACCGTTTGCCGATGCTGTAGTGAAAGAGCGGCGACACAACGGCGCGAAGATTGACCTCGTCCGCCGGATCGCTCAAGCATGTGTCGAGAGCGGCATCGGATTTATTTTTGCCAAGGCATTTCAGCATTACCCGGATATGGGCGACGACATTGATCTGTTCATCTTGCCACGCTCGATTGAAGCCGACGCCCTTATTCTCGACGGGCTCAACGCCACGCCTTTAAAGAGAGATTTGCGTAACCGTGTGGCCGGGACGGTGAACTATCGCGTGAGCGGCTGTGAATCTTTAGTCGAGATTCATCATGGCCGCATGGGGATGTTTGGCGAACATGACTCACACATCAGCCAGCTCATAAAAAATGGCGAACGCAGTGAAGTTGAGGGAACAGAGTTTTTGATTCCCTCTCCCGAAGACCAGTTGATTATTCAGGGGATGCAGAGGGTTTACGGGCGTAGTTACCTGCGCCTGTCCGACATCTTTTATACGATTGTCTCGCTCAGACGCGATACGCTCGACTGGGATTACATCATCAAGACCGCACACCGGCTCGGTATATTTGAAGGGCTTTGCTGTTACCTGAGTTACGTGGAGCAGATTCATCGTCGGCTGTTTGATAGAGAACTACTCTCTTCGGAGTTGCGGAAGAAATTGATTCTGGAAGGATGGGGCTCTGTGCAGTTCAGAGATGGGGTTTACAGATTTCCTCGCGTTCGTGTCGCCAGCTACATCAATAAATTCCGCTCGGCCGTGCTTCTGGGAAACTGGAACATGGCAAGCAGGCTCTGCATTTTACCGCTTCTGGGGGTGGATACAGGGTACCGAAGGCTTGCCTTGTCTTTCAATGAAAGCCGTGCGGACAAAGAAGGCGCAAGACTAACAACAGTACCGGCTAATGAGCGTTTGTAGCGCACTGAAGAGATGATCGGTCGAAACAATTTTAAGCGGGCTATAAAACGAACAGCGGGCTGGGCGGCTCTCTTGACGAAGATGTTCGTCGAGCCCTCGGCCCAACCGGGAGCCTGTATCTTCTACTATCACAGGGTCGCCGATATAGGTTTCGTTGATCCGCAGGTTGACGATTGGAATGTCAGTCCCCGTTTGTTTGAGCGGCAGATCGCAGCGCTTTCTGAATATGCGGAGATCATTCCGCTCTGCGAATTACCGCGACGGCTGAAGCACAAAAGCGAGCAGGCAAAGCCGCTCGTCTGCCTTACGTTCGATGACGGATACGCAAGCTTTTATACAGAGGTGCTGCCCGTCCTGAAACGCTACCATGCGCCCGCCACAGCCTTTGTCGTGACCGGCATGATCGGTGACACGGAACCGATGCCGTTTGATAAATGGTCGCGCAAAAATAGAACACGTTTGCAAGCAGATGTGTGGCGCGCTATGGATTGGAATGAACTAGAGACTTGTCTGGCCTCCGGCCTCGTCACCATCGGCGCACACTCGCACACTCATCCCAGGGGCAGCCAGTGTACAGAGGCGCAGATGATAGAGGAGGCGTCGCACTCGCGCGAGGTCTTACGCAAATATCTGGGCGAGTCGCAGGGCAAGGCTTATGCCTACCCGTACGGGAGTACGAGACTCAAGGATGTCTCGCCGGTATATCTGGATGCCGTACGGGCCGCAGGCTTTGACCTCGCGGTGACGACCGATTTAGGTCTGGCGAATGGAAACAGTGATCCGTACCTTTTGCCGCGCATAGAGGCGCACGCCCTGGACTTGCCCGGCGTGCTGAGGGCCAAGGCGTTGGGCGCGCTGCTTCCCTATCGCCTGACAGATCACCTTCGCGTCGTGAATCGAGCACTATGACTGCTGTGGCCGAGCGAATTTTAGTTTTAGATGGGCACACCAACCAGGCGCTCGCGTGTGTTCGCTCATTAGGAGAAGCCGGTTGCACCGTGCTCGTTGCCAGTCATCAGCGCTCCCCTTTGAGCAGATGGTCGCGATACTGCCGGGATAGTTTCCATCTGGACGGACAAAGCGTCGAAGCCTTCGCTTTAATGCGCGAGTGGGCCAAGAGCGAGGGCGTCCGTCTCGTCCTGCCTCTGACGGAACGTTCCTGCGTGCTCTGTAACGCAGAGCGAGCGTTGTGGGAAGAAGTTGGTATTACGGTCGGCTGCGGGCCTGACGAGATGCTGCTGGGCGCTTTCGATAAAGCGCAGACGCTTCGTCGTGCAGAGGCTTGCGGCTTGAGTATTCCACCGACGCGCTTTCCCGCCTCGCCTGAGGAGTGTCTCGCGGCGGTCGAGGAGCTGGGGCTCCCCTGCGTCGTCAAGCCGCGCTGGAGCAACGCCTGGAACGGCAAGTATTTTACGCAGGCTAAGGGGCCTGCTTATCTGGACAAGCGCGAGGGTCTGGATGAAGCCGTGCTGGCGCGCATACAGGGTGAGGATTGGCCCATCATTCAGGGTTTCGTTCCCGGAAAGGGCAAGGGAGCATTTGCTTTGTGCGACAACGGGCGGGTGTTGGCGTGGTTCGCTCACGAGCGTTTGCGGGACACGCGCCCGACGGGTTCAGGTAGTTCCCTGCGTCGTTCCATACCTCTGGAGTCGCGCCTCAGAGAACCCTCCGAGCGTCTTTTGTCCGAATTGAAATGGCACGGCCCGGCGATGGTCGAGTTCCGGGATGATAACCGGAGCCCGCCATGCTTGATGGAGGTTAATGGAAGATTCTGGGGATCGCTGCAACTCGCCGTAGATTCCGGGGTCAACTTCCCTCTCCTGTGGGTCTCCATTCTTAAAGGCGAAACGATTGGCTCGTCCTTTGAGTATGCGGAAGGACTCACCCTGCGCTGGCTGTGGGGAGATGTCAAACGCTTCCTACACATCCTGCGCGGTGCGCCGCGAGGGTATCCGAGCGTCTATCCTTCGATCAAACAAGGGATCAGAGAACTGCTTGGGCCGCAGCCTCCAGGAACGCGCCTCGAAACATGGCGCAAAGGCGACCCTTGGCCGGCGGTCGGCGAATGGGTGCAGGGGACTAGAGACCTCTGGGCGCAGCTTTAAAACAGATTCACCGTAAGAATTAAGAGCCAGGTTACGCGGGCGCGAGTAACAGTCCTCGCTAATTATTTTCGACTATAAAGTTTTGTATGGAGTTGTGAGATGGATTCCTCAATTCGTGTTTTGATGATCACCAGTGAATGGCCTGTGCCGGGTATGTCGCGCACCGCTCATTTCATTAAACGGCAGGCCGATTTCCTGACGGCTGCCGGTGTTGATGTGGATGTTTTCCCGTTCAAGGGAGCGAAGAATCCGATCAACTATATGAAGGCATGGGTTCGCCTGCGACGTAAGCTGAAAGGTGCGCGTTATGATCTGGTTCATGCCCAATTCGGCCAGAGTGGATTGCTGGCGCTACCCAAACGCCTCCCAATGGTCGTGACGTTCAGAGGCAGCGACCTGCTGGGGACTGTCAGCGACCGGAGCGGACACTACATGAAAGCGAGCGCCATCCATCGCCGCCTGAGCCGGATGGTCGCCAGAAGCGCCGATGAGGTGATCGTCGTTTCCGAGCACATGAAGAGTTATCTCCCTCCCGCTATCAAAGCGCATGTTATTCCATCCGGCATTGACTTTCAGGTCTTTCGATCTATTCCAAAGGAAGAGGCGCGCGAGCATCTCGGCCTGCCAATGGACGAAAAACTGGTGCTCTTCGTCGGTCGCCCGACACAGGCACGAAAGAGGTGTTATCTGTCAAAGCAGGCTGTCGAGTTGTTGAATCAAAGAATAGCGGCGAAGTTGATCGTCGCCTGGGATGTTCCTCATACGGACATTCCTTTCTACATGAATGCCTGCGACGCGCTCTGTTTCACCTCCATGCAGGAGGGATCGCCCAACGTCGTGAAAGAAGCTCTGGCCTGCAACCTTCCTGTCGTGTCCGTGCCCGTCGGTGATGTGGCTTTGCGTCTTCAAGGGATCGAAGGCTGTGAGCTTTGCCCGGATGAAAGACCGGAAACAATCGCCGCCGCGCTCGAACGTGTTCTCAACAGAGGGACGCGCGTCGCCGGTCGAGCGGCGGTTGAGCATCTTGACGAGAAAGTGATTACGGTTAAGGTCTTGAATATTTACCAGTCGGTTCTGGCGGGCCGAACGGAGTTTGCCGATGCCCAGTTGATGAGCAGAATGTCGCAGGCAGGGAGATAGGCAGTTGTTCTGAAGGCTTGCGCAGCGTGCGGCTGCATCGAGAGAAGAAGCGTCATGGGGGCGCTGTCTAAAACACAACTCTGATAGAGGAGGATTGCCTTAACAAGCCAACCTCGCTGAAGAACTTCGGCGGGGTTTTTCTTTGGCTTGTAACAAATCCAATTTCAACCGTACGTCGCCGTAAATTACCGGACTGGGGAGCGCTGGCGGGCGCTCCCCAGTCTTTTACATCAACCTTCAGTCCTTCACGGGGTGGAAAGTCAATGCAACCAAATCCTATCACAACACAGGAATCGTCTGCGCCGATTTCCGAGGCCAACTTCGGCCAAAACACAACGACCTTCAGCTCTGCTCAAACACCTTTACACGAAGACAACGTCCTGATCTTTCACAGGGAGTTTTCGACACGCGACTACGCGCTTCCCGACCTTGCCGGCACACCCATTTCACGCCTCCTGTATCGCGGCGTGCCCTATGCGGCAAGACCCGCACACGGGCGTGCTTTCTATAATTATAGTAAGCGCGGCCTGGACATCGTGTGTTCATTGACGCTGCTCTCGCTCACGCTCCCGGTGTTCGTCATCATCGCGGTGTTGATTAAGATGACCAGCCGTGGGCCTGTCTTTTTTGCACATCGTCGCCTGGGGCGATACGGCAAAGAGTTCGGCTGTTTAAAATTTCGCACGATGGTCGCCGATGCGGAAGATCGTTTGCAGCAGGACACCCATTTACAACAAAAGTTTGAAGAGTCGTTCAAGCTCAAAGACGATCCGCGCATCACGCGCGTCGGCATGCTACTGCGTAAAACCAGCCTGGACGAGCTTCCTCAGCTTCTTCATGTTCTGCGAGGAGAGATGAGCCTGATTGGCCCGCGCCCGATTGTCGAGCGCGAGCTTGGCAAGTACTCCATCTATGGCAACAAGCTGCTGAGTCTCAAGCCGGGATTGAGCGGTATGTGGCAAGTGTGCGGGCGCAGCGATACAACCTACCCACAGCGCGTGATGATGGACATGCACTATATAGATCATCGCTGTCTGTCGCTTGACTTGAGATTGCTGCTCTTCACGGTCGTGGCAGTTATCAGAAAGAGCGGGGCATGTTGAATAGATTTGTGCCTGTAGCTCTTTGGTTTGTCACACGCGCGGGTGGCTAAAGATGCATCAAGAATTTACAGCCCTTTTGTACTCCCTCGCTTTACCAGTCGAACTACTGTCAGCCTCTTTAAGCCAAACGCGGCTGGCACGCTGCCTCAATCCTTCGCCACGCTGAAAGAGATAAGTATGCACATTCTGTTCGTCACTCAAATATTTCTTCCGGAGATGGGCGCTTTGTCCAATCGCCTGTATCCGATCATTCGGCAGCTTGTCGCGCAGGGACACGAAGTATTTGTGGCGACGGGAATGCCGAATTATCCAAGGGGAGTTGTCTTTCCTGAGTACGAGGGCAAGCGCTCTTTGGTTGAAGAGGCGGACGGCTATACGGTTTTCAGAACGGCCTATTACACAGCGCCGCGAAACCAATCAAAATGGTCGCAACTGCGTAACTATCTGAGTTTCATTCCGGCGGCACTGCTGAGCGGCAGGCGCGCAGGAAAACTGGATGTGGTGTTCGTCACTTCGCCTCCTATTTTTAGCGTTATCCCGGCCATCCTGCTGGCAAAATTGCGCGGCGCGCGCCTTGTCTTTGATGTCCGCGACCTGTGGCCCGACGAACTGATTACTTACGGCGGCTTCCGCGAAGGGTCGCTCCCCGTCAGGGTCACACGCGCCATCGAGCGTTGGGGCTATCGCATGGCTGACTGCGTTACGGCCACGACAGAGGCCATCATAGACACGGTCATTGAGCGCGGAGTAGCGCGCGAAAAGACTTTCCTTTTGCCAAACGGCGCAGACCTTGAGCTGTTTCGCCCCGTCCCGCGCGATAATGCGTTGACGAGCGAGTACGAGTTCGGCGAGCGTTTTGTCGTCATGTATTCAGGGCTGTTCGGCATCAAGCACAGCCTTGAAGTGTTGCTGGAAGCAGCCGAGCTATTGAAAGAACATAAAGACATAGTCTTTTTTCTGGTGGGCGACGGCGCGCGCCGCGATGAACTCGTAAAGCAAGCCCGCGAGAAAGGATTGGACAACGTCATCTTCGGAAACGAACGCAGCGTAAAAGAGATTCCTTCGCTTCTGGCACGGGCGGATCTTTGTTTCGCCGCCGTGCGCCCTGAACCTTATCCCAGGAAGGTCATATCGGTGAAGGTGTTTGAATACCTGGCTTGCGAGAAGCCGGTCGTGGGCGCGCTCAGCGGAGAGAGCGCGCGTATCCTCGAAGAATCGGGCGGCGGAATTGTCGTACCGCCGGGTGATGCGCAGGCGACGGCCAAAGCCATCCTGGCCCTCTATCATGCCCCGGCGCTGGAGCGCCGGACGATGGGTGAAAAGGGTCGTCGTTATGTTGAAGAGAACTATTCCCGTTCCCTCTGGGCGGCGCGTCTGGAACAGAGGCTCAGAGAGTTTCTGTTGCCGGGTCAAAAAAAGAAGACCATATCTCCGGCGGCCGGGGGATTGAGCGCAGAGCGGCATGAATCCGTTTTGTGAAGTTCGGGTTTGATCGTCACTTTCATTGCTGTTTGACGTAGCCTTTTGGTCTCTTTAGTCACATG
Organism: Pyrinomonadaceae bacterium; assembly: GCA_046714695.1. GTDB lineage: Bacteria > Acidobacteriota > Blastocatellia > Pyrinomonadales > Pyrinomonadaceae > DASQYE01. Next base: position 9,707 of record JBKKAL010000199.1, read on the forward strand.
AGCAGTTCCCTGGCAAGCATGGCGAGAATCAATCAACTGACAATTCTCCTCTTCATCATGTCTCTACTGATGATCGCTTCTCTGGTCGTCAGGCATTTTCAAGCGCCGGGATTGATTTCTGAAAGACTGGCCGTGCTCGGCGCAAATGGCCAGAGCCTTCAACGCTCGAAGAGCGCCGCGAATTCTAACGGTCAGGCGATCACGAGTTTTACTCTCAGCCCGGCGACGATGTTGGGTGGAAATCCTTCGACCGGCACTATCCTTTTGAGAAACCCTATTCAGGCGAGCGGTGCCACTATCACCCTCTCGAACAGCGATCCGTCCCTTGTGTTTATCCCAAAGAGCATTACGATTCCTTCGGGAAAGACAGGCGCTCACTTTTCTATCTCGACTAAAAAAGTGAATGCATATACCTCTGCCAGCTTTACGGCCTCTTATGATGGCGCGACAGAGACGGTAAACTTGATCCTGCTGCCGCCTGAAAAATCCGCGTGGTATGTCGCGCCTAACGGAAATCCAAAAGGACAGGGGACACAAGCTTCGCCCTGGGACTTGGCGACAGCCCTCGCACAGGGGCCGGGTAAAACAGAGGTTAAGCCGGGCGATACCATCTGGCTGCGCGGCGGGCGTTATACGGGAGAATTTGTCAGCACCTTAAATGGAAGAGAAGGCGCTCCCGTAATCGTCCGCCAGTATCCCGGAGAGCGCGCGATCCTGGACAAAGCTTCCGTCAGCGAGTCGAAGCAACCTGCTCTAAAGGTCAAGGGATCGTGGGTCTGGTTCTGGGGCTTGGAGATTATGAACTCCAATCCGGACCGCAGCCGGAAAAGCCCCTACAGCGGGACGGACGAGCCCTGGCGCGGATCGGGCGCAGACGTTTACGCTTCAAACGTCAAGTTCATCAACATGATCTTTCACGACAACGGGCACGGCATCTGGGATAAGCAGGATATGACGGAGGTGCATGGATCTCTTTTCTTCTATAACGGCAATAACAAACGAGAGCACGCTCTGTATATAGGAAACGCTAATGGGACGAAATATATTACCGATAACATCCTCTTCGCGCAGGGCGGCTACGGTATTCTTGCCCATTCCAATTCCCTCTCAAGCTCACAGAAGGGACTTCATATTGAAGGTAATGTCAGCTTTAACAACGGCATCATAACGCTCGACGATCAAACGACAGGAAATCTACAGGTGGGCGGTACGAGCGGCGTCTCCGCAGAACGCATCGTTCTGAAAAACAACTACATCTATAATTCGCCCGGCAATGCAAAAAGCAAAAGCAGTGGTATTCGCCTCGGCTACGAGGATACTGGCAATAAGGATGTCAGGCTGCTGGACAATTATATTGTCGGTAAAGCCCCCTTGCGACTCTGGTGGTGGCAGAGCGTCGAGCTTCAAGGGAACACGATCTGCTATAGCGATGAAAGTTTTGAATTAAAACTACCCGCAAAGGTAAACCCGGCTGCTTACCTTTGGGATTACAACTCATATCTCTGCGGAAAAGCGGGCGGGCCGAGCTTTATAGTGGATTCAAGCGCATTCAATTTCTCACGCTGGCAGCAGCTAACCGGATTGGACAAACACAGTCAGTCGTTCGCCGGCACAGAACCTCGCCCCAATAGCACTCAGACTTTTATCCGTCCTAACAGGTATGAGGACGGGCGCGCGAATATCATTATTTATAACTGGAGCCAGCACGAGCAGGTGGCCGTAGATGTGAACTCGGTTTTGCCTGTGGGGGCAAACTTCGAGGTGCGAGATGTGCAGAACTACTTTGGAGAGCCATTGTTGCGCGCCACCTACAAGGGCGAGCCGTTATTGTTACCCATGAAATTATCACAGGTCGCAACGCCGGTTGGGAAAGTAGAGCGCGCTCCGACTCACAGCGCCCCGGAATTTGCTGTCTTTGTCCTTCAGCAGACTTCCAGGCCAACGAAAAACCAGCCCAAAAGCTAAATAATGATTGCCCGCTGACATTAAGTTTAGACCACTGATCGTAGAAGCCTCCGTCCAAATTCCGCCAATGGATAATAAGAGATCATTTCACATCATGTCCGTGGATTGTTGTGAACACTTTATTTCATCGCTCAGCAGTATGCTGCCGACATGTTTCACCACAGCTTCAGCAGGAAATCATGCTCAGGCTGCTAACGCGGAAGATCGAATCAGCCTCATCGCCATCGGACTCACTAAATATCCTGTTCGCCGACCCTTTATCAGTCAACTGCGTCGCATTTATGCAGATGTGCCGATCTTGATTCTCCGCCACCCGGCAGCAGGCTTCGCTCGTAATGAAGACATTCATGGCGAGTTTATTCTAAGCGATCACTTCCACGACGATGACTTAAAGCTTATCAGCGCTTTACGCGCCGTGATGCCGTTCAAACCCTGTGCCCACGCGCTCAAGGGGTTACATTATGATCTGGTGCGTGAGGTTGTCCGCATCATTGCCGGGTCATGCAGTGATCCGGGGCTTGATCTGCCGCAAGTAGCCAAAGAGCTTTCGGTCACACCCACCTATCTGTCTCGTCTCCTCAACCATAAGGTCGGAGTTAGTTTTCGCCAACTGCTACGTCAGGCCCGCATAGAAGAAGCTAAACGTATGCTCGCTTCGCGCAGCTATAGCGTCAAGGAAGTGGCCGAGCGCGTGGGCTTCTCTGATAGTCACTACTTTTCCCGTAGTTTCAAAGAGATCACAGGTCAATACGCAAGCGAGTATCGAACCCCGCATACAATCTTCGGTTAAGTGCAGCTTTCACCTGCTGACCATAGATTTAGAAATAGTAGTTGCCCGCCGCAGTCTCATCCCCTTCGAGCATCCCTGTTGCGAGAGCGTGTGTCTCATTGCCAGTTCGCTTTACGAAGCCCAATCACAGTTCCGCACATTCTCGGACATTCGACTCCAAAGATGCCGCTCGTCTATTCATAAGCTGTTCCTCAGAAGCTAAGGATGGCAATTGATTGTCTGGCGCTGGCGTCGCCGTCTAAGCCAGCTTGATCTTGCTTGTGAGACCGAGATTCCGACGAGGCACTTGAGCTTCCTCGAAACAGGGCGTTCAAGCCCAAGCCGCGATATGATTCTACGTCTCGCCGAACAACTGGAAATCCCTCTGCGCGAGCGCAACTCTCTGCTGCTCCGACATCAAGTGGTTTGTTGACTGACGCGCTCGATCAGAACCGAGTCGCCGAACTCGTGCGTCCGGTAGCCGCGCGCATCCAACTCCGCGCTCGTGCGCTCCAGCGTCGCGTCGTCGAGGAAGGCGCGCAGCAACTCATAGTGACTTGTGCCGGGCTCGTGCGTGCCTGAGAGGATCGCGTCCGCGACGCGCAGCCTGCTCGCGCGTCCGATGTGCCCGGTGGCGAGTCCTTCGCCCGCCCGCACATGTCCGTCTCCGGTCGCGGCGTGTTCGAGAGCGCGCACGACGCTCGTGCCGATGGCGACGACGCGCCCGCCCCTCGCGTGCGCGCGGCTGACCGCGCGGGCGGTTGCCTTCGGGATGCGATAAGGCTCATCGAAGGGCAGGAGGCGGTCTAGTTCTTCGTCGCCGGTGGACGAGATGCCGGCGGCGTGAGTAATCGTCTCGAACTCTACGCCGCGCTCGCGCATTGCGGCCAACGTATGCCAGTCGAGTGCGAAGCCTGCGGACGGCGGCTCGAACGCGACCGGCGGCCCGGCGATTCGTGTCCAAACGTCCCAGAGCGCGAGCGGCGCGGGAACGTGCGCGTACTGGATCGGTCGTCCGTGGCGCGCCAGGCCTGCCCAAACCTCATCCGGCGTGCCGTCGAAGAGCAGCGACACGAGGCGCATGTGACCAAGCAATCTCTCGACCGTCGCGCGCAACGGCCCGAGGATGAGTCGATCTCCGGCAGCGAGCGGTGGGGGCGCGGAGCGATCTTCCGTGCGCATGTGAAAGTCTCCGTCGCCGAAGACCACTGCGCTGAAGCGCCCGACATCTTCGGGCCTGAGCGAAGGGCGACCGGCGAGCCGTACTTCGATGGGTGCGCCCGTCGCGGCGTGCATGCCCTGAAGGCTTGCGGGCAGGGTAGCCGCGTCGTTGGCGATCACGAGGTCTCCTTGGCGCAGGAATTCGATGAAGGCGGCGCGCCGGGCGTGGCCGATACGCCTGCGCGCGTCAACGATGAGGAGTTTGGCATTCAGCGGGCGTTGGACAGCCATGTCGGCGGCGATCATTGAGTTACTCCCTCAAGTTCGGAAACGGTCGTTACGGGTACGCCCGATGCGCCGCGTCCTGAAAGGACGTGGGCGATGGCGTCGGCGAGTTCGCTGGCCGCGTCTGCCGGGCGCTTGAGCGTTGTCGGATCCGCGTCAGGCACGGCTGCGGCGTGCATCGGCGTGTCCATATCGCCGGGATCGAGCGAAAGAAAGCGCACGCCGTCAGCCGCGTGCTCCTCACCCCAGATGCGCGTGAGGTGATGCAGCGCAGCTTTGCTCGCGCCGTATGCGCCCCAGCCTGGATAGGGACTGACGGCGGCGTCGCTCGTGATGTTCAGAACAACAGCACCCTGTCCCTCTCGCGCCGAAGCGGCCAGCGCTCCCATCAGCGCCTTGGCCAGCCGAAACGGGCCAATGACGTTGGTACTGAATGCGCGCTCCAAGTCCTCGCACTCGGTATCGGACAGCATCTGGAGCGGCACGGGGCCTAAGTCCGATGCATTGTTGATGAGCACGTCGAGGCCGCCGAGTTCGCCTAAGACCTGCACGGCGATGGGGTAGATGTCGTCCTTGGAAGACACGTCGCCGACGATGCCGTGCGCGCCCCGCTCTTCGCGCGCCACTCGCTCGACCCGTTCACGTGTGCGTGCGAGGAACGCCACCCGCGCGCCCCGCTTCAGAAATTCGCGGACGAGAGCTAGCCCCAGCCCCGAAGTTCCGCCCGTGATCGCGACGCGCGCGCCTTTAATAGGGTCGGCACTGTCAGTCTCATGCTTGTGCTGTGCTGGTTCATGGAGGAAATTGTCGGAAGGGATTGTCATGGTTGGCCTCCTCTTAGTTTCTAAAGAAAAATCTTTAGTAAGTCAAAGGCTATCACGGGGGCTTGACTTTGTAAAGTGAATTCTTTAGAAACGCATTATGAGCCAGAAACCGCAACAGCCAATAGAGCGCAAGACGCGCCGCGCTATCGTCAAACTTCTAAAGACCGACGGCCCCATTGACTCGGCGCAACTGGCCGAGCGGCTCGGGCTAACGACCATGGCCGTCCGGCAGCACCTTTATGCATTGCAGAGCGAGAAACTCGTGACGGCAGAAGAACGGCCCGTCCCCGTCGGCAGGCCCGCCAAGTTCTGGCGACTCACACGCGAGGCCGACCGCCTCTTTCCAGAAGCCTACGCCGAGTTAAGCGTCGCTCTCATTGATTCCCTCAGAGACACCTTCGGGGCAGAGGGCCTGGATCGCGTGCTCGTCTCACGTTGCGCGCGGCAACGTGCAGACTACCTGAAGCGAATCCGCCCCTCCGCCCCTTTGGAGAAGAAGCTGAAGGAGCTGGCGCGCGTGCGCACGGAAGAGGGTTACATGGCGGAGATCAAACGGGACGTTGACGGCAGCTTTCTTCTCGTCGAGAACCACTGCCCCATCTGCGCCGCGGCCAATGCTTGCCAGGGATTCTGCTCGACGGAACTAGACCTGTTCCGCTCGGTCCTAGGGCCGGGCATAGAGGTCGAACGCGTGGAGCACATCGTCTCCGGCGACAGACGATGTGCTTACCGCGTCGTGCCTGAAGTGGGAGGCCGCCGCGCGAAAGCACGCCGGTAGTCACTGAAAGTATAGTCCTCGTCTGGCGGTAGGCGTTGCCCGCGACCTCGGCTTCCGCCAAGGGGAGTGGATACCGCATGAAATCCTTGTTGACAACTCTAAACGCCTGTCCTACACTTAACACCGTTAAGTTGGGCGGACATAAATATGGGCATTCAAGAGCGACGGTTGCGGGACAAGAAGGCGTTGCGGCGGAAGATTCTTGACGCCGCGCGCGAGATGTTCGTGGCGGAAGGCTACGAAACATTCTCGATGCGCAAACTCGCCAGCCGTATCGAGTACTCGCCGACGACTATCTACCTTCACTTCAAAGACAAAGCCGAACTGTTCAATGCCATCTGCGAAGAGACATTCGCCAAGCTCGTCGTGCGCCTCGACGCGCTCGCACGCCGCCACACGGATGACCCGCTCGCCTACCTGTGCGAGGGAATACGCGCCTATGTTGATTTCGGCTTGAAACATCCGAACCATTACACGGTAACGTTCATCTTCAGCCCGAAAGAGACGGAAAATTATACATACGTAGGCTCGATCGGCGAGAAGGCGTTCGGCTATCTGCGGAAGGCGGTAGGGCAGTGCGTCGAGGCGAAAATTTTTCGCCCTGTTGATATAGACGCGACGGCGCAGGTGGTGTGGGCTGGCATGCACGGCGTCACCTCCCTGCTCATCGCGCATGAGGACTTCCCTTTTGTGCCGAAGAAAAAACTGGTCGAGACGTTGATCGAAAGTTTAGTCCGGGGCTTTCAAAAGTAAAAATTTTTACCTTTGAACTTAACAGTGTTCACTGTGCAGTAACCGTTAACCGAGGTGATTATAAATCATGCCGTCACTCGCACGCCGCAACCTTTTCCACGACAAAGTGCGACTCGTCGTCACGCTGACGGGCATCGTCTTCTCCGTAGTACTCGCTTCCATACAGTTGGGGCTGTTCGTCGGCTTCACGCGCGCCACATCCGACATCATTACGCACTCGAACGCGGACATCTGGATCAAATCTGCGGGCGTGCCGAATATGGAGAACGGAGAGCCGTTCTCGGAGCGCAAGCTCTATCAAGTGCGGAGCGTTGCGGGCGTCGAGCGGGCGGAGAAAGTAATCATCCAGTTCGGCAGTTGGAAGCGCCCGAACGGGGCGGTCGAGGGCTGCCTGCTGATCGGTTTCAACACGCGGCAAGAGATGGGCGCCCCGTGGAATCTGGTCGCCGGCAAGTTAAGCGATCTGGAGACGCCGGACGCGGTCATCATTGACGAACTCTACAAAGAGAAGCTGGGCGTGACGCATCTCGGCCAGGCGGTCGAGATACGCGGCTACCGTGCGCGTGTCGTCGGTTTCACGCGCGGCATCCGCAGCTTCACGACCTCCCCGCCGGTCTTTACTTCATTCAAGAACGCGCAGAACTACTTCGGCATCCGCGAAGCCGACACGATATACATTTTAGCCCGCGCCGCCAAAGGAGTCGCACCTGCGGAACTGGCGCGGCGCATCAGTGAGCGCGTCTCGGACGTTGACGTGTTGACGACGGATGAGTGGAGCCGTGAGCAACAATTCTACTGGATGTTCGGCACGGGCGCGGGCATTACGGTGCTGATTGCGGCAGGCCTGGGCGTGCTGGTCGGCGTAGTGGTCGTCGCGCAGACGATCTACTCGGCGACCGTTGACCACCTGCGCGAGTACGGCACGCTCAAGGCGATGGGGGCGACAAACCTGTACATCTACAAAGTCATCATCAAGCAGGCCGTCATTTCCGCGCTCATCGGATACACCATCGGGATGACCATCGCGCTCGTCGCATCGCACGTCAGCCAGCAGGGGACGACCGCAGTGATCCTGCCGTGGCAACTCGTCGCCGGACTCTTCGCCTTAACGGTCGGGATGTGCGTCGGCGCGTCTCTGGTTTCGATCAACAAGGTGACGCGGCTCGATCCGGCGATGGTCTTCAAGAATTGAAGCTGTTGATAGAGAAAAAGGCCGGGAGGCATTAACTGATGAGGACAGCGATCAGGGTTCGCGGACTTTCAAAGATATACGGCAAAGGCGAGACGGCGACGCACGCCCTCAAGGGCGTGGACTTGGATGTCAACGCGGGCGAGGTGCTGCTGTTGATGGGGCCTTCGGGGAGCGGCAAGACGACGCTGCTCTCAATCATGGGCTGCATCCTCGCGCCGACGGCGGGGAGCGTCCGGATCGGTGCGGACGGCGAAGAAATCGTCGGGCTCCCGGAAAAGGAGTTGCCGCGCGTTCGTCTGAAACATTTCGGTTTCGTGTTTCAAGGGTTCAACTTGTTTCCGGCCTTGACCGCCGGAGAAAACGTCGAGGTCGCACTCGATTTGAAAGGCATACGAGGACGGGATGCGAGCCGTCGCGCACGCGCGGCTCTGGAGAGCGTCGGGTTGAGTGAGAAGTCCAAAGCGCACCCGGCTGACCTTTCAGGCGGGCAGAAGCAGCGGGTCGCTATCGCCCGCGCGCTCGTCGGCGACCCCGAGATCATCCTCGCTGACGAGCCGACCGCCGCGCTCGACTCGGCGAGCGGACAGTTGGTGATGGGGATGTTGACGACACTGGCGCGCGAAGAGAATCGCGCCGTCGTCATCGTGACGCACGATGATCGCGTCTTTAAGTATGCCGACCGCATCGTGCATATCGAGGATGGGCGGATACACGAAGAAGAGTCTGAGGCTGGCGAAGACAACATAGATCATCACAATAGACCGGCAGAAGCTTTGGCTATCTCTTGAGCCGTGCGTGCCGGGATGCAAATGGTGAAGTAAGTAATGGTCAATCAGCGGATCGTGCAATTTACTAGGAGTAAGATTATGAAACGCAGAAATTTCTACATCATCATGACACTAGCGCTCGTCGCTTTGATTATCTTGGGGGTGGGATTGAGGCGCGGGCGATCATCCGTCGAGACGGCGAAGGCTCAAGCGACGACGCAAAGAGCAACTGCGCCGCGCGAGAACATAAACATCGTCAGCGCGCCGGGGAGGGTCGAGCCCATCTCTGAAGAGATCGAGGTCGGCGCAGAAATTGGCGGGAAAATTCATGAGGTGCGCGTCGAGGAGGGCGACCCGGTAGCGCGCGGGCAAATTCTCGCCGTGCTGGAGAACGCGGCCTACGCGGCGCAGGTGCGCTCCGCCGAAGCCGACATCAGAAACGCCGAAGCGCAACGCGAGTCTGCCGAAGCCAGACTCACGGGCGCGGAAGCCGAACTGCGGCGCGTCGTCAACGGCGCACGCACAGAGGAGCGCGGGGAAGCACGCGCCTCCCTCCTTCAAGCCGAAGCGACGGCGCGCAACGCCCGCGTCGAACTCGACCGGCGCAGAGAACTTTACGCCCACGGCGTCATCGCGCGCGAAGAACGCGACCGTGCTGCGCGCGACGCCGAAGTCGCCATGGCGCGGGTCGAAGAACTCCGGCAGCGTTCCGCCTTCGTCTCCGCCGCCGCCCGTGAAGAAGACAGCGCGCGCGCCGAGTCGAACGTCACGCTCGCCCGCGCCCAAATCAGAGAAGTTTTCGCGCGAGCGCAGGGCGCACGCGCTCGCCGCGACGAAGCCAGCGCCACGTTGGAGAAGACTTACGTGCGCGCGCCGATTTCAGGCGTCGTACTGCGCCGGCGCTTGAATGCCGGCGAGAGCTATTCGCTCGAAACGCAAGACACCGCGCGCGCTTCGATCTTTACACTCGCCGACACGAGTACCTTGCGCGTGCGCGTGGAAGTTGACGAAAGGGACGTTGGCAGCGTGCGCACGGGGCAGCCCGCCTACATGACGGCTGACACTTATCCGGACCGAAAGTTTACCGGTCGCGTCGTGCGCGTCGGGCAGGTAATGGGCAGGAAAAACGTCCGCACGGAGGAACCGACCGAGCGCGTAGACACGAAGATTCTGGAAGTGCTCGTCGAGTTAGATCAAGGACAACATTTGCCGCCCGGCTTGCGCGTTGACGCCTTCATCACAGTCGGCGTCGAGCAGTCGAAGGAAAGCAAACAGCCAGACAGGTCGCCGGAAGCGGGGATGTAACGCTGAACGTGGAGGAGTCCATGCATACTCATTCGCCGTAAATTGAAAGAAAATTTGAAAGCAACAATCGGATAGAACACACGCTCGTTCTTCGCGTAGAATGGTTCTTGTGATGACAAGAGTAATTTCAACACAGAAACAGATCAACGAATGGCGCTGGCAAATCGTTTTAACCAAAAATTCGGAATTTGATGGCGCGTTTTTCTTTGGCGTCAGTTCGACGGGGATTTATTGCAAGCCTTCATGCGCAGCACGCCGTCCGAAACGTGAGAACACGACCTTTTTTGCTTCTCGCGCAGAAGCCGAAATCGCGGGTTTTCGCGCTTGTTTGCGGTGTCGTCCACAAATGGAAAACATGCGCAGCGCCAATGCCGAACTCGTCATCCAAGCCTGCAAGCTAATCGAAAACAGAGTTGACGAAGAAATCTCGCTGGAGTTTTTGGCGGCGCAATTAAACGTCAGCCCGTCACATTTGCAGCGCACTTTTAAGCAGACACTCGGTGTCTCGCCAAAAGAGTTCGCCGACGCAGGGCGATTAAATAATTTCAAAAAACAGGTTCGGCAATTAGACGTGACGACGGCGATGTATAAAAGCGGGTTTGGTTCGAGCCGCGCGCTTTACGAAAAGGCAACGCAGAATTTGGGAATGACCCCGGCGACATATCGCAAGGGAGGCGTGAATCTCAAAATCAGCTTTGTGACAGCCGACAGCAGTTTGGGGAAATTGCTCGTCGCCGCAACAGAAAAAGGCGTTTGCGCCGTCGCCTTTGGCGAAACGACCCAACAATTAACGGCGAACTTAGCGAGAGAATTTTCCGCCGCAGAGATTCGACCGGACGATAACAATTTGCAAAATTACGTGCGGACAATTATCGAGCATCTCGACGGCCAGCGACGCTCCCTTGCTTTGCCCCTCGATTTGCAGGCGACGGCTTTTCAACTACAAGTCTGGACGGAACTGCGGCGCATTCCTTACGGCGAGACGCGCTCCTACAAAGAAATCGCCGAGCGAATCGGCAATGCCAGAGCGGTTCGCGCCGTCGCCCGCGCTTGTGCTTCAAATCCGGTTGCGCTCGTCAACCCGTGCCATCGCGTCGTCGGCGCAAACGGCCAATTAAGCGGTTATCGCTGGGGCATCCGCCGCAAAAAGATCCTGCTCGACAAAGAGCGATCAAACACAACCGGCGTCTAAGGCCGGAATCCCAAACTAAAATTCAAATTAGGCCGTATCTGAGGTTTTGTTAGGGACTCTTGGTATTCTGCCGCATCAATCGTTAACTCTTCCGACTTGTCGCGAGCCGTAAATTACCATAATCTTAAGAAAAACCGTTTCGGGTAAGTGTATCGCCGGTCTTTTATTGTCACCGGGATGTAACGCCTTTGGGCGATAATTTAATCTGTGCGAACATGCGGGAAGGGGTGGGAAAATTGAACCATAGTCAATTCGTAGTGCGGGCGGGCACTAAAGTGCGTTTGAAAAATTACGATCCAGGCTTCACAGGAAACTTCGGCGGCGAAGGGGACGCCCACGAGAGCATCGGGAAAGACGCGGCAGACCTGGCGAAGTATCAGGATATTCTGCTGGCGCACGAAACCTACGCGATATTGACGCTTTTTCAGGGGATGGACAGCGCGGGCAAAGACAACACCATCAAGCATGTGCTGTCGAGCGCCGACCCGCAAGGCTGCAAGGTCGCGATGTTCGATAAGCCGTCAGACAAAGAGTTCAAGCATGTCTATCTAAGACGTTACATGGAAGCGCTGCCGGAGAAGGGGCAGATCGGTATCTTCAACCGCTCGTACTACGAGCAGGTCGTCGCCGAGCGCGTCCACCCGGAAAAATTGGACGAGTGGAAGCAGCCCGCCGAGACTAAAGGCAGGGGCATCTGGGAGAGACGCTA
>JBKKAL010000200.1:0-36999 GCA_046714695.1 Pyrinomonadaceae bacterium
CCTTCGCTCGTTCATGCTCGCCCGTTCGAGAAAGCACAAGGCCGAGCATGTAGAAGGGTGCCGGGTACTCGTTATCCATCTCGATGGCTTTGCGAAGGTGACGCAGGGCCATGCGGTCACGACTCAATTGATAATAGACGCAAGCCAGAACGTAGTGAGCTTCGGGCGAGGGATTAGCAGCGAGCGCCAGCTTGAACTCAATGAGCGCATCCTTCCACCGACGCTCCGCCGCGAGCAGTCTTCCCAGACCATAATGCGCGGCGAAAGATGATTTCTCGCGCCGTGCCGCCTCAACGAGCAACTCACGGGCTCGCTCCAATTCTCCCTCGTCGCCGCAAGCCAGACCGAGCAGCAGACAGACAGCATAATTACCGGGAGAAGTCTCAAAAGCCCTTGATAGGTAATCGCGGGCCAGCGCCATTTTGCCAGTGCTGAAAAAATGTTCGCCGATGAAATAGAGAAGCGGAGCGTTTAGGGGCGCCAGCGCAGAGGCGCGCTCCAATACACGCACCGCGCGCGCCTTTTCATCCTCTTCGAGCAGCGTCAATGCCTGCCGCACGTGCTGCTCAAAGACCGTCCGGTGTGGGCCACGATAATGAGCGATGATCTCTTCGCGCAAGTGTTCGCGGCGCTCTTTCTCGTCCTGCGCGCTGGCGTCCACCTTGCAGCGCTCGCGCCACTGCTCCTCCAGCTTACCCGCTTCGATAATGCCCGCTTCGGTCAACAAACCGATCAGGGTCTCGATCAGCGCGTGATCGAAATAAGAGTTTTTGGCCTGACGCAAAAGCAGCTCCAATCCCTGTTCCAGCTTATCCGTCAGACGCGCGAGACGATTCTCAAGCGCCGAGACGCGCTCCAGCAGATGCTCCTCATCCGCAACCCTCCAGTTATGCTCCTCATATCGCGCGGCGGGCGAATCAACAATGAGCATCAGACGCGTGCCGCATCGCATGCACAACTCCTGTCCGAACGGGTTGGCCGCCAGACATTTCTGACAGTAATGTGCGATGCTGCTCATAGAATTTTGGATTTTAGATAATGGATTTTAGATTAACGCTTCGTCCGCCTAGAATTTTGGAATCCGGCCTTCAGCTTGCGATGCTCGCCAATCCAAACTCCATAATCTAAAATCCAAAATGCTCAATATTCGTAGAAACCGCGCCCGCTCTTGCGGCCGAGCCATCCGGCGTCAACATATTTTTTCAACAGCGGGCAGGCCCTGTATTTCGGATCGCCCAGGCCCTCATGCAGGACATTCATGATCGCCAGACAGACATCGAGCCCGATAAAATCTGCGAGTGTTAGCGGCCCCATCGGGTGATTCATACCGAGCTTCATAATGCCGTCAATGCTCTCGCGCGTCGCCACGCCCTCCGAGAGCGCGAAGATCGCCTCGTTGATCATCGGCATCAACACACGATTCGCAACGAAACCCGGCATGTCGTTGCATTCAAGCGGAGTTTTTCCAAGCTTCAAGGAAAGATCGTTTACCTGCCGGTAAGTCTCGTCCGAGGTCGCGATGCCCCGAATGATCTCGATCAGTTTCATGACCGGCACCGGATTCATAAAATGCATGCCGATCACTTTGTCCGGTCTGCGAGTTGCCGCGCCCAGTTTTGTGATCGAGATGGACGAGGTGTTTGAGGCGAGGATGGCTTCGGGGCGAGTGATCTCGTCGAGCGCGCGGAAGACTTCCCGTTTCACATTAAAGTCTTCGGTCACAGCCTCAACCACCAGCGTCGCGTCGCTTAGCGCGTCCAGCTCTGTCGTCGTCCGTATGCGAGCGATGATCGCGCCTTTCTCTTCCGCCTGCAAACGCTCTTTATCCACATCGCGCTGAAGGCTTTTGTCCACCGCATGCATCCCGCGCTCTAAAAATTCTGCTTTGACATCTCGGAGCACGACATCGTAACCGGCGCGCGCCGCCACCTGCGCGATGCCGTTACCCATAGTCCCTGCGCCGATCACTCCGATGATCTCACTCAAAGCTGCATCTCCTGGAAACTCGATTGCGCCCGTTTGGCAAATGCACTTCCTTTTCTTCGATCTATCGTTCGACGGCCATCGCCACAGCGTTGCCGCCGCCTAGACAGAGCGCCGCCAGGCCGCGATGCACGTCGCGCCGCTTCATCTCGTACAGCATCGTCGTCAACAGGCGCGAGCCCGACTGGCCGATGGCGTGTCCAAGGGCGACCGCGCCTCCATTGACGTTGACGCGCTTCGGATCGAGCCCAAGCTCCTTGATGATCGCCACCGCCTGAACCGAGAAAGCTTCGTTAAGCTCGATTAAGTCAACTTCTTCGAGCGACCATCCGGCCTTCTTTAATACTTTTCGTATCGCTTCCACGGGAGCCATCATCACCAGTTCCGGCTCGATGCCGGATGTGGCCTGCGCGGCGATGCGCGCCATTGGCTCGACATTCATCTCTCGCGCCCTTTCAAGCGAAGTGACGACCAAAGCCGATGCACCATCATTGACACCGGGCGCGTTGCCGGCAGTTACCGTACCACCGTCTTTCTTAAATGCGGGCTTAAGCTTGCCGAGCACTTCCACCGAGGTATCCTCGCGCACGGTCTCATCCGTGTCGAAGATGAGGGGGTCGCCTTTCTTCTGGGGTATCTCAATAGGCAAAATCTCGTCCTTGAATTTTCCGGCCTTAATGGCCGCCGCAGCTTTGCGATGCGAATTGGCGGCATACTCGTCCTGTTCGGCGCGCGTCACGTGGTAACGCTCGGCGACAACCTCGCCCGTATTGCCCATGTGATAATTCTCAAAGGCGCACCACAGCCCGTCATGAATCATCGCATCAACCAATTCCGCGTTGCCGAGGCGATAACCCTGCCGTGCCTTCGGCAGCAGGTACGGGGCATTCGTCATGGATTCCATTCCGCCCGCAACAACCATTTCCGAATCACCGAGCTGAACACCCTGCGCCGCCATCATGATCGCTTTCAGACCTGAGCCGCAGACTTTATTGATCGTGACGGCCGACACGCCGAACGGAATGCCGCCACGGAGCGCCGCTTGACGCGCGGGGTTCTGGCCGACGCCCGCTTGAATCACGCAGCCCATAATCACTTCATCCACCTCTTCTACGGGGACGCCTGCGCGCCGAACGCTCTCGCGCACAACGAGCGCGCCAAGATCCGTCGCTGATAAATCCTTCAATGCGCCCTGGAACTTGCCCGTCGGCGTTCGCACGGCGCTGATGATAACGGCTTCTCTTCTATCTGACATCATTTCACCTCTATACTACAGTGACATTGTTTGAAGTGATGCGGGACAAGCCGCGAGCCGGGTCTTCAACTCATCACACATCATTTCGGTTAAGTAATTTCTGTCCATTCGATTATACGTTGGAAGGAAGGTGTGTCAAGCAAACGTCTTTGATGATAAAGCGCAGATTGAAAGGCGCGGCGGCGAGTGTTAGACTCGCCCCGCTTTGTCAACAATTAATCGAAGTGATTAAAGATAGTTCTTCCAATCATTCGTCGCTCAACACTTATCGCTGAAAAAACATGCAAGCATTGATTCTAGCGGGTGGGATGGGAACGCGTTTACGCCCTCTCACCGTTTATACACCGAAGCCTGTTGTGCCCATCTGTAATCGTCCCTTTCTGCTTTACCAGATAGATATTTTGCGCCGCGTCGGCATCACGGACATCACGCTCTCGCTCTCTTACCAGCCGCAGAAGATAGAGCAACAGCTCGGCGATGGCTCTGATTTCGGCGTTCATCTCAAATACACAGTCGAGCCGCAACCGATGGGCACTGCCGGAGCATACAAGTTCGCTGAAGACTTAATTCGCGAGCCGACCGTCGTCTTTAACGGCGATGTCCTGACGGATCTCGATTTGAAAGCAGTGATACGCGAGCACACGGAGCGACAGGCGATGGCGACTATCGTTCTCGCGCCCGTCGAGAATCCGTCGGCTTACGGATTAGTCGAGACCGAGCCGGACGGTCGCATACGCCGTTTTCTTGAAAAGCCGAAGGCGGACGAAATAACCGTCAATACGATCAACGCGGGAACTTATATTCTTGAGCCGGGCGTGCTTGATCTGATTCCAGCGGGCGAGAATCATTCCTTCGAGTACGGGCTCTTTCCCAACCTGCTCTCACGCAATGAGGCTTTCTACGCGCATATTCCGCAACGAACTTACTGGATGGACATCGGGACGCCTCAGCGTTATCTGCAAGCACATCATGACCTGCTGGCGAATCGGGTCGGGCGTATTCACCTCAAGGAACGGCGCGGCAACTTCGACGCGGCGACTATCGCGGAGATTGATGAAATCTCTATGATCGGTGACGACTGCACGATCAAACCCGGCGCGCAGATTATCAATTCCGTGATTGGGCCGGGTTGTTATGTCGAAGAGAAAGCGCGCGTCGAAAACTCCGTCATCTGGGCTCACACGCGTATTGGCGCTGGCGCTCAACTATTTAACGCCATCACCGGACGCGGATGCCACATCGGACGCTCTGCCGTTGTCGGAGCGGGCGCGATCCTGGGCGATAAAACTTCGTTGACGGATTACACGCAAACCGGAGGCATGGCGCTGTGAGCCGAGCGGGCAAGCCAGCGCCAATTCGGTTCGGCACGGATGGCTGGCGGGCAGTCATCGCAGAGGATTTCACCTTCGCCAACCTTGAACGCGTCGCGCAAGCTTACGCCGATTATCTTCAACAAAAGGTCGAAGAGGATCGCCTTCGATTGAAGGGGGCGAGCCTAAAACAGAGAGTTGAAAACGCTCGCGCCCAGATCAAGCAGGAAAAAACTGAAGATGTCTTAGTCCGCAATACTTTGTATGCCGATAAAGATGAGCCTCTCTTAAATGACCCAAATGCTCGTTTGGTTATAATCGGTTACGACAGGCGATTCCTCTCTGCGCAGTTCGCTGCGCGTGTCGCTGAGATTATGGCGGGCAATGAGTTCCGCGTCGCTTTATTCAGCGAACCTGTGCCGACGCCACTTGTCTCATGGGCCGTGCGCGAGCAAGGCGCAATCGGCGGCATTGTCATTACGGCATCGCACAATCCACCCGATTTTAATGGGTTCAAGATCAAGGCGAAATTTGGCGGGAGCGCGCCACCAGAAATAACTTTGGCGGTCGAGTCGTTGATTGATACTCAACCGCCGCGCCGCGCCGCCCCCTTAACGGACAAACTTGAAAGTGAAACACTCAGCGCAGCAGTTGAGAGTTATTGTACGCAGATTTCCTCTTATGTTGATCTGGAGCGTATTCGTCAAGCCCGAATGCGGATTGTGATTGATCCGATGCACGGCTCCGGCGGGCGTTGGGTCGAAAGTTTTCTGCGCGATGGGCCTATCGAAGCGGAAACCATACGTGCGGAGCGCGACCCGCTGTTCGGCGGCGTCAATCCTGAGCCGATTGATCGTAATCTTGGCCCACTGCGCGAGCGCGTCAAGGCCAGCCCAGCGCATCTCGGACTTGCGACCGATGGCGATGCAGACCGACTCGGCGCTGTGAACGAACTGGGCGAGACGATGACGATGCACGAGGTCGTTCCGCTACTTCTGCTTCACCTTGCGCGACGACGTGGAATGACCGGTGGTGTAGTGCGCACCTTTTCGCAATCCGTCCTGACTAAACGAATCGCCGCCGCGCACCAACTCAAGCTCTACGAAACACCCATCGGTTTCAAGTATATCGCCGACCTCATGCTACGCGAAGATATTCTCATCGGCGCTGAGGAATCGGGCGGTATCGGCGTGCGCGGTCACATTCCCGAGCGCGACGGCATTTTGAATTGCCTGCTCCTGCTTGAAGCCGTGGTCGCGGCGGGTGTGCCGCCATCCGAGATGGTTAAAGATATGCACAAGGAGTTTGGCGAATTCCATTTCGGTCGCCGCGATATTCATCAAGATGTCCGGCGCGGCGTAGAGATGGTCGCCGCGCTCGCGTCAAACGCGCCTTCGAGTGCCGCAGGGTTTAAAGTAAGCAATGTTGAGACGCTCGATGGCACAAAACTCCTGTTCGATGACGAATCATGGCTCCTGTTTCGTCAATCCGGGACGGAGCCCGTCTTGCGCATCTACGCTGAAGCGACCTCCTTGGAGAAAACTAATGCGCTGCTGGATGAGGGCGAACGGCTCGCTTTTTTAAATAGTAAGCGGTAAGCGGTTCTTCTGTTTTTAGTGCTCACTGCTTATCATTTACTGCTCACTTTTCTTTAAAATTTTTATTGACTCTGTTACGTTCAAGGAATAACCTCTTTCCCGACATCCCCCTTCCGCATTTGCCCCTGTATTAGCGTTGTCAACTCTTGAGAGCTAACCGGTGGCTCCGTTTAAAGGAGACTGTTATGAGTTTGGGATTGATCCTGATTATTATTTTGGTGCTGCTTCTGCTGGGTGCGGTTCCCTCCTGGCCGCATAGTCGTGGCTGGGGTTATTACCCGAGCGGCGGTCTCGGACTGATTCTCTTGATCGTGTTGATACTGGTGTTGCTCAAATATATCTGAATCGTCCGGTCAAGAGCCTTTTATACCTTAGGTGAGCTTCGCGGTTGATCATTCCCCGGTCGTCCAGAACTCGCCCGATTGAACCTGCTGACCAAGGGATGTCGGCTTGGACTCTGTCTGGCCCGGCGATGGCTTTAGCAATGCCTTCATTCTCGCCGCAGATAAAGACATTCGTTTATGAACATCACAAGCCGCTTATGTTCTAATCATCAAAGGTTTTCTTAAAGTCCTTAAGCCGTCTCTCTCTGAACTGATCAAATTACACAGCAGCTTTTTTCATATGCCTGAACTACCGGAAGTCGAACTGGTCGCACGTTCCCTAGATAAATTCACACGTGGTCAAACCATTCTCGTTGCAGAGTTGTTGCGCCCGAAGCTTGCGCCTGAGACCTCTGCACGCAGGTTCGCGCGCTTGCTCAGGAATGCGCGTATCGAAGAGGTCACGCGGCGCGGCAAGCATATATTATTTATGTTAGATAACGACCGCGTGCTTATCGTTCATCTGCGAATGACCGGAAAATTTCTCTATCTTTCATTGGAAGCCCCATTGCCGAAATTCGCCCACGCTGTCTTTCATCTTGATATTGAACGACGATTAATTTTCGCCGACCAGCGACACTTCGGGATGATGAAGATCGTGCCTCGCTCGAATCTCTATGAGACCACGGAACTGCGATACCTTGCCCCGGAGCCCTTCTCGGATTCGTTTACACCGGATTATTTACACGAGGCTTTGTCCCGCTCGCGGCGCACTCTGAAGGAAACGCTGCTTGACCAGAAGAAAGTCACGGGGCTGGGGAATATTTACGCCGCCGAAGCCCTGTTTCTGGCGCGCGTCAATCCATTGGGTATCGCTTCGGAGTTCTCCAGAAGACGTGTGCCGCGTCTTCATCGCGCGATTCTGGATATCTTCACTGAATCGCTCGCCCACAGCTCGACGCTCAATGTTGATCCCGAAAATATTGACGGCAGTTATTACGGCGGCGGCTACGAGGGACGCTGGCGCGTCTATGATCGTGAAGGAGAGCCCTGTCTGACCTGCGGCGCTTCGATCCGTCGCATTGCACACGGGGGACGCTCGACATACTTCTGCCCGCGCTGCCAGCGCCGTTAACACTGACGCTCCCTCACCTGTTTTACGCTTGACAGCCCAACACTGAGCGGCGTATAAGCACCAGTGGAAAACGTGGTGAGTTAAGGCGACTTGCGGCCACGTAAAATAACCCGCTAAACAGCTCGGCGAATCCCTGAAACTTCAAGTTATCTGAAGTCCCGCGTTGTTTGGCGCGGGATTTTTGTTTGAAAAAGTAGTCAGTAATCAGTTTTCAGCTTTTTACTGACCACTGATTACTGATTGCTGATTACTTCTTTATGGAAAACTTCAGAAATCTTCTTGAGAGCGACGGCGTGCATGTTTTTGACGGCGCGGTGGGCACTATGCTCTACAGCAAGGGCATTTACATCAATCGCTCGTTTGATGAGCTGAACCTGACCAATCCCGATCTGGTGCGCGAGGTTCATGAGGAATACGTCCGCGCCGGGGCTGACATCATAGAGACCAACACGTTTACGGCGACCGCCCCGAAGCTGCAACAATACGGCCTGGAAGATAGCTTGCGCGACATAAATATCTCGGCGGCGCGGCTCGCGCGCGCGGCCGCATGTGATCGTTGCTACGTCGCGGGCGCTGTCGGCCCACTTGGGCTACGCATAGAGCCTTATGGCCCGACCTCTTTCGATGAGGCAAAAGACTTCTTCAAGGATCAAGTGGCGGCGCTGTTAGAGGGCGGCGTTGATCTTTTCGTGCTTGAGACCTTCTCAGACTTGGCCGAGATTCGTCAGGCCATACGCGCCGTACGCGAATTGTGCGACCTGCCCATCGTCGCGCAGATGACGATCATGACTGATGGCAACACCACTTACGGGACGACGCCGGAGGTGTTCACTGCGCGTCTGGACGAATGGGGCGCGGATGTCATCGGTTTGAACTGCGGCGTCGGCCCGGCCATCGTTCTGACGGCGATTGAGAAGATGCGAGCGGTGACGAATAAGAGGCTATCGGCGCAACCCAATGCCGGTTTGCCGCGCGATGTGCAGGGGCGACAATTTTACATGTGTTCCCCGGAGTACATGGCTAAATACGCCAAGCGGATTATCCAGGCCGGAGCTAAGTATATCGGTGGCTGCTGCGGAACCACCCCGGCTCATATCAAATTGATCTCGGACGCCGTGCGCGCCGCTTCACCGCGCAAACAGCACGTTGCCATGGGTGGGGTGACGCCGATTCGTGTCGAAGAGTTGACGCCCGCTGATATCCAGGTGGTCGCGCCGGAAGAACGTTCCCACTGGTCGCGCAAGATCACCAACGGCGAGTTTGTCACCTCGGTCGAGGTTCTCCCGCCAAAGGGGTGCGATGCGAAGAAAACGTTGGATTCGATTCGTCTCTTGAAGGACGCGGGGGTTGACGGCGTTAATATTCCGGACGGGCCGCGCGCGCAAACGCGCATGAGCGCTCAGGCCACTGCCATCCTCGTCGAGCGCGAGATAGGCATCGAAGCGGTGCTGCATTACTGCTGCCGCGACCGAAATCTGCTCGGCATGATGAGCGATCTGCTAGGCGCAGCGGCGCTCGGTCTTCGCAACCTACTGCTGATCACCGGCGACCCGCCAAAGATGGGCCCATACCCGGACGCCACCGCCGTCTTTGATATAGACGCAATCGGTCTCACCAATATGGTCAACAAGCTCAATCACGGCCTCGACCTTGGCAACAATCCGATTGGGCGGCCGACTGCCTTTTGTATCGGCGTCGGCGTCAATCCCGGCGCGATCAACCTGGACGAGGAGATCAAGCGCTTCGAATATAAAGTAGAAGCCGGCGCACAGTACGCGATCACGCAGCCGGTTTTCGATACCGAACAACTGCGCGACTTTCTCAAGCGCATCGAGCACGTACGAATCCCGATAGTTGCGGGTATCTGGCCGCTCGTCTCATATCGCAATGCAGAATTTCTGCACAACGAAGTGCCTGGCGTGCGCGTCACGCCGTCCATCATGGAGCGCATGCGCGTGGCTTCGGAGAAAAGCAAAGAGGCGGCGCGCGACGAAGGTTTGAAGATCGCGCGTGAATCGCTCGTTGAGGTGCGCGATTTGATCCAGGGTGTTCAGGTGTCAGCGCCCTTCGGCAATGTGCGCTACGCGCTCGAAGTCTTCGATGCCCTGGAGGAACTCGCCGCCCGGAAAGCTGCGGAACAACCGACGATCAGCCTCACTGGTACCGTCAAGGCCTAGTCTCCGAATAATCACTGGGCCAAGATTTTTTGCAATCGTGCAAAAAATACATTGACAAAATGACTGTTCTAGTATATTAAACTTTCGTTTTCTGGCTGATGAGTTCCCCGGACTCCGCTTTAAAAGCTTCAGAGTTCCCCCGAGCTTCTCAATCCAGCGTACCTAGTATCAGGTGAATAACTAACCAGACAGTAGTCGGCTTGAGTGACCAGATGATAGTTCGGCTTTACTCGGTACTTTGGTGAACTGTGCGGTAGTCCACTCCAAATTGACGCATTTCTTTTCTACGTCCGAAGAAAGCCTGCACGTCGCTGAGTTTTAATTCCAAGCAATCCATTGTTCAGCCCCTTAAGCAGCAGTGATAGCAACTGGAAGGAGAAAATTCCTATGACCCCCCCGCATACCCCCGCACGTTTTAATCTCGGTGCTCAGAAGAAGAGATCTTTATTTCAACCCCTACGCAACGCCAAGTTGGCCGGGAGAACTCCCACCAGATTTGCACGTTATGGCGTAATCCTTGTTTTCGTTGCTCTTGTAACATCTGTTCTCTATTCGCCTTCCTCGGCCTCCTCGTTTAATCTTTTCTCCCCCGGTGAAAAGGCTGCTTCAATATCCAACTCTGTTATCAAGTCGGTTAATGATAAATCTGTCGAGCGGGCCGGGCCACTGGCAACCGAATTTCCCGCCTTCGCGCAGTATTTACCGCTGGCAGCGATGCTCCAGGGCGACCCCGCCCCGGAAACCATTACTCTTTACGAAGTTCAGGGCACAGATAACTGTACAAACACGCCCAAGAACGAGTTCGAGCTTGGAGACAAGGTTTGTGCCAGGGTCGCAGGCATTCCGCTCGGGGCGGTGAGGCGTATCACATGGCTTGACCCGAACGGTTTTGTTGAAAAATCAACTCCGGTCTTAGCCGACGGGCAGATAGATTTCTGGACCAACCCATCTACTGCGGCGGGACTGATCGCCGGATACTTCATCATCGAGAATCGTGGAACCTGGAGAGCCAACCTCGTTACTTCCAGAGGTTCGGTGCGGGCGAGCGCCTTTTACACGCTCACAGACCCGGCTCAGGCTACGGCTGATCTTGCGGTCAGCCTCAGTGCGCTTGGTGATGATTCACCGGCCGCCGGAAGCCAGGTTCAGTACTCTTTGAGGGTCGCGAATCAAGGCCCAAGCGCTGCCGCTAGCGTGCATGTTGTTGACAGCGCGTTTGTCAATGCAACACTGAACTCGGTGACGCAAACGGGCGGCACGCAGTATGCCTTCAACTGTACCAGCAACGGAAGTGTTGATTGCACCATAGCGAGCCTCCCCGCAGGCGCAGGCGCTGAGTTCCTGCTCAACTTTACAGCCGGAGCGGCAGGCTCTGTTATTGATAATAAGGCAACCGTCTCAAGCGCTACGACGGAACTCTATGCGACGGATAACGAAGGGTCGGCTCAGCCGCTTCGCATAAACACGGGCGGCGCGCCCACAGCATGCGTCCTTGAATGCCAGAACAATATCACGGCGACAGCGCCAACCGGTCAAACTCAAGCTCCGGTTAATTTCGGTGCCCCGGAAGGCTTCGGTACCTGCGGCACTATCAGCCTCTCGCATGTTTCCGGCTCATCCTTCCCGGTCGGTGCGACGGTTGTGACCGCGACATCTTCAGAGGGCGGCGGCAGTTGTAGCTTTACTATCACAGTGATTGATTCTGCCCCGCCGACGATCTCTTGCCCGGCGAACCTACCCAACGTTCAGGCCACCGAAGGCGAGTGCAATGCGACGGTTGATCCCGGCACTCCGACGGCGACCGGCAACAATGTTGTAGTCACAGGCGCGCGAAGCGACGGGCAGGCTCTGAATGCTCCGTATCCCGGCGGCACGACCACCATCACATGGACGGCGACAGACGCGGACGGACGCACTGCTACTTGCGTGCAGACCATTACTGTTACTGTCAACGACTCGACGCAGCCGACCATCACGGCCCCGGCGAATCTAACGCTTACGACGGGCGCAGCCGAAGAGGCGTCATGCGGAGTGATTGTCGCAGAGAGCGACTTAACAGCTACTGCCGATGACAACTGCTCTGTGAGCGTCTCGCGCACAGGCGTTCCCGCCGGCAACTTCTTCCCACTCGGGACGACCACAGTCAACTACACTGCGACCGATGCAGCCGGCAATATAGCGACCGCCAGCCAGACGGTGACGGTCACAGACAATACGCCTCCGGTGGTCAAGCTCAATGGAGATGATCCGCTGACGGAGAATATCAATGAAGCGCCAACTGAGTTGACTGTCGAATGTGGTGAGAGCCTCGTTGACCCAGGCGCTACTGCAATAGATAGCTGCACTGGCCCAGTGGCGGTTACCACCAACACCATTGATACGGGTACGCCGGGTACTTACACCCTGGTCTACACGGCCACAGACGGCACTAATATCGGTACGGCCACAAGGATAGTGCATGTCGTGGATACCAAAGTACCTGTCATTACTCTGAACGGTGCCGATCCTATACAGGTTGAATGCCATTCGACATTTACTGATCCGGGGGCGACGGCCAATGACGGTTGCGCTGGCAATTTTGCGGCCATTGCTTCCGGCACTGTGGACACCAACACGCCCGGCCCTTACACCATCACCTACACGGCCAGCGACCCGTCAGGCAATCCGGCTGCTCCCGTCACACGTACGGTTAACGTCGTGGATACGCTCGCACCCGTGATTACCCTGACTGGAGCTAACCCGATGGTGGTCGAGTGTTCCATGGGCTTTAGCGACCCTGGCGCAACAGCCGAAGATGCATGCAGCGGCCCTGTCGGAGTGGTAACGTCTGGCAGTGTTAATGCCAACGTGCCGGGCCCCTATACCATCACCTATACGGCAACGGACGGCGCGCACTCGGCTACAGCGACGCGCACGGTAAACGTGGTGGATACCACCGCGCCTGTGATCAGTTGTCCGGCGAATATAGTCGTCTCATTGCCGCTTAATTCTTCGGCCACCTCTATGGTCGTGAATTATCCGGCGGTCACGGCGACCGATAGCTGTTCGTCGAGCGTGCCTGTGACGACAAGTAATGCGTCCGGTACGGTCTTCCCCATGGGCACGACGACCGTCACTTCGACGGCGACCGATGCTGCGGGTAATTCAAGCTCTTGCAGTTTCACCGTGACCGTGCTTTACAACTTTACAGGCTTCTTCCAGCCCGTTGACAATCTGCCTGCACTGAACCAGGTCAACGCTGGGAGGGCGATTCCGGTGAAGTTTAGCCTGAGCGGGAATAAGGGATTGAATATCTTCGCTCCCAACAGTCCGTCGTCAGGCGTCATTCCCTGCGGCGCGAATGATCCGGTGGTTGATATAGAAGAGACTGTCACGGCTGGCGGCAGCAGTCTCAGCTACAACGGCGACCAGTATCATTACGTCTGGAAGACCGAAAGCTCCTGGGCGGGAACATGTCGTCAACTGGTCGTTCAACTGAATGACGGAAGCATTCACCGCGCAAACTTCAAGTTCAAGTAAGGCTCGGTTGATTTCGAGCGGGAGCGCTGGGCCATAAACCGGCGCTCCCACAAAATCGCCATCACCTACATGGACAGCAACAATGGCAATCACGTCGAGTGACATCAGCCTCTCGACCACATCAAGAACTAAAGGCCGAGGAGCCTTGAGATTCTAAACAAATGATGCAGCCCATAACGGCAATTACATCCACCCCCTATAAAGGAGAACTCATCATGAACAAGGTTCGCTTCACTCTAAACGTTTTGGCCGTTGTAATATTCACATTAACGGTTAGCTCGCTGGCCCACGCACAGGCAACACGCACATGGGTGTCGGGTGTCGGCGATGACGTCAACCCTAGCAGCCGCACCGCTCCATGCAAAACCTTCGCTGGCGCTATCTCGAAGACGGCCGCCGGTGGCGAGATCAATGCCATTGATCCGGGCGGCTTCGGCACAATCACCTTCACCAAGTCAATGACCATTGACGGAGAAGGAACAATGGCCTCCATCCTCGCCGCACTTACTACCGGTGCCATCGTCAATGACGGGGCGACCGCTACACCCGGTACAATTATCGTCAACCTGAGGAACCTTTCCATCCAGGGAGTGACGACGGGTGTGACCGGCGTCAGGGTCATTGCCGGCAGAACTGTCAACGTGCAAAACTGCGCGATAGTGGGTTTCAAATCCGGTAACGCCAGAGGTATCAGCGATGAGCGAACTTTAGCGACCAATCCGGCGGGCCAACTCTTTGTCAGTGACACTCTGCTTTTTAACAATGGAACGGGTGTCAGCTTTGGGACCGCCGCTGGTGCCGCACAGAGAGGCTTTTTTGATCGAGTCAGGATCTACGCCAACTCTTCGCACGGCATTCAGGCGCAAAACGGCTCGACCGTCCACGTCCGCGACTCCATCATCGGAGGCAACAGCGGCGATGCGGTGCGAACCGAAGGCGCTTCCAAAGCCAATGTCATCAGCTCGATGCTCAACGGCAATCTCAATGGCGTCAACAATGTGTCGGGGACGGTGAATCTGGCGGATGTGACGATCATGAACAACGGCAATGGCGTGACGGGAGTGGCGGTCGTCTCGTTCGGCAATAACAATGTGCGAGACAACGGCGGCGGCAACACATTACCGGCAGCCGTGGGCCAGCAATAAGGAAGGACGCACGCAGGGATAGGATAAGAAAGCCTCCCGCTGCCGCACTGGATTTCATGAGAGCGGCAGCGGGAGGCTTCTTGCTTGGCGAGAGGCATAGAAAGTCAAAAAGAGAATCAAGCAGAGGTTGAACTGAGAGACAGATAGCTTGCGATAGAAGCTAAAGGTTTATAGCCAACAGATAACGAATTGTGCCCGGCTGCAATCACTAGCTCAAGAGGTGGCTGAGCGCTCCGCCCAGTTCTGGATATTGAAAGACAAAACCTGATTCCTTTAATCTGAGCGGCTCGACGCGCGTGCTTGAGAGCAGCAGTGCATCTGCCATCTCGCCGAAGGCCAGACGAAGAGCAAACGCGGGCGCCGGGAAGATTGTCGGGCGCGAGAGCACATCACCCAGCGTTTTTGTGAATTCAAGATTTGTCACAGGGTGAGGCGCGACGACGTTAACCGGGCCATGCAGAGCTTCATTGGTCAAGGCATAGCCGATCACGCCGATGACATCATCCAACGTAATCCAACTCATGTACTGATTGCCGCTACCGACCTTTCCGCCGACGCCGAGTTTAAAGGGCGTGACCATCTTCGCGAGCGCTCCGCCTTCCGCGCTGAGAATCACGCCGAAGCGCAAAGCGACTACGCGCATACCTTTCTCTGCCGCCGGTCTGGTGGACAACTCCCACTCACGGCAAACTTCTGACAGGAAATCATCACCAGATGCGCTCTGCTCGTTTAAAACCTCGTCGCCGCGACTCCCGTAGAACCCGATGGCCGAGGCGCTGATCAAAGTTTGAGGCGGCCTGGTCAGTTGGGCCAAGGCTTCTGAGAGCGTGCGTGTTCCCTTCACCCTACTGTCGCGAATTCGTGCCTTCTTCTGAGGCGTCCAGCGGCCTTCCGAGATATTCTCTCCGGCGAGATGAACCACGGCGTCAAATCCCTCAAGCTGAGCAGACCTTTCGATCCCCTTTTCGGGTTCCCATTTTATTTCGCCTGATCCGGGTTTTGGTTCTGAGCGCACAAGGCGCAGAACTTCGTGTCCTTTGGATTCGAGAAAGGGCACGAGCGCAGTGCCGACCAGCCCCGACGCTCCGGTCACGAGAATCTTCATTGATCATCTCCTCTTATTTTGAGCAACCTCAGAATCTTCTGATTGTTCATAGTCACGCGATTGCTCGTCCCGTACATTAGATAATAATTGACAAAGGCCCGGTTTCTCGATTGGTATAAATTCCCTGAACCCTACTACCCCTTCCGAGAAATTTCTTATAGTAAATCTTTTTGCTCTCCTGATGCTGAAAGTATAGATATTATATTTTGCAGTGAAGTCACAGCCCGCTCCCCTTATCCAATCATACTAATGATGTCCCTGAGCTGTTTATGTGTAATGAGCTTGCCTTTCGTGACAAAACTCGTAGAATGCCAGCACGGTAACAAGTGTAATGGGAAAGTTCTTCCCCCACATTGCACGGGTTCTCGTTCCATTCCACCTTAGTCTTTATCATACTTTCTTTGAAGGCTGCTCCCGGTCGTCTCAGGCTTTGCAGCTTTGGTATCTTGCTGGTTGCCACCGTTGTGGCAGTCCCACACGGGATTGATGCACCAAACGGAGCTATTGCCCGGTGTTTCGCGTCAGGTCATTCGCCGCATTTCTGTTAATAGCCTTCGCGCTCTGTCTGGTAGAGTTGCGGAGCGCCCAGTCACAAACGGGTCTTCGTCGCCTCACCAACACAACCGAAGAAGGTATTAGTCTCAATCCATCCTTGAGCGGTGATGGCCGTTACGTCGCGTTTGAAACCACAGAGGACGTGGCAGGTGCCGGAGGCAGCGACTATTTTCGCGCCATCCGCGCAATCGTGTCCGCAGAGCCGCCAACTTTTTTACAGATGGGGCGCACGCGGGCGGTCGCTCCCGCCATCTCCCAGGACGGATCACGCATCGCGTTCGCCTCCAGGGACAATCCGCTCGGCACGAACCAGGACGGCAACTCGGAGATTTATCTTTTCGACGCAGGGGCGTTGAGACAAATCACCAACACCTCTCCGGGTGATATTACGAATCGCGTTCGTAATGGAAATGTTCAACCTTCCATCTCGGACGACGGTCGCCTTGTCGCCTTCTCCTCAAACCGCGATCTGGTCGGCCTCAACCCGGACGGCAATCTTGAGATTTTCATCTACGATACGCTCTCGCAGGCTTTTACACAGATTACAAATGCGTTAGGCACTGTCGGAAGCACTGATGCCAAGATCAGCGGCAATGGATTGCGCGTCGCATTTATCAGAGACAGAGGCGCAACTCCTTCGACCGGGCGCGACCTCCTTCTGCATAATCGCACGGACGACACAACTCTGGTTATCGGCAGCAACGTCCCCGGACTGGCAGTCACCTACGGGCGCGCTATCAGCGATGACGGCACGCGCATCGTTTACGCCGCTGAGACGGCTCCAAATTCCCGTCAGGTCTTTCTCTTCGACGGTCGAAGCCTCAATCTAACCCGCCCCATAACATTTCTTGGTGCGCGCGCCACAGGCGAAGTGCCGCTTCATCCGACCATCAGTGGTGACGGCTCGCGAATCGCCTTTGCCACACGCCGCGCAGTGAGCAATGCCATTGGCGGCGAGAACACAGACAACAGCGTTGAGCTTTATACTTTCGACATTCCAACCGCAGAGTACGCGCGTGTCACTCCCGAAGTAACTTCCACATCGGCAACCATTCCGACCACCGAAGTTATTTCTTCGCTCAACGATCAGGGTACACTCATCGCCTTCAATTTTCCGCGCGTGATTTCCGGGCCGACGCTTCTCCCCGAATCGGCGAACAATTCGGAGATATACGTGACGGCGACGGCGGCTCGCCCGACCTTCGGCACTCTGAGCGTTCTGAACGGCGCGTCCTTCGGCAACGAGCCGTCTTCCACTAAAGCAGTTGCGCCGAACAGCATCGCCGTCGGCATCGGAGGCGACCTCGCCACCACGACCGAGCAGGCTCAGCGCCAACAGAACGGCACTTTCCCGACCAACGTGGGCGGCACAACCGTGAGGGTCAATAACCGCCTTGCCCAAATCTTTTTCGTCTCGCCGACACAGGTAAACTTCCTCGTCCCCCCGGAAACGGAAATCGGCACGGCGGATGTCTTCATCACTAACGCCGTTAATTTCGAGACACGCGGAAAGGTCACAATCCTGCGCGCTGCGCCCGGCGTCTTTACCTTTAACGGCGACGGTCGAGGCGAAGGCGTCATTCTCGATGCCGACACGCTTCAGCCTGGCCCCTTTGATCCGAGCAATGGCCAGCGAAGGCTGATCGTCTTTGCGACGGGCGTGCGCAATGCAACGCAGGTTTCCGTGACTATCGGCGGCCGTTTCGTGACGGTCGAATCCGTCATGCCTTCGTCCACCATGCCGGGGCTTGATGAGATACATCTGCTCTTGCCCGCAGACCTGCGCGGCGCAGGGACGGTCGAGCTGGTAGTCCGCGCCGATGGCCGCGACAGTAATCCGGTCACAGTCACTATTACGGGCGATGCCCAACGTGACATCGTCATCAATGAATTGCTCGCCGACCCGCCCGATGGAATCAACGGTGATGCCAATCATGACGGTGTGCGCGACTCTAATCAGGACGAGTTTGTCGAGATCGTTAATGCGACCGCTGCGGATATAGACATCAGCGGCTTTGAATTATCCGCGCGTGGCAGCGGCGCGTCCGATACGCTTCGCCATAAGTTCGCGCCCAACACGATTCTTCCGGCGCGCGCAGCCATTGTCGTCTTCGGCGGTGGAAACTTCGATCCGAACAACGCGGTCTTCGGCGGCGCGCAGGTCGTCAAGGCTTCTACGGGCAGCCTGTCGCTCGTCAATTCCGGGGGCGTCGTCACACTCCGCGACACTAATGGTGCGGTCGTCAGCCTCTTGTCTTATGGCGGCTCGACGGGCATCAATGCCGACGCCAATCAATCGGTGACGCGCTCCCCGGATGTGACGGGCAATTTCACCGGGCACCTTTCCGCCGAGGGCAGCGCGGGCCGCGCCTACAGTCCGGGCACGCGCGTTAATGGCTCGCCATTCCTTTCGCCCGCGATTGCGCGCATTGAGGTGACGCCCGCGTCACCTACTATCTTTGTGGGCCAACAGCAGCAATTTACGGCACAGGCCTTCGACAGTAACGGCAATGTTTTGAGCGGCGTTATTTTTATCTGGCAGTCGAGTAATCCGGCAGTTGCGACCATCAATCAAAACGGAATCGCCACAGGTGTTGCTGAAGGAACGACAGAGATCAGGGCATCTGCTCGCGGGGTACAATCCGCTCCCGCTACGCTTACGGTCAATTTCGTGCCGCGCGTTCTTACACGTATCGAAGTTACACCGTCACCGGCTTCTATTCCGGTCGGCGGCGGCCAGACATTTACGGCACGCGCCTTCGATCAATTCGACAACGAGATTACAGGCGTTTCGTTCACTTGGTCATCAAGTGACCCTAATATCGCAACGATTGATCAAACGGGACTTGCCCTCGGTGTAAGTCAGGGCCAGACGACGATCACGGCCTCTGCGCAAAACGTCAGCGGCACGGCCACGCTCAATGTCACACCGGCCACGGTCGTCATCAACGAAGTGCTGGCTGACCCGCCCGGCAGCGCTGCGACCGATCTTCAAGGCGATGCCAATCACGACAACACGCGCAGCTCCAGCGACGATGAATTTGTAGAATTAGTAAACTCGACGAGCGCGAGCATTAACATTTCCGGCTGGACGCTTCGCACGCGCGCTACGGGCAGCGCGACTGAGAACTTGCGTCACACGTTCGACACAGGCCGAACGATTCCGGCGGGTGAAGCGATTGTCGTCTTCGGCGGAGGCAACTTCGACGCCACCAATCCGCTCTTCGGTTGCGCGCAGGTCGTCAAGGCTTCTTCGGGCGGCCTGTCGCTCACCAACGGCGGGCTCACGGTCATCGTCCGCGATTCGGCGGGGGATCTTATTACGCAGTTCGCTTACGGCGGCACAACCGGACTCAGCGGCGATAGCGACCAGTCGTTGACGCGCTCGCCGGACATCACTGGAAACTTTGTGCTGCATACAACGGCAAGCGGAGCCGCTGGGAGAAGATTCTCGCCGGGAACAAAGGTTAACGGTACGCCATTCGGCAGTTGTCCTGCGCGCCTGACGACCGTCACAATATCGCCACCCTCGGCAAGCGTTCTCGTCGGGCAATCAACGCAGTTTACGGCGCAGGCTTTCGACCAGTTCGGCAATCCCATTCCGGGAGCGACGATCACTTTTGCCTCGGATAATACGAGCGTCGCCAACATTGCTTCCGTGACGACAGACCCTGCTACCGGCATCGCCACAGCGACCGTCACGGGACAGACTCAAGGAACGGCGCACATCACAGCACAGTCAACCGACGGCACGACGACCGTCACCAGCAGCCAGTCCACACTGACGGTCAATACAACGACGACAACATTCTCAGTTACAGGGCAGGTCAAGGATAACAATAACAATCCAGTGAGCGGCGTGCTGATAACGTTTGAAATGAATTTTCAGGGAACGTTGTCCACGACGACTACGCAAACGGACGCCAACGGAAACTACTCATCCGGCGATCTGGGCTGCCAGAACACAGTAAAGGTGACGCCCTCAAAGACGGGCCTCACGTTTACCCCCTCGGCTGTGTCGTTCGTCAATTCGTCGCAGTGCCTGACCGGCAACGAAACAGCCAATTTCACGGCAGCACCTCCGCCTCCGGGCACGCTGGTTATCAGCCAGGTGTACGGCGGCGGCGGCAACGCGAGCGCAACTTTTTCACATGATTTCGTGGAAATCTTCAACAGTGGCACGACCACGGTTGATTTCGCTGTCACGCCTTATTCTATTCAATATGCCGGAACAAGCAGTTCGTTTGGCTCAACCAGCGCCGCGAACAAGACAAACATTACTTCGGGGACGATTGCTCCCGGACAATACTTCCTCGTTCAGGGGGCTTCGGGTGGCGCTGTTGGCATAGCGCTGCCGACGCCGGATGCGACAGGCAGCCTCGCCATGGCTGCGACCGGCGGCAAGGTCGCGCTAGTTGTGGGCACGACAGCTCTTCCAGCTTCGACCTGCCCCGGCGATGATGGCGCGTCTCCGTTCAACCCGGCCAATTCCACTATCGCTGACTTTGTAGGC
Organism: Pyrinomonadaceae bacterium; assembly: GCA_046714695.1. Taxonomy (GTDB): domain Bacteria; phylum Acidobacteriota; class Blastocatellia; order Pyrinomonadales; family Pyrinomonadaceae; genus DASQYE01. The sequence goes on from JBKKAL010000200.1 coordinate 20,619, forward strand.
TACGGCAGCAGTGCAAACGCAGTGGGTCATTGCTATGAGGGACCGGGGCCAGCCCCTGCGCCGAGCGCGACGAGCGCGGACTTCCGAAAAGCCGGTGGCTGCGTGGACACGAACTTCAATACGGATGATTTCCTCGTCGCCGGGCCCAATCCGCGCAACTCCGGTTCTCCTTTGAACAATTGCAGTGGTGGTCTCAGGCCGGAGATCACCATCAACGATCGCGCGCTCTCGGAGAGTACTACTCCCGCCAACTTCACTGTCACGCTCTCGGTAGCAAGTACGCTGACCGTTACAGTTGATTACTCTACGGCCAACGGTACGGCAACGGCGGGCGCAGACTACACGGCGGTGAGTGGCACGCTGACCTTCGCGCCCGGAGAGACGACGAAGACGATCAACGTTCCCATCACTAGTGATACGCTGGACGAAGCGAACGAGACCTACTTCGTCAATCTCTCGAACGCCTCGAACAGCACAATCCTCGATGGCCAGGGCCAAGGTACAATCAACGACAACGATAACGAGCCCTCTCTCTCGATCAACGATGCGTCGGTCGCGGAAGGCGATAACGGGACGACAAACGCCACTTTTACCCTCAGTCTCTCGGCGGCGAGCGGTCAGATAGTGACCGTTAATTACGCGACCGCAGACGGCACGGCGACGGCAGGAAGTGATTATCAAACGGCGACGGGCACGGTGACTTTCAATCCGGGAGAGACGACACAAACAGTAAGCATACCTGTCAACGGCGACACGACCTTTGAGCCGAACGAGACTTTCTTCGTTAATCTAACCACGCCGACGAACGCTACCATTGCTGACAATCAGGGACAGGGCACGATCACGAACGACGATGCTGCTCCGCCCGTCCCGGCGTTTTTGATTAATGATGTCAGCATTGCGGAAGGTAATAGCGGCACAAAGACCTTGGACTTTACCGTCTCTGTTTCCATGAACCCGGCGCAGGCCGTGTCTGTTGATTACGCGACCGCAGACGGCACGGCGACGGCCCCGACAGATTATCAAGCGGCGAGCGGCACGGTGACTTTCAACCCCGGCGACCCGCTGTCGAAGACAATCAGCGTTACCATCAACGGCGATACGCTCGTAGAATCTGACGAAACTTTCTTCGTCAACCTGACCAACCCGAGCGGCAACTCGATCATTGCGGATAATCAGGGCGTGGGCACGATCACCAACGACGACCCGGCCAATCTGGTCATCAGCCAGATTTACGGCGGCGGTGGATTGACGAATGCAACCCGCACTCATGACTTTGTAGAAATCTTTAATCGCGGCACGACGACAATTAATTTCGCTGTCACGCCTTACTCCATACAGTACGCGGGCGCAGCCAGTAATTTTGGCGGGGCGACCTCAACTTCGTTAACGCCTATCAATTCGGGCACGATTGCTCCCGGACAATACTTCCTGGTTCAAGAAGCATCGGGAGGCGCTGTGGGCGCGGCCCTGCCGACGCCGGATGCGACCGGAAGTATCAATCTGGCGGCAACTGCCGGTAAGGTCGCCCTCGTCGCGGGCACAACGGCTTTGAGCGCCGTTACTTGTCCTGGCGATGATGGGATTGCTCCCTTCAATCCGAATAACTCCACCATCGCTGACTTTGTAGGTTATGGGACAACTGCCGTCTGCTATGAGGGATCGGGCCCTGCTCCTGCGCCGAGTAATACGACCGCTGACTTTAGAAAAGCTGGCGGATGCACGGACACCAACGATAACGCGGCTGATTTCTTAGTCTTCGCGCCAAATCCGCGCAACAGCAGTTCCCCGCTGAATAACTGTAGCGGCGGCTCGACGCCTAACCTGACGATTAATGACGTGACGGTCACGGAAGGAAACTCTGGAACCGTAACCGCGACTTTCACCGTCAGTCTCTCGTCGCCCGCCAACGGGGCGGACGTAACCTTCGACATCTCGACGGCCGACGGAACAGCACAGGACGACGTTCCGTCCACCGAAGACAACGACTACGTCGCCCGAAGTCTGACGAATCAAATCATCCCCGTCGGGCAGCAGACATATACTTTCACCGTCACGGTCAACGGCGACACCAATGTCGAAGCCAATGAGACCTTCTTCGTTAATGTTGCGAACGTCACGGGCGCGACCGTCACGGACGGTCAGGGCATGGGCACGATTACTAACGATGACCTGCCGTCACTCTCGATCAACGATGTGACACAGAGTGAAGGTAATAGTGGAACGAGCGTCTTCACCTTTACTGTCAGTCTATCGTCCCCCGCTCCCGCAGCCGTTACTTTCGATATCGCTACGGCTGACGGAACGGCGCAGGACGGCACACCCGTCGGCGAAGATAACGACTATGTGGCGAAGAGCGAGACGGGACGAACGATTGCGGCAGGTCAGCAAACATTTACCTTTGACGTGACGGTCAACGGTGATTTGAACATTGAGCCCAACGAGACCTTCTTCGTTAACGTCACAAATATCAGCGGCGCAACTGTTGGGGATGCTCAGGGGCTTGGGACAATTCAGAATGACGATAGCCCGTCGCTTTCTGTCAACGATGTCTCGCTGAACGAAGGCAACGCAGGGACGACCACCTTTAGCTTCAATGTCCATCTGTCTCTTCCGGCTGGGGCAGGCGGAGTGACCTTCGACATCGCGACAGCGGACGGGACGGCCCAGGATGATGTTCCATCAAGTGAAGATAATGACTACGTGGCAAGGAGTCTGACGGGACAAACGATTCCCGAAGGAAGTCAGGATTACACATTCGATGTAACGGTCAACGGCGACACTATGGTCGAGCCCAACGAGACGTTCTTCGTCAATGTGACAAATGTTTCGGGCGCGACCGTGTCGGATGCTAAGGGACAGGGCACGATTCTGAATGACGACGCAGCCAATCTGGTCATCAGTCAGATTTACGGCGGCGGCGGCAATGCTAATGCGATCTACACACACGATTTCGTTGAGATATTTAATCGCGGGACGACGACGATCAATTTCGCTGTCACGCCTTACTCCATTCAATATGCGGGCGCAACATCAAACTTCGGAGGGACGGCTGCCAGCGTCAAGACGGATATTACTTCGGGCACTATCGGCCCCGGACAATACTTTTTGATTCAGGGAGCCTCGACCGCTGCTATAGGCGTAGCACTCCCGACCCCGGACGTGACAGGCAGCATTGCCATGGCTTTGGGTGCCGGTAAAGTCGCGCTCGTGTCCGGCACGGCAGCTTTGCCAGCTAACTCTTGTCCGGGTGATGATCTCTCGACCTTACCTACCAATCCGAGCGGCAACAATATCGTCGACTTCGTAGGTTATGGAACCACCGCCGCCTGTTATGAGGGATCAGGCCCTGCGCCTGCGCCAAGCGCCACGGTCGCGGATTTCAGAAAGGCTGGTGGATGTACGGACACTGAAAACAATGCCGCTGATTTTCTTGTTGCCACGCCGCATCCGCGCAACATCAGTTCTCCGACCAATGACTGCATCGCGGATCCCACGCCTAACCTGACGATCAACGACGTGACGGTCACGGAAGGTAATAGCGGGAGTGTCTTCGCGACTTTCACCGTTAGCCTGTCGTCCCCTGCTTCATCTACAGATGTCACTTTCGACATCGCTACACAAAACAACACGGCGTCTTCCGCCGCCGCCAGTAATGACTACGAGGCGAGGAGTGCCACCGGCCAAGTCATCCCGGCAGGGGCACAGACCTATACCTTCACTGTCGAGGTAAATGGCGATACAGCCCTCGAACCAGACGAAAGCTTTTTCGTCAATGTGACGAACGTTTCGGGCGCAAATCTGTTGGACGGCCAGGGCGTGGGAACGATTCAAAATGATGATTTCCCGACGCTTACGATCAACGATGTCTCACTAAACGAAGGCAACGCGGGGACGACCACGTTCACCTTCACTGTCAGCCTGTCAGCGCCCGCTGCTGCAACCGTTACTTTCGACATCGCTACGGCTGACGGGACGGCGCAGGACGGCACACCCTTGGGTGAAGATACGGACTACGTGGCGAAGAGCGAGACGGGGCGCACGATTACGGCGGGTCAGCAGACTGCCACGTTCACCGTCACGGTCAACGGCGACATGACCATCGAGCAGGGCGAGACTTTCTTCGTCAACGTGACGAATGTCACAGGCGCAACCGTCAGTGATGCACAGGGACTGGGAACAATCCAGAACGATGACAGCCCGGCAATTTCCATCAACGATGTCACCCTGAACGAGGGTGATAGCGGCACAACAGCTTTCACTTTCACCATCAGCCTCTCGACTACTAGCATACAGACTGTGACGGTCAACTATGCGACAGCCGACAACACGGCGACGGCTCCGAGCGATTACACGGCCATTGCCTCTACCCAAATAAGTTTTGCGCCGGGTGAGACCATCAAGTCCGTGACTGTTCAGGTCAATGGAGACACGACGACGCCTGAAGGTAACGAAACTTTCTTCGTCAATCTGAGCGGCGAGACGAACGCGACCATTGCCGACGGTCAAGGCGTCGGCACGATCACCAATGACGATGCTTCTGTTACATCCGCCGATCTCTCTGTGACGAAGACGGATTCGCCCGATCTCTTTGTGGCGATAGGCAATGACATCACTTACACGATTACCGTGACCAACAACGGGCCTGATGCGGCCAGCAGTGCGGTTATGGCAGATACCGTGCCGACAAACACAACATTTAGATCAATCACTACTCCCGCAGGCTGGGCTTGTGGCACTGTTCCAGCCGTGGGCGGAACGGGCTCAATTAGCTGTACGAATCCGAGTTTCTCCGTTGGGTCGTCATCAATCTTTACTCTGGTCGTGAGGGTGAACGCGGCGGCGCCGGTTGACGCAATCATCTCTAACACGGCCTCCGTTAGCTCAAGCACTACGGATTCCAACGGCGGCAACAATTCAGCGACGCAGACGACCACTGTCAAAAAGCCATTGCTAGTCATCAGCCAGTTATACCCTGGCGGCGGTAATGCGGGTGCGACCTACATGAATGACTTTATTGAGATATTCAATCGCGGCACGACGACGGTTGATTTCTCAGCGACTCCCTATTCAGTGCAATACACGAGCCAGGCAGGCAACTTCGGCGGGACGACTGCCAGCCTCAAGACTGATATTACTTCGGGCACAATCGCTCCCGGACAGTACTTTTTGATTCAGGGAGCTTCGGGCGGCGCTAACGGTGTCGCGCTTCCGACGACGGATGCGCCGGGCAGCATTGCCATGTCGGCCACCGCCGGTAAGGTAGCGCTCGTGCTTGGGACAGCGGCCCTTCCCGTAGATGATTGTCCGGGAGATGACAACGTTTCGCCTTTCAATCCGAATAACGCCGTCATTGTTGACTTCGTCGGTTACGGAGGTACTGCTGCCTCTACCACATGTTATGAAGGCAGCGGCCCTGCACCCTTTTCCACCAGTACTGCCGGTGGTCTTGATCCTGACGCGAGGTCAACTATTAGAACGTCAAGCTGCACGGATACAAACGTCAATTCAACGGACTTCAGCAATCCAACGACGGCCCCAACGGCTCGAAATAAGGCTACACCAGCGAGTCCATGCCCTTGATGATCTCTTACGGGCTGCTATTTGAGGAACAGGCCGACCAAAGAACGACCTTGAGAATTTAAAAAGGCCCGCCGCAACTCATCAAGGGAGTTGCGGCGGGCCTCAAGCTTTATGGTTAATCAGTATTAGCGAATGACGCCCGTAAGCGGGCTCGATGCGCTCGCGTAGAGTCGTTTCGGCATGCGACCCGACAGGTAGGCGAGGCGTCCGGCTTCGATGGCGAGCCGCATCGCATGGGCCATCCGTTCGGAATCTTGGGCTTCGGCAATCGCCGTGTTCATCAACACTGCGTCCGCGCCAAGCTCCATCGCAATCGCCGCATCGCTTGCCGTGCCGACGCCCGCGTCAACGATGATCGTCGCGTCCGGCAACTGCTCGCGCATGATCGTCAGGTTCGCGGGGTTCTGTATGCCCAGCCCCGACCCTATGGGCGCGGCCAAGGGCATCACGGCGGCGCAGCCCGCATCGAGAAGCTTCTTTGCCATAATCAGATCGTCGCTGAAATACGGCAGTACCGTGAATCCCTCTTTGACCAGAACGCGCGCCGCTTCCAGCGTCTGCTCGTTGTCCGGGAAAAGCGTTGTCTGATCGCCGATCACTTCGAGCTTGATGAGGTCTGTCTCCAGCGCTTCGCGCGCGAGGCGTGCGGTGCGTATTGCATCCTCCGCCGTGTAGCAACCGGCGGTGTTTGGCAAGATAGCGAGCAACGAGTCCAGGTGATCAAGAAAAGATTCCGAGCTGCGGTCGAGCGGCACGCGACGCACGGCGACCGTCACCATCTCCGCGCCCGATGCGCGATGCGCCGCCTTCATCTCTTCATAACTGCGATATTTTCCCGTCCCGATAATAAGCCGGGACGTGAATACGCGACCCGCGATCTCAAATTTTTCACCCGATCCCTCAACCGGCCCTGATGCGACAGAAGACATAACTACTCACTATTCTCCATTTATTCTTGATAACCCGACTTTACACCCGAAGCTACCGAATGAAAAGTAAGGGATGAGGGCGGCAGCGATGAAAGGAAGGCTTCCAGTTCTTGAATGCTCTTTATTCATCCCTCATCGCTGCCGCCCTCATCCCTTCGTTCCCTCCTCCGACGAAATGAACGATCTCTATACGGTCGCCCTCTTTGAGCGGAGTGTTGGGCCAGTCTGCGCGCCGCACGACCGTTTGGTTTAGCTCGATAGCGAGACGCTCGGGCGCAAGCTTTAGGTACTCGATCAAACCCACGAGCGTTATCTGCTCTTCCAAAACCCGTGTCTCGCCGTTAATTTCGACGTGCAATCTTTTCAAACTCCTTCAGGAAGGATGGACGATGCGACGCATCTCTGTTTCCTCGCCGTCGGCGATAGCGCGTATGAGGATGGCCGCGCGACCCGTGGCAAAACGCGGGAGGGCTGCGAAGACGATGGCGATGCCGTCCTGATCTGTCCTCGCCGAGCTGATCACCGGTCGAAAAGTCGTCCCCAGAATCTTCAGCGTAATGGTAGCGTCCGCGACGGCGTCTCTGGCTTCCGTCGTCCCACGGCTCAGGCGAACACGCAAAGTAACAAACTCGCCTCCGCGCAGTTCTCTCTCTTCCAGTAAGCCCAGATGTAAAGTTGGCTTGATTGTCCCCGTCTGTGCCGAATCGGTTATGACTGGCACATCAGAACCCCTACCGGATAATAGCTGAGCGATGGAGGGCGAGGCCTCCGTGGCCTCCTGCGTTAACAGGACAGCCTCTTGTGGGGTCTGGTCGTCGGTCGCGATTGTTGTTTGTGCCGGGATGGGCTCGCTTAAGGCGTCAACGGGTTGGACGGGGCGCGCCGAAGGTGTGGCGCTTCGCCCGCTCATCTTTTTAAGGTCATCGAGGCGACCGGCATTGATCGCCGCGCAGATCAGTTTGTGCTGGCGATGTAGCCGCTCGGTAAGCGTTTGTTCGCTAAATCCGGCGGCGATCAAATCGTTGTAAGGCGAGCGTTTGCTCGCCAGTATCGCGCCACCCGAGTAGACCAGCGAGAGGATTAGCGGTGACTCTAATCCTTTGTCCTCGGTCTGCACATGGTAGGTAACGCCATCGTACTCTACATCCGTGTTGAATCCCGTGATCACAGTTGCTCGATTAATACCGCTCGCGACTCACTCGTTTGCCTGTCATGTTTGGGCTGAAAAGGGGCGCTTCCGAGAACAGTAACATAGCCTTTTTCAGGCGGTCAATCTCCTTCTCCAACAGGGCTTGAACCCGCCCAAAAGCATCCTTGACACCCACACTTCGATGCACTACGATGCGCTTGTACCATGATTCTCAATCTCTATTCAGAGGAAGTTTCACCCTAAACAGAAGGGGCGAAGCGCCGGGCGAAACTGATGCCCGCGCGGGGGCGCGTGTGTTCGAGCTAAAAGCATATTTACCGATCTTGCTTATTTTCATCGTGGCGGCAGGGTTCGCCGTGACGAATGTTTTGCTGTCTCAAATGGTCGGGCAGCGCAAGCGGACGCGCACCAAACTGATGCCCTACGAGTGCGGCAAAGACCCGGTCGGCTCTGCCCGTGAAAGATTCTCGGTCAAGTTCTATTTGATCGCGATGATCTTTATCCTCTTCGATATTGAGGTCATCTTTCTGGTGCCATGGGCCGTCGTCTTCAAGACGCTGTCGGGGCCGGAGTACGGTTTGGGCCAGCTCATCTTTTGGGAGATGATTCTATTCGTCTTTCTCTTGTTGGTCGGGTACGTTTATGTTTTAAAGAAGGGCGCTTTTGACTGGGGGGACCGGGCGCGACGCGAAGCGCATGCCGAGGCTCGCGCGCTGACTGATCTCAGAAAGTCTAAGAGCGAAGCGCCGCGACGCGCGGCTTGAGGGTGCGGGTCGGAAGGATTTTATGGGACTCGAAAATGTCATCGCCGAAGCTTTACCGGAAGTCTTAACGACGCGGCTGGATTCGCTTATCAACTGGGCGCGCAAGTCAAGTTTGTGGCCCGCGACCTTCGGCCTCGCCTGCTGCGCTATCGAGATGATGAACGCGACGAGTTCGCGCAATGATCTGGCGCGCTTTGGCTCGGAGGTATTTCGCGCGAGCCCGCGTCAGGCCGATGTGATGATCGTCTCTGGTCGCGTCTCGCGCAAGATGGCCCCTGTCTTAAGACGTATCTACGATCAGATGCCGGAGCCGAAGTGGGTCATTTCGATGGGCGCATGCGCCACCTCCGGCGGCGTCTTCGATAACTATGCAATCGTGCAGGGCGTGGACAAAGTTGTGCCTGTGGATGTTTATATACCGGGCTGCCCGCCCCGGCCTGAGATGCTGATTCACGCCGTCATGATGTTGCAGGACAAGGTCATGAAGGAGTCAGTGCTGGATCGTAGGGATGTGCAGCCTGAAGAGGCGCGCGAGGCTGTTCCGCCGGGAACATTGCCCGGTTCCGGCATCTCAGCAACCAACGAGGCAGCCGCACAGTCGCGGCCATACACCATCGCATCGCGGCACGAGCGCCGTCGCTCTTCCTAAAAGAGTTTATACAAACGAAGCTTTTCAGCAATAAATTCGGGTCAGGAGTAAGGCACACTCTTTACGTAAAGATGTCGAAAGAAACCGATCAAGCAGGGCGTCCTGACGCACAGGCTGAAACTCAGCCTCCTAACGCCGTAACGCCGTCGCCGCTGGTGACGGCGTTGCAGCAAGGACACCCGGAATGGGTAGGCCAAATCATCGAAGCCTTCGATGAAATAACGGTCGTTGTTCCACGCGAGCATATTTTCGCGGCCTGTTCGTTTCTCAAGACTACGCCCGGTCTGGAGTTCAATTTTCTCGCTGACCTTTGCGGCGTAGATCGCGGGCCTGAAGAAGAGCCGCGCTTCGAGGTCAACTATCATCTCTTCTCGGTAAAGCATTATCATCGCCTCCGTTTAAAAGTAGTGCTCAACGAAGAAGACGCGCACGTTCAATCCGTGACCGAAGTATGGCGCACCGCTAACTGGCACGAGCGCGAAACCTTCGATCTGTTTGGAGTAATTTTTGATGGTCATCCCGACCTGCGGCGCATTCTTTTGCCGGACGATTGGGAAGGCCACGCGCTACGCAAGGATTTCCCTTTGCGCGGCTACGAGCCCTATAGCTTAACCTGATTTGAGATCCCAAATCTCAGATCTGAAATTATAAAAATGAGCAGCTCGACCATCAACATTCCGCCGCAGTTTGAGATCGTGGATCGCCCGCTCGATACGCAGATGACGATCTCTATGGGACCGCAGCATCCTTCGACGCATGGAGTGTTGCGTCTTGAACTGGTGCTCGACGGAGAGATGATCGTCCATGCCACACCCGACATAGGCTATCTGCACACGGGCATGGAGAAGCTATTCGAGTACAAAAAATACCAGCAGGGCATAGTTATCACAGACCGGATGGATTACCTGAACCCGCTCGGCAACAATCTGGCCTACGTGATGGCTGCCGAAAAGCTTTTGGGTTTGGAAATCCCCGAACGCGCACAAACGATTCGCGTCCTGATGTGCGAGCTGCAACGCATCGCCTCTCATCTCGTCTGGTTGGGGACGCACGCTTTAGACATCGGCGCGATGACAGTCTTCTTTTACTGTTTCCGCGAGCGCGAAAAGATTTTGAATATGATCGAGGCGGCCTCAGGCGGACGCCTTACTCCATCCTACTTTCGCATCGGCGGATTGATGATGGATTTGCCTTCGGGATTCGAGCGGCGTTGTAAGCAGTTCACGGATGCTTTTCCGAAAGCCGTGGATGAGTTTCACACGCTTTTGACGGGCAACACGATTTTCCAGGGACGCACGCAGGGCGTAGGCCGCATCTCTGCCGAGGATGCGATTGACTGGGGACTCTCCGGCCCGTGTCTGCGCGGCAGCGGTGTCGAGATAGACATTCGTCGCGCCAATCCATACACGGGTTATGAGAAGTACGATTTTGAAGTGCCGGTGGAAGCGGACGGCGATGTATGGGCGCGTTACCTTGTGCGTATGCGCGAGATGAGAGAGTCGCACAAGATAGTCCTTCAGGCATTGGCGCGCTTGCGGCCCGGGCCGGTCAAGGCCGACGCGCCGAAGGTCGTCCTTCCCGACCGTGAAGCGATGAAGACTCACATGGATGCTCTAATTCATCACTTCCTGATCGTCACGGAAGGCTTCGACGTTCCGGCGGGCGAGGTCTATCACCCGATTGAGGGCTCGAAGGGCGAGCTTGGCGTCTATATCAAGTCGGACGGCGGGCCAAAGCCCGCCCGCGTCCATTTTCGTGGCCCGAGCTTCGTCAATCTCTCGGCGCTGCCGCAACTGGCCGAAGGCGAGATGATCGCTGATGTCGTCGCCATCATCGGCTCGCTCGACATCGTGCTCGGAGAAATTGATCGTTAAGACCATTTTGGATTTTAGATTTTGGATTTTGGAGTGGCGGGCGCGCGCAGGTTGAAAGCCTTGCTTCCAAGATTCAAGATACACGGAGCGTTAATCTAAAATCCAAAATCTAAAATCCAAAATCGAGTTATGTCCCAGCAATTCACGCCAAACAATCCGCTGCCGCAGGAGGCGAAGGTTCCTGCGCAGATGGCAGTCTTTTCGCCTGAGGTCGAGGCGGAGATTGACGGGCATCTGGCGAAGTACCCATTGGAGCGAAAGCGTTCAGCGATTCTGCCTTTGATGTTTATTGTCCAACGCGAGCGCGGCGGATACCTTGACCCCCCCGGCGTGGCGTATCTGGCGGATCGTCTGGGCGTGCGCATCACGGACATCTGGGAAGTCGCAACCTTTTATTCGATGATCAACACGGAGCCGGTAGGAAAGTATCACTTGCAGGTTTGCCGGACGCTCTCGTGCAAGATTCTCGGCGCTGGAAAGATCACGGCTCAATGCTCTGAGAGACTGGGCATCAAGCCCGGCGAGACGACCCCCGACGGGATGTTTTCGCTCTCCGAGGTCGAATGTCTGGGCTCGTGCGGGACAGCGCCGATGATGCAGATCGGTTTTGATTACTACGAAAATCTGACGCCCCAAAAGGTTGACGAATTAATCGAGCGCTGCCGTAGCGCGCAGGTCAGTAACGGCGTCAGGTAGCTGGCAGGTCTTAGTCCGGAATCTGATTATTGATGATTTCCATTTAGAGAAACGTTTATGTTTATTGGTGCAATCGGCTGCGAGCCTCTTCAGCTTGCGCGGGTAAATCTGGAAAACTCCGCGTCGCTCGAAGTCTATCGCAAGCATGGCGGCTATGAAGCTCTGAAGAAGGTGCTCGACGGCATGTCGCCCGACGATGTCATTGCGGAAGTGAAGAAATCCGCACTGCGCGGTCGCGGGGGCGCTGGCTTTCCGACCGGCATGAAGTGGAGTTTCGTTCCGAAGGACTCGCCGAAGCCGAAGTACGTCGTATGCAACGCGGACGAATCAGAGCCGGGAACCTTCAAAGATCGCTATCTGATGGAGCGCGACCCGCACATGCTGATCGAAGGCATGCTGATCGCCGCTTACGCGCTCGGGTCGCACACGGCCTACTGCTATACGCGCGGCGAGTATCGCTATCTGATCGAGATCATGGATCGCGCCATAGAGGAAGCGCGCGCTGCGGGCCTCGTCGGTGAAAAAATCTTAGGCACGAATTTCTCCTGCGAGGTCTATACGCATTCGGGCGCGGGCGCATACATCTGCGGCGAAGAGACGGCGCTCCTGAATTCGCTCGAAGGACTGCGCGGACACCCGCGCATGAAACCGCCCTTCCCGGCTGTCGCGGGTCTCTACGGTTGCCCGACTGTCGTCAACAACGTCGAGACGCTGACGGCCGTGCCCGACATTATCAAGATGGGCGGCGAGGCTTACCAGAAACTTGGGACGGAAAAAAGCGGCGGCACAAAGGTGTGGGCGGTCTCCGGCCACGTCAATCGTCCGGGCGTGTATGAGCTTCCTATGGGCTACGACGATATGGAAAAGTTCATCATGGAAGACTGCGGCGGTATTCGTGATGGAAAAAACCTTAAGGCCGTGATACCGGGCGGCTCAAGCGTCTATATCATGCCCGCTGGAGATATTATCGGGAAAAACGTAAAGATGGATTACGAGGGATTGGTGGCGGCGGGCTCTATGGTCGGCTCCGGTGGTTTTATCCTGATGGACGAGACGGTGGATATTTTCGAGTCAACGAAGAATCTGATCGAGTTTTACAAGCATGAATCCTGCGGCTGGTGTACGCCGTGTCGAGAGGGCACGGACTGGCTGGTCAAGATTTTCAAACGTATCGCTAAGGGAGAGGGTCGTCCCGAAGATGCCCGTTTGATTCTTGATCTTTGCGACAACATAGAGGGCAAATCGTTCTGCCCCCTTGGTGATGCCGCCGCATGGCCTATTCAATCGGCGATCAAAAAGTTTCCTGAAGATTTCAGGCGACACCTGGAGCCATAGCCATAATCAAATAAGATGTCAACTGATTTAGTAAAAGTCACAATTAACGGTAAAGATTTTCAGGTCGCGAAGGGCGCGTCCTTGATCGAGGTGTGTCGCGAGAAGGGTTTTGATATTCCTTCTTTCTGCTACTACTCCGATCTTGCATTACAGGCATCGTGCCGTATGTGTCTCGTGCGTATCGAGAAGATGCCGAAGCTTCAAACGTCCTGCACGATTACCTGCACGGACGGCATGATCGTGACGACGCAGAGCGAAGAGATAGAGAAGGCGCAACGCGCGATGGTGGAATTCCTGCTGGCGAACCACCCGCTCGACTGCCCTGTCTGTGATCGCGGCGGCGAGTGCGAATTACAGGAGATGACCTTTGATTGGGGTGGTCTCGAAGAGAGATTTACAGAGCGTAAGAACTATGCGCCGGAGAAATATCTTTCCCCGATGGTTGCCAACGACCCGCAGCGCTGCATTCTCTGCAAACGCTGTACGCGCGTGTGCGACGAATGGATGGGCGAGGATGCAATAGAGGCTGGCGGGCGCGGGGCTAATACTGTGATCGGCACATACGGCGGCTGGCTCAACTGCTCGCAATGCGGCAATTGCATTGAGGTCTGCCCCACGGGAACGCTGCTCGATGCCACGTATCGCCATCAGGCGCGTCCGTGGGAATTGGCCCAGACCGTCTCGACCTGCACATATTGCTCTGACGGCTGCGAGATGTCTCTGGGGTCACGCGCAGGCGAGTTGATGCGCATCGTGGCTCGCGACCGTTACGTCAACGGTCATAACGGCGAGTTCCTTTGCATAAAAGGGCGCTTCGGACATCCCTTCGTCAATCATGAGGAGCGACTGCGTACGCCCCTGATTCGTTATAAGAAGGGCGGCAAGCTGATTCCCGCGACATGGGACGAAGCGATTCGCTATACGGCCTCCAGACTCGATGCTGTGGCAGAAGCTCACGGCGCATCTTCCATCGGTGTCGTCGGCAGCCCGCGCCTGACCAACGAATCTCTTTACGCGCTTCACAAGTTTGCGACCGAGGTAGTGGGAACTAACAACTTTACGGCGACAGACGCTTTCAGCCTTGTGCCGTTCTTTGACAATCTGGCCGGGCCTCTAGCGACGCATCGCGATATTCGTCATGCCGCGACTATCCTGCTGATCGGCGGCGAGCCGGAAGAGTTGCAGCCCTTCACAGGCAAACAGATCAGGCAGGCCGTGCGTAATGGCGGCGCAAAGCTTTTGATCGTCAATAGCCGGGAGATTCGCCTCAAACAACAGGCGGCGAAATTCCTGCACATCAGACCGGGCACAGAAGACGCAGCGGTGCTGGCGATTGCCAACCAGGCGCACAATAAGCTGGCTGCCGCTAAGATGGGCGTTGAAGAAGTAGAGTTAATTGAGCTGCGTCGCGCGCTCACAGGCACGGAGGGCGATCTCGTTATCATGTTCGGCGCTGAGTTGAGTGCGGAAGCGCAAGCTCTCGTCGCTCAACTTCCCTACACACTGGGGCGTGAATCTAGACGAGTGCTGCTGCATCCACTGCCGCTCTATAACAATAGCTTCGGCGCACACGACATAGGATTGATGCGCGGGGGCAAAAGCGCGACCGACCTGATAGCGGCGGCGGGCGAAGGGTTGCGCGCGATGTATGTTGCCGGAAGCTTTCTTCCCTCCCACCTAAACGGGCGCGAAGAAGCGCTCTCGAAGCTGGATTTTCTTGTCGTTCAGGAATTGTTCGAGACCGAGACGACACGCTTCGCGGATGTCGTCTTCCCTGCCGCTTCATGGGCTGAAAGTGACGGCACATTTACGAACAACGACGGGCTCGTGCAGCGCGTGCGTCAATCAATCCCGCCCGTTCATCAATCGAAACAGGATTGGGTAATCACATCGCAATTGGCACAGGAGCTTGGCGTTGATTTCGGGTTCCAGATGTCGGCCAGCGCCGTCTTTAAAGAGATAGGGGAGCGTATTCCGGCCTACGAGGGCTTGCGCTACCCGCTGCTAAAAGACGAGACCAAGCCTGTGCAGGCTAGGTACGCCGTTGCAGAGCAGCGCGATCTAGCGAAAGAGCTTGAGAGCATACGTGTGAGGGTGGAAGGCTTCGGCGAGACAGTAGAGAAGATTATGGGCACGCCGGAGGTGGGCCACGAGTTATTCAAGCCGGGAACGCTGACGGGCAGAGTTCCACAATTCCCTTTACTCGCTTCCGGCAACCCGCAGCCTCCGACCTTCGCGATCTCGCCGCTTTATCAGATTACGGTTGATGATTCTTTGCGCCGCGACGAGGAGGCGGTGGCAGGAGACTGATAACTTTGGATTGGAATAATCCTCTTATTCAGGTGGGGTTGAAATTGACCGGCATCATGGTGGCCTTCACGGTGGTGATGGTCGTTGTGGCCTACACGGTGCTGGCGGAGCGTCGCGTGCTGGCGTTTATTCAGGGGCGTTTGGGGCCGAACCGCGTCGGCTATGGCGGGATGCTCCAACCGCTCGCAGACCTTCTCAAGTTTATCTTCAAAGAAGACATCGTTCCTGATAAATCCACGCGGTTTATCTATTTTCTCGCGCCGATTATCGTCACGACCACCGCGCTGATGACGATTATTGTTTACCCGTTCGGGCCAACCGTTAATCTTCCGCTGCTCGGCGCAGTGCAACTCGTCGTCACACGTTTTGATGTCGGCCTGCTTTATGTCCTCGGCATCACGTCGGTGGGTGTTTACGGGATCGCGCTCGCCGGGTGGTCATCGAATAATAAATACAGCCTGATGGGGGGATTGCGCTCCAGCGCGCAGTTGATCTCGTACGAATTGTCGCTGGGACTAGCGCTGATCGGCGTCGTGCTGCAAGCGGGTACGCTCGATCTTTACAGCATCGTCGAGCAGCAATACGGCGTGCAGGGAATGGGCTGGTATATCTTTTGGGTACAGCCGCTGGGTTTTGTCATTTATCTGATCTCGGCCATCGCGGAGACTAACCGCGTTCCGTTCGATCTGCCTGAGGCGGAGACGGAGTTGGTCGCCGGTTTTCATACTGAATACAGCGCGATGAAATTTGCGCTCTTCTTTATGGCTGAGTACATAAATATGTTTACGGTCTCGATGCTGGCGACGACCCTTTTTCTTGGCGGGTGGAACGGCCCGTTCGTCAAGCAAGTGCCCATCCTCGGCGTCTTCTATTTTCTCGGCAAGGTGAGCTTTTTCCTGTTCCTCTATATCTGGCTGCGCGGCACGTTGCCGCGTTTTCGTTTCGATCAGTTGATGAACTTCGGATGGAAATTCCTGTTGCCGGTAGCCATTTTGAATATCATCCTGACGGCAACGCTTCAGATTACCGGCGTGATTGATTCGGTCAACAATTTCTTCCGTGCGACGCTGGGCTTTCTCGGTTAAAAGGGA
>JBKKAL010000201.1:0-8351 GCA_046714695.1 Pyrinomonadaceae bacterium
GGGCTGAAGCGACTGCATCGCTTCAGCCCTCGCGGCTTGTTGTTTGCTGTGTTCAGATTTCCCGTCGGGATTAACCTTAACTTTCAGATTGCTCGCGCGCATGCTTATAATATTTCAGATATATAAAGCTGGCGCAGGCAGCTTCAGAATGTCTTCGCTTTATTATTCCTACTTTTATCCGGAGAGTCCTCATTTGATTACGGAAGGCATCAAATACGCAGGCTCAAAAAAGTCGCTGATTCCGGTTATCCTCCGTCTGATCGAGCCGCTTCAAGTAAGCACGGTCTTCGATGGCTTTACCGGAACGACCCGTGTGGCTCAGGCGTTAAAGCGGGCCGGATACAACGTGATCGCTAATGATGTGGCCGTCTGGTCGAAAGTATTCGCGACGTGTTACCTGCTGAACCGTCATGCTGCCGCGCACTATGAGCCCATGATCGAGCATTTGAACCGGCTTCCGGGAAAGCGCGGCTGGTTCTCGGATAATTATGGTGGTGAAGCGAACGGCGGCAGTTCTATTCAAAAAGACGGCAAGAAGAGAATCTGGCAGCTTCACAATACGATGAAGCTGGACGCGATCAGAGATGAGATTGACGTTATTGCTCAGAACGAAGTCGAAAAGTCTGTGTTACTGACCAGCCTCATGCTGGCTCTGGATAAGATTGATAGCACCGTCGGGCATCAGGTCTCTTACCTCAGGCAGTGGGCGACGCGCGCCTATCAGGAGATGACGCTGCGTGTGCCCGATCTGATCCTGGACGATCACCCGCACAAGGTTTTCCAGGAAGACGTGTTCTCTCTCCTACAGCACGGAAGCGCCACCGCCGCTATTGATCTGGCTTATTACGACCCGCCTTATGGCTCGTCCAATGAACTGATGCCGCCGTCTCGCGTGCGGTACGCTTCTTACTATCACCTTTGGAAAACGGTTTGCCTCAATGACCGTCCGTCCGTCGGTGGAGCGGCAAACAGAAGAAGCGACGCGAGCGACAGGTTGAGCGCGTCCGTCTTTGAAGAGTTTAGAAAAGGCATAAGGAATCGCTATCTGGCCGTCGAAGCAATCGAGCGGTTACTGAAGAACACCAGAGCCAAGTACATGCTGCTCTCTTACAGCAGCGGAGGCCGTGGCACGTTTGACGAAATCATAGAGGTCATCAACGGCCTGCGGATGCAGGCGCTCGTCGGCCAGTTGGATTACCGGCGCAACGTCATGGCAAGCATGAGCTGGACGCAGGAGTGGACGCCGCCGTCACGCGAGATTGACGAGCGCAAACATCAAGAGTTTTTCTTTCTCATCGGCGACTGTATTCCGGATCATTTGATTGAGCGCGAGAGGTTTTCATCCGGGCAACCCGTGCGGTATTCACTCATCAGTTAAATATTGTTCGTTGTCCGGTAATTCGCGATTCCGTTTTCCTCCTCAAATCAAACTATTGACATCCTCGCCTTTGAGGAATAATTTAGCGGCGTCTCTAGCTGTTCCTTACGGTCCCGATAAGCTGTCTCACAGAATTTCCAATTATTCCAATGACAAGGGGGATGCGCGTTTTTGTTCCTGATTATTTAGATGTGAAGCAAACAGGCTGCGATTCAGGCTTCAGGAGGATAGATCAACCATGTCAAATGACGGGGGCGGGATGATCAAACAGATCATCGTCGGCGTGGCTATCGCCGTTCTAACTGCCGTTATACTCATTCGCCTTGGAATCAAAGAAGCCCCTTCTCCTCCTCCTCCTTATGGAAACCGTACGCCTGACGAAAAAAGTGATAACAGATCACCGCAACCGGTTTCTTCGCAGCTAACGCCGCAACCTTCTGCATCTGTCACCTCGAAGCCTACTCCGCCGGAATCTTTCGCTCCCCAGCAGGCGCTTCCGTCGAACACCTGTCCCGTCATGCAGGGAATGGTCTGGATGCAATCTCCTGACATGTGGTATGGCCCATTCACAGGCGGAGACGGAATATCCTTTGGCTCTAACGGTGGATTCTGGGTCTACAATGCGACCATGCTTAATGTTTACGGTACATATGGAGCGGTCATTCCATATCCAGACCCTTACCGGCAGATACAAAGAAATGCCTGGATTCCCCTGCAACAATCCAGGTTCAGCGTTTGTGTAGATGGTTCGGGAAATGTATTTGCCCTACACAATTAATCAACGCCGGACAAAGCATTCCAACCGACTGCCCCATCGCATCCCTTGCATTGTTTCGCTTTGGTGTTTGTCTTGAATAATTCTCGCTCGCGGCGTATTTAATTGTGGCGTAAGGGCGGCGACACTTGAGATGTGAGGATAATAACAACATAATTACGAGTCGAGCGGTGGTTTGTAAATATCAGCAATCTCTATACTGACGTTGAGGAGAATTCCCTTGATAGAAATTGAAGAAATGGCGGCAGAAGAAATGCACGCTCTCTTAGAAAAAGTCGGATACGGGCATCTTGGTTGCGCGCGTGAGGGGCGTCCATATGTCGTGCCCATACATTATGCTTACGCAGACCCGGACCTTTACATCTTTACGACCGAAGGTATGAAAACCGATTATATTGCGGCTAACCCCGAAGTGTGCTTGCAGGTCGAAGAGGTTGACGGCCCCACTAACTGGCGCAGCGTTATCGTCATTGGTCGGGCCGAGCGTCTCACCAAAGGCGAAGACATGGAACACGCCATGCAAGCGATCACAGAGCGCAATCCTACTCTTACACCTGCCATAAATAAAACCTGGATTGATGTGTGGGGCCGTGCCAATGTGGTAGCGATCTACCGCATCCAACCAAATATCATGAGTGGACGTAAGACACTAAAGTCAGGAGACACTCGCGGAAACACAAATTCCTAATCATCCTGCTCTACAGCTTATTCAATCCACCCGGAATGGGCTTGCCTCTCATCAGGAACTTGCCGCAGGATGCAGATATTTTCCGACGGGTTAATTGGGTCGTAAGGCTAGCCTGGCCGTCGCCTCGGAATCATCTCTCACTACCCGAAAGGAGCTACACAGTATGCGTATCGCAGCTTTCAATATTGAGAATTTGTTCTCGCGTGCGAGCGTTATGAATCTGGAAAGTTGGAGCGAAGGTAAGGAAATACTGACGGAATATAGCCGCCTGAACAAGATACTGCAAAAGTCCGTTTACACCCCTGCAAACAAGAAGGCGATAATCACGTCCATTGAAAAGCTGGGCCTCAAAAGGGACGACGAGTCAAAGTTCGTCATCCTCAGACAGAACCGTGGTCATCTGCTCAAAAGGCGACAATCCGGGCCGCTGGAAGTGGTTGCCGGGGGGCGCGGCGACTGGACTGGCTGGCTTGAATTGAAGACCGAGGCGGTTAATGACGTGGCCGTGCAAATGACCGCGAAAGTAATTCAGGATGTGAACGCGGACGTGCTGGCCGTCATCGAAGCGGAGAATCGAATAGCTTTGAGCCGCTTCAACGAGCAGCTATTGAGGCCCATCAATGCGACCTACAGTGGGATCATGTTGATTGACGGCAACGACGAGCGGGGAATTGATGTCGGACTCCTGATGAAGCCCGGTCACACCATCGAAACAATAGTCAGCCACGTTGACGATATGGAAGAGGGCCGTCGGATTTTCAGCCGCGACTGCCCGGAGTTTACCGTGCAGGTCAACGATGTCGCGCGCATACTGATCATGGTGAATCACTTTAAGAGCAAGGGCTTCGGCAATAAGGCAGAGTCAGACGCGCGCAGAAAAGCGCAGGCGACGCGAGTCCGTGAGGTCTATGATCAGCGAAGGGCGCAGGGGCTCGACATGATCGCAATTGTTGGCGACCTCAACGACACGCCGGATAGCGATCCGCTGAGACCGCTGGTCGGCGCAGGCTCAGACCTCAAAGACATTTCCGCACATCCTCAATTTCAAAGCGATGGACGGCCCGGAACCTTCGGCAATGGCACCAAGTCAAACAAGATTGATTATGTTCTTCTCTCGCCCGCATTGTTCGAGCGCGTTGCGACCGGCGGCGTCCTGCGAAAGGGAGTGTGGGGAGGCCAGAACGGGACGCTGTTCCCACATTATGAAGAGATAAAGAAGCAATCACAGGCCGCGTCCGACCATGCTGCCATTTGGGCTGACATTAATCTATAACAACTTCAGGCTGGCTTTATTCGCGGTCGAAATATTAGATCGTTGTCTGATCTTTCATCTCGGCAATGACGATCTCCGATATCAGCATTTTGTGGACGGGGCATTTGTGCGCGATCTCTTGCAGGCGCGCTCGCTGCTCTTCGGTCAAATCACCTTCGACAATCACAGAGCGCTCAATGCGATGAACGAATCCTTCCGTGCTCCGCTCACATTCGACGCAATCTCTGGCGTGAATCCTCGACGCGCTCAAGCGCACCGTGACGCGCTCCAGCGGCCAGCCCTTGCGGCGCGCATAGAGCGTCACCGTCATCGAAATGCACCCGCCGAGCGCAGACAAAACGAGCGTGTAAGGATCAGGGCCCGCGCCGTCGCCGCCTACGCTCCCTGGCTCGTCAATAATCATCTCCTGCCCCTCGCCGTATTGCACTCTGTTTTGTAGATTGGTTGTTGAACTGACGATGACTTCACTCATTCGGAATCGTCTCCTCTGAAAAATTGGCGAACGGTTATGAAAAGCTGCTCTCTCCGGCGCGTCGAGAGCAGCGCAAAGTTAGCGCGTTTGCTCCCTTCAATCAAATCGCGCGTCGCGCCTACGGACTTGCGGCGTCGCGCGCCGTACGGCTACACTCCTCTGACACCGATAAAGTAAAAGCATGTTGCTATAAAATTAAAGTCAATCGAGCGAGGAACGAGCATGAAGATTCATGAGTATCAAGGCAAAGAGTTATTAAGAAAATACGGCGTCGCCGTGCCGCGAGGACTCGTGGCGCGCTCGCCCGAAGAGGCATATCAAGCGGCCAAAGAGCTGGGCACGGATGTGGTCGTCGTCAAAGCGCAGATACACGCGGGCGGGCGCGGCAAAGGCGGCGGCGTCAAACTGGCGAAGAGCGCCGACGAGGCGCGCGAGATAGCGCGGCAGATGCTCGGCATGAAGCTCATCACGCACCAGACAGGGCCGGAAGGCAGGGAAGTGCGCGTGCTTTTTATCGAAGAGGGTTTGCCCATTGATCGGGAGTTCTACCTCGGTATTGTTCTGGATCGCACGACCGGCAGAACAGTCTTTATGGCCTCGGCTGCGGGCGGGGTGGACATCGAAGAGGTCGCGGCGAATTCGCCCGAGCAGATTTACAAAGAGACGATTAATCCTGCGGTCGGCTTTCGCCCCTTTCAGGCCCGCAAGCTCGCCTTCAAGCTCGGTCTTCCGGCAGACCTCGTCGGGCAGGCGGCAAAATTTATGCAATCGCTCTATCACGCTTACGAGCAGATGGACGCCTCGCTCCTTGAGATCAATCCGTTTTTGTTGACGAAGGACAAACGACTGATCGCGCTCGATGCGAAAGTCAATTTCGACGACAACGCGCTTTACCGCCACAAAGAGTTTATGGACTTGCGCGATCTTAACGAAGAAGAGCCGCTTGAGATAGAAGCTTCAAAGTTCGACCTCAATTATATCAAGCTCGACGGCAACATCGCCTGTATGGTCAACGGCGCGGGGCTCGCGATGGCGACGATGGATATTATCAAGCTGGCCGGGGGCGAGCCCGCGAACTTTCTGGATGTCGGCGGCGGCGCATCGCAGGCGCGCGTCGAAGCTGCCTTCAAGATACTGCTCGCGGACGAGAACGTGCGCGCCGTGCTCATAAATATCTTCGGCGGTATTGTGCGATGCGATATGGTCGCCAACGGTGTGGTCGGCGCGGCGAAGAATCTGGGCATCAGCGTTCCCGTCGTCGTCCGTCTTGAAGGCACTAATGTTGAAGAGGGCCAGCGCGTGATAAGGGAGTCGGGTCTGAACTTTACCGTCGCCAATGGCATGAAGGACGCCGCCGAGAAGGTCGTCGCGCTCGCTGAAAAACAGGGATGAGGGCCGCAGGGTGAAGGGATGAATGATTGAATCGAGTTTCACCTGACTCAATCACTCGTTCTTTTTCATCCCTCATCCCTCATCCTTCATCCCTTATGAACCGTCGCACCTTACTTGTAATTCTCGTTCAGCTCAGCCGCTTTGGCCTCGCGGCGCTCTTTTTATTTACCGCTGTGGCGAAGCTTTATACCTTCAACGGTTTCGTCGCCAACCTTTCCAATCTGGTCTGGACGGGTTGGGCCTTGCCCGCGAGCATCATTGTCATTTTGGCCGAAGCCCTTGCCGTCGTGCTGCTCTTGTTGCCACGAACTGTTCGCCTGGGAGGTTTGTGGTCGGCGGCACTGCTCATGGGGTTCGCGGGTTATGCTCTTTACTATGTTTACGTCAAGCAGGGCGAGCCGCTCGAATGCGGTTGCTTCGGCGGTATCATCGCCAGCCAACTCGGCGTCAAGACCGCCCTGCGTAATCTCGCTTTGCTTATTCCTGCGGCGCTCGTAATATTCGGTGTCCGAACACAAACAGATCAAAACGCCGCAGACATAGTTTGAACAGGCGGATAGATGGCGCAAGAAAGAAGAAGGGGCGACGGATATAATTCTGTCGCCCCTTCTGCTTTTTGTTTTGAACGAGATTTACCTGGCGCTCTTCGCGCCGCGCATCCGGCTTATCTCGTAGCGCGTGTTATCAATGCGCTCCTGCACGTCCGGGTGATCGTTGAAGAGCGAGCCCAGAAGCGAAGAGTTCGAGTTGCTGACGCGTTGAAGTTTCTGAAACATCGTGATCATTCCGTTGGCATCAAACCCTGCCCTCGGCATCGCTCGTACGCCCAGAAAATCCGCCTCGCGCTCCTCCTCTCGATTGTGTACGGCGAGCAGCCCGCTGGCGACGATCTGCGCGGCGGCAGTGCCAAGGCCGCCAACCGTCTCGCCCGCAATTCCCGTGATTGAGCCGAACAGGCCGACGAGGCCGCCCAGCGTCTGCGACTGCTGTATGGTCTTGAGGCTGTGACGCGCGACGACGTGAGCGATCTCGTGCGAAAGCACGGAGGCAAGCTCGTTATCGTTAGCCAGCTCCATCAGGGCAGTCGTTACGTAGATGTGCCCGCCGGGAATCGAAAACGCATTGATATCTTTATCCTGCACGACGTGGAAACGATACGCAATCCCGGGTCTGAGGCTCGTGCGCGCGACACGCTGGCCGATGCGATTAGCGCGCTCCTGTCCGGCGCTCGTGATGCTGAACTTTTTGCCCATCTCCTGGTGAAGCTGATTGCCCAGACGCATTTCATCGCGCTCACTGATCAATCCGGCATTCGTGTGACGAGCACCGCGAAACTGCGCGTATGGATCGGCGCTCACGTAACCCGTCGCGGTAGAGAGAATGCTTGAGCCTAAATCGAAGATCGCTCCAATCGGAGAGCCGACGGCCGGCGTCTCTTGCCTGGGCTCTCGCCGCTGTTGCGCGCTTGCGCCGGTGAAAGTTGTGAGCGTGAGCGCGATAGTAAAAACAATCGCTGAAAACTTATTGCGCCAGGGGAAAAGCGGTTTCATGTTTGTCTCCTGTTTCTCTCTCAATCTAAAGACGGCGCGCCGCGTCAAAAATGCTTTCGCCGTCCGCCACATCATAAAGCATGACGCACGCTTTTTGAACACCTGCGTCCATGCGAAACATAGACGGCCGCTCGTTGCTCTTTTGCAGTCCACTCAATAAGAGCAGCAGTGCAGCGGCCAGAAAAAGCATAGGCGCACCGGACACAGAAAGAGCAGCGCTCCTCATAGAGCGACGAAGGAGAATAGTACAACTCGTCTATTTGCCCGCGGACGTGTAAAATCGCCGCGCTTATTACAATAATTTATTCGAGGAGAACTGATGGCAACTTTATCATTCTGGGGCGGCGTGGGGACTGTGACGGGTTCAAAATACCTGATCGAAGCCGATAGAGGCAGTGTGCTGGTTGACTGCGGCATGTTCCAGGGCTTAAAGGAGCTGCGCGAGCGCAACTGGCAGGAGCCGCCCTTCGACCCGCGCGCCCTCGACGCGGTGCTTATCACGCACGCGCACATAGACCACACGGGCTATCTGCCGCGCCTCGTCGCGCAAGGCTTCAATAATCCTGTCTATTGCTCGCGCGGCACGGCTGACCTGCTGAAAATATTGCTGCCCGACGCGGCGCGGCTTCAGGAAGAGGCCGCGGATTACAGAAATCGCCACAACCTGACCAAGCACAAGCCTGCGCTTCCGCTCTACACGGAAGAGGACGCGCGCGCCGCCATCCAGTTGATTCAGCCTGTGGAGAATACTGGCGAGGCTTTGGAAGTCGCTCCCGGCATACGAGCCGGATTCCGCATCGCCGGGCATATCTTAGGGTCTAGT
>JBKKAL010000202.1:0-2744 GCA_046714695.1 Pyrinomonadaceae bacterium
GACCAAGGGGGAGTTCAACGCCCAGGCAAAGTACCGTGGATCGACTCCGTCGTAGAGGCGAAATTGCATCATTCTTTGTGAGAGGCACATCGCCACGCCCCGCGGCACGACGGCAGCATTGCCGAAGTTGCCTTCGCGACTGTAGAAAACGTCACCCGCCTGCGGGACAAGTCGCTGTGTCTGCCGCTCGTATTCGTCCTGGGATACCCGTCTTGCCTGTTCCCAGAGGATTTGCCCGGGCCTTATGTCGCTAGTGCGGACGGCCGGGTACCCCTCGGCGGAATACGCGGGAGTGCTGTGGAGGCAGTCCACCACATGCGAGCAGACACCCTCAAGGGCGATCCATTCCCACGTGTCGGGCAAGCGGAACGGAGGTACTTTCTCCGTCAAAAGGGAGTTCGTGCCTGAGCGCCCAGAGTGCTTGGGGTCAAACTCTCGGGCAGCAACGTCGATTCTCGCGAGTAGATCCCGAGCATTCTCGCCGTTCGTCGCTGATCGACTGAGCCTTCCTGTAACGGCGAGCTGCAGGATTGCACGGCGAAGCTCGTCGACCCCTGCAGCCGAAGATGCCAGGGGACCCCAGATCGATGCCGTCAGCTCCCATGCGGACTCCAGGAGGTCAGTCGTGGGCGCGGAAGCCAGTGACGCCAGGGAGGAGGATCGAAGGGCGTCGAGTCCTTGATTACGTTCATTCAACCGGGCGGCAAACAGGTCGCACGATTCCATAAGACCCGAGACAGCTGCAACAATCCGGCGCTGCTCGCTAACAGGCGGGAGCAGGATAGCCAGATTCTTTAGCGAGTTCGTGGAAAGGTGCTTGATCGTCATCCCTGTGGCCAGTGCGCCCAACCGACCAGTCGCGCGCGCATCTCGGAGAGCCAGCTGCAGGAATTCGGGAATAACAGCCTCTGTGGCTCGAAGGCGATGAAGCGCATTTTGGAACGCAAGGCCTGGAGCATCTTCTCCGAGCCACACAGCGCTACGCCCAGCGTCTCCTCCCTCGACTACGAAAACATCGCCCTTCTTCACGTTGAATTTGGGGAGCTCGGTCGCGGGGACCAGCATCTCCTTAATATCATCCAATGCGACCCTGTCGTCCTGGATGTTGACCGAACGAAGGTATCTCGTCGGCACGCCGACACCGGTACTCCTGTTGAGTGTTTTCCCCAGGCGATGGTGGACGACTAGACCTAGGGCAGCTTCGCTCCACGTAGCGGGAACTCCTTCAGGTGTCCTGACAGACTGTCGATATTTCTCCAGCTGAGAGTCGAGTACCAAGGAGGCAAGAGTTTCAGCGGT
Organism: Pyrinomonadaceae bacterium; assembly: GCA_046714695.1. GTDB lineage: Bacteria > Acidobacteriota > Blastocatellia > Pyrinomonadales > Pyrinomonadaceae > DASQYE01. The sequence continues at coordinate 1,300 of JBKKAL010000202.1, forward strand.
CGGGGTATCGGCGGCTGACTGTGTGTGAAGCTTGCCGCGCAATGCAAGATGGATAATCTTCTCGCGGACCTGCTGCATCCCTTCGGCGGTATTTCCGACGTACTGGATTGGCTCCAACAGAGTTCGGGGATCCATATCAGTTGTCCGAACTCGCAGAAGTCTCGGCCATCTCCAGAACGCCTAGGGCATCTTCCAGTCGCCGCCTCAGGACTTCTTGTGCTTCCCCGACTCGCTCGTTTGCTGCGACAAAGCGCGCTAAAAGCACATCCGGATCTTCGAAGGCTGGACTAGACGCGCTGGGGTTCTTGACGTCCAAGTTGTATCCAGATGCGATGATGCTGGCGATTGGAACCTTCCAGGCCTGTGCATTTTCGGTGCGATTCAGCCACCATGCCTTCTCTGGGCCAAATTCTCCGATACGCATTGGCTTGGTCTTGGAGTACGACTTTGCACCCTCCGGATACGGGTGTTCATAGAACCAAACGTCCCGAGTCGGCTCCCCCTTGGTGAAGAAAAGAATGTTGGTCTTGATGGACGTATAAGGCGCGAAGACTCCGGCGGGAAGCCGCACTATGGTGTGCAGGTTGCACTCCTCCACGAGCTTCCTCTTAATTCGGGACTTGATTCCTTCACCGAACAACGTTCCATCTGGAAGAACGACAGCGCCTCTGCCACCGTTCTTGAGGAGCTCCATAACGAGTACGAGGAATAGGTCTGCGGTTTCACGAGTACGAAACTCCGCAGGAAAGTTTTCCTCTATACCGTCTTCCTCTATGCCTCCAAAGGGAGGATTTGTGATCACGATGTCTACTTGGTCGGCAGCGCCATAGTCCCGCAATGGCCGAGCCAGTGTGTTGTCATGTCGAATGTTGCTCGGATCATCAATGCCGTGAACCATCATGTTCGTCACACACAGCAGGTGGGGGACGGCCTTTTTTTCGACCCCGTGTATCGAAGCTTTCGCAAGAGCCAATTCATCAATAGTCTTCGACTGAGCTTTGAGGTGCTCGAATGCACCGGTCAAGAAGCCCCCAGTGCCGCAGGCGGGATCAAGGACACTCTCACCCAAACGCGGATCCAGCATGTCCACTGCGAACTGCGTAGCTGCTCGGGGTGTGTAGTACTCCCCCGCGTCGCCGGCTCCCTGAAGCTCGCGAAGAATCTGCTCGTAAATGTCGCCAAATAGATGGCGAGTGGAGGCTTCGTTGAAGTCGATGTCGGCATTGATTTTGTTAATGACCTGGCGTAGCAGCGTCCCGGACTTCATGAAGTTGGTAGCATCCTCGAACACGCTGCGTAGCAATGTCCCGCGACGCTCAGCCTTGCCAATCAACTCCGTTGTATCAAGGTTCTTGAGAGTCGGGATCAACTTCGAGTCAACCAGAGTGAGAAGTTCCTCGCCTGTAGGCGCATCTTTGCCGAGTGAGTCTGCGTCGGCCCAAGCA